>DIMS01000077.1:0-59772 GCA_002425685.1 Synergistaceae bacterium UBA5560 | reverse complement strand
TCCGTGTGAAAATGAAAACTTTTCGATACTGAATTTCGAAGTGTACCTCAACGCACGCGAGGTGCACCATCCCGGTTGATCGAAGTTTTCTCTCGGGAGAAACATTCCGATTCACGGAAAGCGCGAGAGGAGGTCACCATGTTCGACCTTTCGCTCTACCGGTTCGATGGAGCCAGTGTGGCCTATTTTCTGGCGGCGTTGGTCATGTTTGTCGTCGCCGCCATCATGGCTCGGAGATGGAACGTGCCGGGGGCACCCGCGCTGGTGTGCCTGGAGCTCGCTGCTGCGGCGTGGGCGTTGCCCGACGTGTTCGAGCTCGCGGCCACCACGGTGCCCCTGAAGGTGTTCTGGTCCGTGGTCGCCTATCCTGGAATCGCCGCGGCTCCGGTCTGTTTTTATCTGGCGGCCAGAACGTTCGGCTATCACCGACGGCGTCTTTCGGCGAAGCATGTGATCGCCGTGTCCCTCTTTCCCGCCGCGACGGTGCTCGTGGCGGCCACGAACTTCTTTCACAACCTTCTCTGGTCCTGGGTTGTCATCGATGTGTCGACGAACATCGCCACCTATGGAAGGGGGCCGTGGTTTTCCCTTTTCGTGGTCTATTCCTACGGACTGGTCTTTCTCGGGATTGTTCGCTTCGTCTCGGTCCTCCGCGCTCTCCCCGCCGCCTACCGGGGGCAGCTCGTCACGATTCTCGCGGGGAGCCTGTTCGCTCTTCTCGGAAGCGTGTTCTATCTCTTCCGTTTCTCCCAGCGGGATTGGACACCTCTGGGTATGGCCCTGGCGGGGCTGTGTCTCTTTCTCGGCATGACCCGGTATCGCATGCTCGATCTCCTTCCCATCGCCCGGAACCTTCTGGTGGAGACCATGGACGACGGGGTGTTGGTGACGGACACGCACGGAAGAATCATCGACATGAATCCCGCCATGAAGGAGCTGCTCGGAGTGCGGGAACGACGCGCCGTTCTCATGGGAACTTCCGCCAGGGAATTGCTCACGGAATGGGAGGAGATTCTCCCGCTGCTCGACGGCAGCGAACCGCTTCGCCTCGAGATTGCGTGTGTCGGGGCCGACGGAAACACGCGCTACCTGGACGTGCGCCGTCGCCCTCTTCCGGGAAGAAACGGCGAGGTGCCGGGGATACTCTTTCTCCTGGGAGACGTAACGAAACGGCATGTCGCGGAGGAACGGCTTCGGGAGATGGCCTGTCGCGATTCTCTCACGGGGGCGTACACCATGCGGTATATGGAAGAACTTCTCCAGAAGGGAATCGAGCGTCACCTCCGCGAAGGGTTCGTTTTTTCCGTGGCCTTTCTCGATCTGGACCATTTCAAGCGGATCAACGACACCTACGGACATCCCGCCGGTGACGCGGTGCTTCGGGGGCTCGTGGAGCTGTTCGAGGTGCATCTGGGGCCGGAGGACGTGGTGGGGCGTTTCGGGGGTGAAGAATTCATTCTGCTTTTTCCCGGGAGAGGACTTCGGGCTTCCGTATGTCGCACGTTGCGTCTGCTGGCCCGTACGCGCCACATTCCTTTTCCGTGGGGAAACGAATCCCTCAGAGTGTCCTTCAGCGCCGGAGTCGCCTCCGTCGAGGAAGAGAGCCTTCGCGGTGCGCTCTCGAAAGATCTCCTGATTGCCCTGGCGGACCGCCGCCTCTACGAGGCGAAGCGGCGGGGGCGCTGCTGCGTTGTGGCGGGGTGATGCTCCCGGAGGCTCTCTTCAGGAGAAAATGAGGTGAGCGTTCCCTCCCGGAGCAGAAACCCCTCGGGGGCGACGGCGGCGAGGAATTCTTCGTCGTGGGAGGCCACGAGCAGTGCCGCGGAGTTTCTGGAAAGCTCCTCCACGAGCACGCCCCAGGCCCTTTCATCCAGACCCCCGGTGGGTTCGTCCAGGAGGAGGACCTTCGGCTCCATGGAGAGGAGCGCCGCCAGGGCGCCGAGGCGTTTCTCACCCCCCGAAAGCGTATAGGGAGGGCGGGAGGCGAGATGCGTCAGGCCGAGCCGCTCCAGAACGTCGAGGGATCGCCTGTGGGCTTCTTCCCTGGGAACGCCGAGGTTGAGCGGGCCGAAGGCCACGTCCTCCAGAAGGGACGGGCAGAAGAGCATGTCGTCCGGATCCTGGAAGAGCAGTCCCACGGAGGCGCGGAGACGGGCGAGGTCCTGTCTGTCCGTCACGGGCGCTCCGTCGAAGAGGATCTCCCCTTCCGCCGGGCGGAGCAGTCCAACCAGGAGATGCAGGAGTGTGGTCTTGCCCGCGCCGTTGCTGCCCCGGAGAGAACGTCGTTCTCCTTTTCGCAGGGCGAGGGAGATGTTCCGGAATATCTCCCTCTGGCGGGGATAGGCGAAGGAGAGCGTGCGTGCCTCGAGGAGTGGCGGCCCTGAGGAGACGGAGCCTGTACGAGAAGCGGTCATTGCGCCAGGAGAAGGATGCACAAAAGCGGTGCGGCCACCGCTCCGGCGGTCCAGAGGCGCTTGCCCCGGGGAAGCGGTTCCTCGATGGCCGGCAGCGTTCCCGTAAAACCACGAAGGCGCATGGCCGCCGCGACACGCTCCGCCCGGTCCAGGCTTCGCCCCAGAATGCTCCCCACCAGGTATCCCCATCCGCGAAGGCTCTCCCGCGACAGGCCAGCGGCAAAGCCGCGAAGGCGCATGGCCTTGAGGACACGCTCCGCCTCGTCCCGGAAGACGAAGGCGTAACGGTGGGTGAAGTGGAAGAGCAGGAGCAGCTTGGGGGGCACGCCGAAACGGCCCAGGGTGCGGAACAGCTCTTCCGGCGGCAGCGTTCCCAGCAGGGCGAGAAAGGCCAGGAGCGCCCCCGTCGCCTTGAGCGTCACCGCAAGGGCGAGAGTGGTTCCTTCCCGGAGGGAGGGCGCACTGAAGGGAAGCGTCACCCAGAGGAGGAGAAGCATTCCCCACAGGGGCAGGAGACGCCGCGCTGCACGGCCCGGAGAGACTCCGGAGAAAAGGAGCAGCGCGCCTCCGTAGACCAGAAGGAGCGCCTGGGCGGAAAGGGACGTAGCCAGAGTGGTGGCGCAGGCGAAACACACCGCAAGAAGCACCCGGGAGGCGGGGGGCAGCTTTTCCAGAAGCGGCACGTTTCCGGTGCCGCCCGTTTCGCCTCCCCGCTCCGGGGCAAGGGAGGCGCAGCAGGCCTCTTCGGTATCGGCCCATCCGAAGGTCGGCAAGGAGCGGAAGTCGTCCGGATCGCGCCGTGCGCGCCCGGCGGCTCCTTCCGCTTCCCTCCGTTCCGGGTGTGGCCGTTCTGCGGGAGAAATGCGTTCGTTCATCTCTTTCCGCTCCCGCCTTTGCGGGAAAGCGCCCAGAGCGCGGCTCCGGTGATGCCGATGATGTACCCTATTCCGCCGAGGACCTCCGGTATGCGTGGTCCGGCGAGTTCCCGGCGAAGGACGAGAAGCTCCTCCTGGAGAGCCGCGAGTTTTCCCTCCAGAAGAGCCACGCGCCGCAGGGCGGCGTTTTCGTCGAGAGCCTTCTCCAGAGTCGCGGTGAAAAACGTTTCCAGTGCTTCCGGGGACGGAAGCACGCCGGAGGGAGCCTCGGACGGCGAGGGCTGCGGGGTTTGCTCCGCCAGGACGGTACTGGGGGCTGTTCCCGCAGTCGGGGCGACGTTCACCGGGGGAGAGCCCGCATCGGGCATGTCGAGGCGGAATGTTCCCTTGTGGCCGCCGCCGCCGTTCACGGAGACGAGGAGTGTCTTCGCCGGAAACCCCTCGGGAAGAACGAGGGCGAAGCGGCCTCCCTCGTCGGTGGTTCCCGAGACGGCTTCCCGCCCCTCGTCGTCGGTGACGGACACGGGGCATTGCTTTACCGGGGCGCCGTCGTTGAAGTAGGCCTCGCCCAAGAGGGTTCCGCCCTCCACGTAGGCGAAGACGAGGAGACGATGGGCCTCGCCCGCATGGGGCGCGAGGGTGAGGCCGAGCAGGGCCAGGCCGAGGACAAGGAGCACGGTCCGCAGCGACATGTCGGTGTGGAAATGCCGTCGTGCCGCGGAACGGTTTTTTTGGGATATTTCCAGGAGCGCGGGGAACGTGTTGCTGGATGAGTTCCTGTTCATGACGAAAAGGCCTCCTCCCGGTGCGTGTTCTTCATGGATCTACCGAAACAAATCGGGAAATCGACGCAGCAGCAGTGTGCAGGCACACCCCCCCACGGCGGCCTCCACCGCCGCGAGGGGGAGATGTGCCACCAGAAGCAGTCGTGCGCCGGCGCCGAAGGCTTCGCCGCTCGCGGCGAGTGCTGCGGCGGCGAGAAGCGCCGCGCCGAGGAGTCCTCCGCCTCCGGCGATGCAGCCCGCGACGAAGGCGGGGGTTCCCCGGCGGAGGAGAAACCGTGCTGCCATTCCCGCGGCGAAGCCCGAACAGGCCATGACCGCCGTGTTCACCCCCAACACGATCAGGCCGCCGAACTGGAAGAGCACAGCCTGCAGGAAGAGTGAGACGAGAAAGGCCGGGAAGACCGCGCTTCCCAGCAGGAGCCCCGCCACGCCGTTCAGGACCAGATGCAGGCTCGATGCGCCGAGGCGCACGTGAATGAGCGACGCCGCGAAGAGGGCGGCGGACACGACCCCCGCCCGGGGGATGGTGTCCGCGTCGAGATGTCGCAGCCCCACCGCAGTGCCCAGGGCAGCCACGGCGCCTCCCGTGACGAGCACGGGCAAAGAGAGCACTCCTTCCGCGATGTGCATGAATGAGATCCTTTCCCTGCCTTCGAAGATCCCTGCAGAGGCAGGCTTCTTTTTTGTGCCCGGTTCCGGCCTACGGCTTACGGGCGGTTCTCGGTCCGGACCCAGAGCACGGCGCCGAGCTCGATAGGTGCGTCGGTGCCGTCGGGGGCCTTTTTCGTCTCCGGGGCTTCCGCGAGGGCGGCGAACCCCCACCAGCCTCCCCAGGGCATGGTGTAGGAGAAGATCCCCCGATCGTCGGTCTTCACCACCTGGGTGACAAAGGGGTCCGCCGGGGCCTTCACGGCGCCGTTGTCGTTGAGGAACTCCACTTCGACCTCCGCTCCCGCGAGCGGTTTTCCCTCCACGAGAACCTGCCCGGTGAAGGAATTGCCGGCCCAGAGGCCGTAGGGGCGGGTGAGGGGCAGGATCTCCGCCCGGAGGCCCGTCGGTTCATCCCATCCTTCCTCCATGCCGAAGGCGTTCACCACGGTCTTCGTGAGGTGCACGATGTATTTCCCCTCCGCAGGCTCCCAGTAGGGCTCGGGTTCCACGAAGAAAATGTGGTCCCCGGGGCGCGTGACGTCGAAGGTGCCCTTCCAGGAAAGAAGCCCACCGGCGTGCTCCACCTTCGTGAGCGTGCCCAAAAGATCCGTGGTCTCTCCCCGGGCGACGACGCCGAAGCGCAGCGGCGATGCCATGTTCATGAGCTGTCCTTCGAAGGGGTGGGTGAAACGAAGGTCCAGGGTGATCGTCCGTGGCTCTCCCTGGGCGACGATGTTTCTGTCCGGAAGGATCACCTGAAAATGGGCGGAGGCGCCGCCGGCCCAAAGGAGAGAGAGGAGAAACGTCAGAACGAAGAGGGAACACAAGCTCTCTTTTTGAAAGGGGCGAGTGAAACGTGCCGTCCTGCGGGACGACGGGGCGACGTGGAATCGGATACAATGCGTTTCGACCATGATATTCAGCCTCCTCGGGCACACTTCGGAAATCATGCGAAGGAGGTGCCACTAATTTGAAAAATAGTGTCATCCTTGATCCTCCCTTTGTCAAGCGAAACGTGGCTGTTGCGGGTGGAATGTGCGGAGGTGCGCGTTCTCCGGCAAACAGAACGAGCCCCGGAGAAATGTCCGGGGCTCGGGGCATTGCCGTGCGTTTTTCGCAAGTCTTCGGAGCATGTTTTCCGGAAAAGGAGGGTTCCGCGCTACCGTTTCACCCGTTCCGAGAGAGGGTGCTTTGGGGATGGAGGAAGTGCTCCGGCGGGATCCCCGGAATCCGTTTCTCCGGTGGTGAAGCGCTCCAGAAGACTCCGAAGCGTTGTCGCTCCCTCGGAAAGCGTCTCGGATTCTTCCGCCACACGGCTTGCCGCATGGGTCGTCTCGTCCGTGGCGGTGCGAATGCCCTCCATGAGGCGCACTGTTTCCGCCGTGGCCTTGGTGATCTGGTCCACACTCTGGGCCATCTCCGAACTCGCCGCGGCCTGTTGTTGCGCGGCGGCGGCGATGTTCTGCATGACGTCGTCGAGACGGGCAACCTCCGTGAGTGCCGTCGCAAGGCGTTTCCGCGCTTCTTCGGAGTCCGAGACCGCCTGAATTGTCAGCGTTTCCACATCCTTCGACGAGCGAAGTGCTCCGTCGGTCTGTTGCGTCAGGGATGAAACCAGCGTTTCCACTTCCCGCGCCGCGGTGGCCGACTCTTCCGCCAGTTTACGGACTTCCTCCGCCACCACGGAGAAACCCCGTCCCGCCTCGCCCGCCCGTGCGGCTTCGATGGCGGCATTGAGCGCGAGCAGGTTCGTCTGGTCCGCGATGTTGCGGATCGTGGCGATGAAGCTCGTGATGGACTCCACGGAACGCCCGACGGTTTCGACGACCGTCGCGGTCTCACGGGATTTTTCCCCGGCGCTTCGGACCTTTCGCACTGTTTCCTCCACCTGGTGAGCCGCCTCGTCGCTCATGCGGGTCGCCGCCGCCGAGGCCTCGGCTCCCTCGGTGGCGCTGGAGGCGGTGGTGGAGGCGCTGGAGGCAACCTCCTCCACTCCGGCATTCGTTTCCTCCAGCGCGGCGGCGTTCGCCTCCGAAAGGGTGTTCGCCTTTTCGAGGGATTTCTTCACCTCTTCCATGGATGCCACGGATTGTTGCGAGAAGGCCGAAAGCGATTCCGCGGCGGTGGCGAAACGACGGGCTTCCCTCTGCACGTCCATGACCATGTCCCTCTGGCGGGAGATCATGGTCGCCAGGGCGTCCGCCATGGAACCCAGCTCATCCCGGCTGGAGACGCCGAAGTCCTTCCTGCCGAAGGAGAGATCCCCCTCCCCCGCTTGTTTCGCCAGATCCGCAACCCGGCGGAGGGGGTTCACGATACGTCCCGAGAGAATCGTGAACACGCCGATGGCTCCGGCGAGGACGGCCGCCCCTATGAGGAGTACCATGCGGAGCACGGAATTCCTGGTGTCGATGAGTGTCTCCAGTGCTTCTCCCGCGAAGAGGATGCCCAGAGGTTTTTCGTCGGGTCCGAGGAGAGGTTTATACGCGGTGATGTAGGGGATCCCTAGGATTTCGGCTCTTCCTGCGTAAGGCCTGCCTTCTTCGAGGACGATCCTGGCGATGGAGGGGTCGAGTTTTGTCCCGACAAGGCGCGTTCCATCCCTCTCGATGGTGGTGGTGAGGCGTTCGTCGCCGATGAAGATTGTCATCTCCGTGCCGTAGAGTTTCTTTCCCTCGTCCACGAGAGAAGAATTTTCGAGGGAGATGCCGGCACTCACCACGCCCACGAGCCGTCCTTCCCCGTCCAGAAGAGGAACGCCGCACCGGGCGGAGAGGCGGACCACCGTGCCGGATTCCACAGCGGCGTAGGTGCGCCCTTTCAGGGCCTCCCGGACGTTGCTCTGGCCGAGGACACTGTCCCCCTTCTGTTCCGGGCTGTGTGTCCTGGCCACCACGATGCCCTCGGCATTCGTGACGGTCACGAAATCGAGCCCCTGTTCCTTCGCCAGTGGCGTCAACCTTTCCAGCACGATTCGCGTGTCTCCCTCCCGGACGGCGTCGACCACGTTCCCGAAGCGTGCCAGATTCCGGGCGAGCAGTTCCGTTCTGTCCCGCTGCCGGAAGAGGAGTTGCTCCAGTCCGTTCACGGCGAGCTCCGCGTCCCCTCCGGCCTCTTCCTCCATGGTGGCGGAGAAGATGTAGACTGCGGTACCCGTGGTGGCGAGCACGGCGAACAGAACCACCAGAACGGTGGTCCCCAGGAGTTTCTGTCGTAATGAGATGCCCCGGATTTCTCTTCCTGTCGTTTCGGCGGATGTTTGCGGTGGATTCTTCCGGGGCGAATGTCCTTTTTCCGAGGCGGACGAACGAGCGGTTTTCTGTGGATGTCCCGAAAGTGATGACATGACTCTTCCCCCTCTCTCTTCGACTCTTTCCGGGCCGGTCTTTCCCGGCTCGGTTTCTCCCGGAAATGTACGGGTTTCCACTCTCAGTGTAGAAGAAGAACTACAATCGTTCAAGCGTATGTCTTTTTGTTTTGTTAGAAAACAAAGATGGTCATAAAGCAGTACGACAGAACAATGCAGAAACGTTTCCCGTTGCAGGCGACGTTTCCTGTCGCAGTCGCGGCGCTCGGGGTGGAAACTTCGATTGTGCGGGAAATGAAGCGTGGTCGCTTCACTTTCTTAGACCGTTGTAATGATTGTCAAAAGCGAGGGAACGTTCCATAATGGAGCCGGGGAGCTCCATCGAAGAATCGTGGGCGACGGATCATTTCGTCCTGCAGGGGAAGGAAGTCGGGAGATGCTCTTCTCAATGAGACGCTTCGATGACACGAGGACGCGCCTGATTTTCTCCGTGACCGCGCTGATGGTCGCCCTGGCGGCCTTGTTCGTGTTTCTGTACGTCGCTCAGTTGAAAAACCTGGAGCAGCAGCGTCGGAACGAGATCCGGCGCATTGTCCAGGTGGCTTCCCGTTCCATCGCGCCGATCCTTGCCCGGTATAACCAGGGCATGTTGCCGAAGGAGGAGGCGCTTCGTCAGGTGACGGACCTTATCCGACGCATGACCTATGACGATGTGTTCGGTCCCAATTACGTCTTCATGAGTGACTACGACGGTACCATGCTCGTGCAGCCCTACGAACGCGCCAAGGAGGGCACGAACCAGGCGGAACTCCGGGATTCCCGGGGCGTGTTCATCATCCGGGCCCTCGTCGAGAGAGCGAGGGCTGGCGGCGGCTACGTCTCCTACGAATATCCGCCGCCGAATTCCGAGGAACCGCAGCGGAAAATTTCCTATGTGGCGGGGATTCCGGAACTTTCCTGCTACATTGGTACGGGTATGTACGTGACCGACCTGGAGAAGGATTTTCGTCTTTTCATGGGAAAAGTTCTCCTTCTTTCCCTCGTCCTTCTCGGTGGAGGACTTACCTTGGCGGCGCGCCTGCTGAAGCCGCTCTTCTCGAGCTATGCCGCCTCACCGCCGCCATCGACGAGCTCAGGAACCATCCCGAAAAGGTGCCGGATCTTCCCGTGGCGCAGTATCGCCCCGGTTCCGAGGCGGAACGCCTGCTCGCGGGTTTCCTTTCCCTGTATGAGGACATGCGGAGCGCGACGCGCCGTCTCCAGGAGCGGGAGGAACAGCTTCAGGTCTTTTTCGAAGAGGCCGTGGACGGAATTGTTCGGGCGGATGAGCACTTGGGCGTCCTCGAGGCGAACGCCCAGGTTCTGGCATGGACCGGTTTCTCTCTGGAGGAGATGCTCGGACGTCCTGTGGAAAGGCTTTTCCCCCCGGAGGAACTGCGCCGGAAGCCGTTGCAAAGGGAAGAGCTGCAACGAGGCGCCACCGTGACGAACGAGCGGAAGTTCCTTCGCCGGGATGGAACGTCCTTCTGGGTGGAAATGCGGACGAAGCGCCTTCCCGACGGCACGATGCAGAGCATCATCAGAGACATCTCGGATCGGCGCAACGCGGAGGAGCGGCTCCAGCAGCATCGTGCGCTCATGGAGGCGCTGGTGCGCAATCTTCCCGTCGAATTCTGGGTCCATGACATGGAGGGACGGATCATCCTCCAGAACGATCTTTCTCTTGCCAAGCGGGGGAACCTTTTCGGCAGGAGAGACGAGGAGGCGAATTGCGATCGGGGTTCCGGGGAGCTCTGGGGGGAAAAACTCCGCCAGGCGAGGGCCGGGGCCGTGGTGGACTTCGAAGTGCAGGCGAAGGACCCCAGAAACGGTACGATCCGGCACTATCGCAACATCCTCGCGCCGATCAGACAGGAAGGAAACGTCACGAGCGTCATGGGTTTCATGCTCGACATCACCGAAGAACGGCTTCGGGACGAACAGATCCACCGCATGGCCTACTACGATGCCTTGACGGATCTGCCGAACAGGCGCCTTCTGCTGGAACGTCTCGACGAGGTGCTCCGACGCGCTCGGAACGGAGAAACCAGCGGTGCCCTGCTTTTCCTCGACGTGGACGACTTCCGTATCGTGAACGATTCCCTGGGACATGCCAGTGGAGATCTGGTTCTCCAGGATGCGGCAAGGCGTTTTCTCGCGGTTTCCACGGAAAAGGACCTGGTGACTCGCGTGGGGGGCGACGAGTTCCTGGTGCTCCGCGAAGGAGAGGATTCCCGGGAGGAGATCGAGTCCTACGCACGGCGCCTGCTCGGAACCTTTGCCGATCCCTTCGCCGACGAGGGAACATTGCACTTTTATTCTCTCACCGCCGGGGTGGTGTTCTTTCCGGATGACGGGACGGACCCGGGGGAACTGCTCAAGAAGGCCGACATGGCCCTGCACAAGGCCAAGGCGGAATGCCGCGGGGACCTGGTCTTCTACGAGGAGAACCTCAACCAGGACCTGCTCCGGAGGGTCGATCTGGAGCGTCGTCTCCGCGATGCGGTCTCGCAGGAGCTGCTCTCGCTGCACTACCAGCCTCTTTTCTCCGCCGTCTCCAGGCGCGTGGTCGGGTTCGAGGCGCTGCTCCGCTGGAACGACCCGGAACTCGGATGGATCTCTCCCGGCGAGTTTGTTCCGGTGGCGGAGAGTTCCGGACTCATCTTCCCCCTCGGTGAGTTCGCCCTGCGTCGGGCCTGCCGTTTCGCCAGGGAACTGCTCGACGGAGGCGAGGTGCACCACATGGCGGTAAACCTCTCCACGCGGCAGATTCAGCAGGAGGGATTCGCCTGGGAGGTGCTTCGCATCCTGGAGGAGACGGAGCTGCCTCCAGAGGCGCTCGAGGTGGAGATCACCGAGACGGCCTTGCTCACGTCCTATGAGACGAGCCTGGAGAATCTCAGGGTGCTCAAGTCCCACGGCGTGCGGGTCGCTCTGGATGATTTCGGAACGGGCTACTCCTCGCTCACCTATCTCCGGACGCTTCCCCTGGATACGCTGAAGATCGACCGCTCCTTCATCCAAAACCTGCACGAACGGAAGGAGAACGAACTCATCGTCTGGGCCATCATCCAGCTCGCCCGCGAGCTGGGCCTGCAGATCATCGCCGAGGGAGTGGAAACGGAGGAGCAGGTGCGCTTCACCACCACCTCCTGCGATGTGATCCAGGGATTCTGGTTCAGTCGCCCCCTCCCGGAGGGCGACATCCGTCCCTTCCTGAATGCTCTCCGGAAAGACTGAGGCTTTTCCGCCCGAAGGAAGTCACGTTCCGAGGATTTTTTCGAAAGAAACCCCATCGCCGAACCGGCTTTTTTCAGGAGCCGGTTCGGTGTATTCATCTTGACGCATATAACTGAATATGAATATACTGGCGTCGCCGAAGCGATGTCTCGGAAGGAGGTGTGGAACAACGTGGAGACGGCACGGCTTTTGAAAGTCCTCGGAGACGAAACCCGGCTTCGCATGTTGCATCTCCTCCGCGAAGGAGAACTCTGCGTGTGCGATCTCATGGCACTGTTGGGCCTGTCGCAACCCAACGCGTCCCGGCATCTCAACCGTCTTCGGGAGGCCGGTCTCGTCTCCTGCGAGCGGCGGGCCCAGTGGATGCACTACCGGTTGCACCTGGAGGCATTTGCCCGCTCCCCCTTCCTTGCGGCACTCCTGGAGGAGTTGCCGAAGGAGCGTCTCCTCCGGGAGGACGGGAAGCGCCTCCAGGTCTTCAGGCGTACGAAGTTCTGCAATGGAGCGGATGAAGGAGCAAAGGGCGGGGAGGACCCCGAGACGGAGAGAAAAAAGGCGCCGGAAAGAAGCGCACGGACAGAACGGAGGAACGACCTGTGAGTGAGACGAGAAATGCCACGATACGCATCACCTCCGACTATTGGCTGGAGCAGATCCTGGAGAATCCGACCAAGAGCTTTTTCATCCAGTGGCGGAACATCATCATGGGATGCTGCTCCGTCTACAAGGGTGCGGCAGCCTATCTGGGGTTTCCCGAGAGCGGGGAGGGGTACGAGGAGTACGCCATCGAGGGGGACGGCGGGATGACCTGCCGCATCCACAAGGATGTGTTGGAGAATTGGAGAAAGATGGGGCCCATGCCGGAGGGAGACTACCTTTTCACCGTGCAGACCGTGGGACGCTTCCGGCTCGCCTTCTCAAAATCACCCTTCGAGAGTCTGTCCGAGACCGCCTGACCGTTCCCGCCGGGAACGCGCCGATGCATCCGCCGGAGAGTGCTCTTTCGTTCCACCGTGTCCCCAGCCTGCGAGCGAACCGGGGACACGGCGCATTTTGAGGGGTGCCTCGAACTGATTCTTCAGACCTGGCAGGAGGCTTGACAAGCTCGTTCTTTAGTGGCAACATTGCCACAAAGAGGGGGTCGTGCGGATGGACCGGCAACGGAAGAAGGCCGACATCTTCAAGGGACTCTCCCATCCGGTTCGTTTGGCCATCGTGGAGTTGCTCTCGGGGGGAGAGCGGTGCGTTTGCGACATCGCTGGTGCCTTTTCCTGCGATCGAACCACCATCAGCAAGCATCTGTCCATTCTTCGCATGCTGAACATCATCGAGGATCGCAGGGAGGGACTCAACGTCTTCTATCGCATGCGCATGCATTGTTTGACGGCGATTCTTTCCTGCGTGGATGTGTTGGCGGACGGAAACGGATCGGAGGGGTCGGGATGCCCCCTGTTGGAGAGAAGAAATGCCTCCTCTGTGTTCGGGGAGACGCGTGGAGAAACCGCTTGTGAGGGTGTTCCGCGGAAATTCTGCGGAAGCAAGAGCGGACAGACGACGAGGGAGGGTTTGCGCTCATGAAGATTCAGATTCTTGGTATCGGTTGCCCCAAATGCAAAAAGCTCACCGAGGCCGCCTCGGAAGCGGCGACCCAGTTGGGGTTGAATTTTGAGATCGAAAAGGTGACGGAAGTTGATAAGATCATGGACTTCGGCGTGATGGCCACGCCAGGGCTCGCCGTGGACGGCAAGGTCCTTGCCGCAGGCAAGGTTCTTTCCGTCGAGGAGGCCAAGGCACTCCTTTCGAAGATGGCCTAGCGGGACCGGGGACAGGTCAGGTCCGTGCTCGATTGACTCCCTGTTTCGGGAGCGTTTTTGGTGCTTTTGTTTGAAGGGACCAAGAAAAGAAGAGCTCCCCGACGCACGTCGGGGGCTTTTTTCGGAACTTTATGTGCGATTTTCGCCACATAGACGAAATTTCTTTTCGAGGTGACGACCGATGAGTGATCGACAGAAATTCCTTTGGATTCTAGGGTTCTTCCTGGTGTTCTATTATCTCCCCGCCGAGAGCGGACGCATCGCCGGTTCCGTGGTCGAATCTCTTGCCATGATGCACGAGTATGCCCGGGAGCATGTCCTTCTCTGTTTGGTTCCGGCGTTCTTCATCGCCGGGGCCATCTCGGTCTTCGTGAGTCAGCAGGCGGTGATGAAGTACCTGGGAGCGGAGGCGAAAAAAGTCGTCGCCTATTCGGTGGCCGCCGTGTCGGGAACGATCCTCGCGGTCTGTTCCTGTACGGTGCTCCCGCTCTTTGCGGGGATCTACAAGCGCGGCGCGGGACTTGGTCCCGCCGTGGCCTTTCTCTACTCCGGTCCGGCCATCAATGCCCTGGCGATCATCCTCACCGCCCGAGTGCTGGGGGCGGAACTCGGCATCGCCCGAGCCGTGGGGGCCGTCCTCTTCAGCGTGGTGGTGGGAGTGCTCATGGCTTTCTTCTTCCGCAACACCGAAGAGAGCCGCCAGAAGGGGTTCGCCCAGCTTCCCGAGGAAGAAGGGCGCCCGCTCTGGAAGACGAGCCTCCACATGGCTGGAATGGTGACGTTCCTCGTCTTCGCCAACTGGGCCGCGCCGAAGGTGTCGGAGAGTTTTTGGGCTTCCGTGTACGCCGTCAAGTGGCACGTGGCGGGTGCGGCTCTTGCCTTCACCGTTCTCGCCAGTGCCTTCTGGTTCAAGGCGGAGGAGCGGCAGGAGTGGTTCTCCTCCACCTGGGGCTATGCACTCCAGGTCATGCCCCTGCTCTTCGGCGGCGTGCTCGTGGCGGGGTTCCTCCTCGGGCGCCCGGGGCATGAGGCGCTCATTCCGAGCGCCTGGGTGAGCGCTCTCGTCGGGGGCAACAGCCTCTTCGCAAACTTCTTCGCCGCCCTCTCCGGGGCGTTCATGTACTTCGCCACGCTCACGGAAGTGCCCATCCTCCAGGGACTTCTCGGCGCAGGTATGGGCAAGGGGCCCGCTCTGGCGCTGCTCCTTGCCGGACCGGCCCTCTCGCTGCCGAACATGCTCGTCATCCGGAGCGTCATCGGTACCAAGATGACCGCCGCCTACGTGAGCATCGTGGTGGTGCTCTCCACGATCGCCGGATGGTTTTTCGGCGTTTTGTCCGCCTGAGTTCCAGCTGTTCGGTCCTCGTGGTGTCCATGCAGCGCATAACCTATCCTGTGCAGGCAAGCAACAACGAGCCCCGCGCCGGGCGGCGGAAAGGGGCTCGCTGTTGGCGATTGCGCCGGGAGGAGCCTTCGGCGTCGCGTCAGAACGTGCCCGTTTCGACGAAACGGAGACGCAGGCGGCCCGTACCCTCGACGAAAAAGAGGTGTTCCTCTTCGGGAGATGCGGTGAAGGTGGCGAGAACCTTTTCAGAGATCCAGCAGACCGTCTTCTCGGTGTCTTCCACGGCGAAAGGTTCGTATCCCTTGATGTTCTCCGGTTTTCCGAAAAGGCCCACCGGGCCTTTGAAAGCCATTCATCACCCGGAGATGAACGTCTTCCACTCGAGACGGAAATCACCTCCGTGACGCCGGACGGTTTCGAGCCAGTATGCGGAGGTGATGCGGAGACATTTCATGGACGATCACCTGCCTTTCATTTCCGGAAGCACCGGTCGTTTCTTTCGAGCGCTCCAGAGACGGATTTTTGTTCTTCCCTTCCGGGGAGAGTGTCGTTCGGCCTCGGAGTGTCAAAAAAACGGAAGTGCATCGGAGGTTCTCGGCAAAAATACCGAGAGAGTGCGTGCTTTTTATGTGCTAAGATTACCACATAGTCCCGCTTGTTGCCTAGGAAGGACGGCTCCGGAGGCGTGAAACACGCCGGTGTCGTTTCTGCCGAAGACAGGGTGGACTGCGGCGGAAAAAACGGACTTCCGAGAAACGCAAACCCAAGAAACCTCTGCAATAAGGCCACGTTGGCTTTGCGAAGGCCTCGCAGAGCGCGACGCGAGCAGAGGTTGGTGTAGCGTTATGCAGAGGTTGCCACGGATGTTACCGCGATACGTATGGAGGGATTCGACGTTCATGAACACGACGGTGCGACGGTGGATCACGGGAGTTCTGGTGCTTTTTCTCGCGGCAAGCCTGGCTTGGTGGGGGCTCGGAGGAGCGTGGCGGTCCGGGACGACGGAAGCGGGAAAGACGGAGACGGTGAAGGAGTCCGGGGAGGGCGCGGAAGGGACGACCATCATGGTTTATTACTTCCATGGTGCGACCCGGTGCGTTTCGTGCACGCTCCTTGAGGAGTACGCCAAAGAGGCGGTGGAGCAGGCTTTTCCCCAGGAGCTTGCCGCAGGAAAGATGCATTTTCTTTCAGTGGACGTCATGGAGGCGGAGAACCGGCATTTCCTGGACGATTTCGCCCTCACCACCCAGTCGGTGATCCTCACCGAACAGAAAGGCGATGAAATTCTTCGCTGGAAGAATCTGGACCGTATCTGGAATCTCCTGAACGACAAACCGTCCTATGTGACCTACGTGCAGGAATCATGTCGCGCTTTTCTGGAGGGGCAGGATGGATAGCGCGCTTTTTGTTGCGCTGGGAGGCGCCTTCTGGTTGGGCATTCTTCTCTCTCTCAGTCCCTGTCCTCTGGCGAGCAATCTTGCCATGGTGGCCTTTCTTGCCCGTCGGGTGAGCGATCCCTTTGCGGCCTTGCGGGGAGGAATTCTTTACGGCATCGGCAGAGGTGTGGCCTACGTGTTTCTCGCGGCCCTTCCCGCCTGGGGACTTGCGTCGCTGCCGCGAATTTCTGCCTTTCTCCAGGGGGAGATGGGCAAACTGCTCGGCCCTCTGTTCATCCTCACCGGCATGGTTCTTCTGGAACTCCTCGCCTTCCCCTCCATCGGCAAGGGAATAGGAATGGGGGTTCAGGAGCGCCTCTCCCGGCTGGGGGATCTGGGGACCTTCCTTCTGGGGGCGCTTTTGGCGCTCTCCTTCTGCCCCGTGTCGGCGGCCCTCTTCTTCGGCAATCTGCTTCCCCTGGTGGTGAAGACGGGCTCGTTCCTCGCCCTTCCCGCAGCGTTCGGACTGGGCTCGGCCTTGCCCGCTGTGGGTGCCGCCTTTCTCGTGGCCTATGGCCTGAAGGGCGCCGGAAAAGCCTTCGGACGGATTCAGGCCGTTGAAAAGGTTCTTCGGATTTCCACGGGAACCGTTCTTGTACTGCTCGGGCTGTTTCTGTCCCTGCGGGATATTTTCGGCGTGACGCTTCTTCGGTGGTGAGCAAAGAAGGGTGCCCGGTGTGCCCGGGGTACGAAGAAAAAGAGATGCAGCGCAAGGAAAGAAAACACATCGGAATGAAATCGAGACGACGAGGAGGAAGAGTACATGGATTGGGAAAAAGCGTCGCAGCACACCGTGGTGTGCGCCGCGACGGGAACGACCAAGCGTGATGTGGTGCGCGCCATCGCCCAGGGCGCCGAGACGGTGGCGGATATCGTCGCCGCGACGGGGGCCTGTGGAGACTGTTGCGCGGAAAATCTTCAGGGCATCCTGGACGTGTATCTGACGGCCCTTCGGGCCATGCGAAGCGGCTGCGGCTGCGGCTGCAGTTGCGGCGGTAACTGCTGAAAACGTAGCGGTGCGCCGCTTTTTGGAGAAAGCGAACAAGACACGAAGGGGGCGCTTCCAAAGCGCCCCCTTCGTCTTGGCGTACTCTTGTTTCCGGACGGTGAGTGCTGTCAGGGTTGTAAGAACCGTCGCTGGAGGCCGCCGAGCACCATGAAAGCCTTTTTGCACAGCGTGACGTACACAACTCGGTGGCGCAATGAGGAGCCGCCGGCGTCTGTCCGAAGCGTCAGCGTGCCTCTTTCTTCGCCGCCGTGAAATCAGCGGTGATTTTTTGTATCAGTTCCGGATTTTCCAGGATGTCACAGCATGTTCCGGCGAGGATCTTCGCCGCAGAGAGTGTCGCAGCGTGAGCTTCATCGCTTTTTCCGGCGCGGAGAAACTCCTCTGAGTGAGACGGCGTTCCTTCGGGAACGAAAGCGACGCGAATGACCGCTCCGGGAAGCACGGAGGTGACGTTGCCAAAGTCGGTGGAACCGGTCTTTTCCCGGGGAGGGCGCCGCGTCGGAGCATCGACGAGTTCGGCGTTGTGCATCAGAAGCTCGTTGAGTGCGAGAACCGGGATTTTGCTGTCAAGCCGTTTCATTCTCTGGACGGTGACGATGGTCCCGCTCATGAGGGCCGCTCCTCTGGCGATGTCGTCGAAGCGTTCCAGAATTGCGTCGAGACGGGCGGAGCTGTACGACCGAAAGATGAATTCCCCCTGCGCTCGCTCAGGAACCACATTGGCAGGTCCGCCCGCGTCGAGGATCGTGTAGTGCATCCGCGTGTCCTCCCGAACGTGTTCCCGAAAAAATTCCACCCCCTGAAAACAGAGAAGAAGCCCGTCGAGAGCGCTGCGCCCCTCCTCCGGCTTCAATGCAGCGTGTGCGCTCTTTCCGTGGAACGTCACCGTGAGAGTGGCCAGAGCAAGACTTTTCACGTCTGTCTGTGTGGCGGGACCGCCGTGGGTCATCAGTGCAAGATCGATATCCCGAAAACAGCCGTTTTCAAGCATGTGTATCTTTCCGCCCCCCCCTTCTTCACCGGGGGTTCCGTACACGACCAGGCGAAAGGGCAGTTCGCCGTCGCTCATCACCGCTTTGATGCTTTCGGCGGCGCCGACGATGGCCGGACCCTGAATGTGATGGGCGCACCCGTGTCCCATTCCGGGCAATGCGTCGTACTCGCAGAGCAATCCGATGGATGGACCGCCGGATCCGTTTTCATACACGGCGCGAAAAGCCGTGGGAAGGGAGCCGACACCTTTTTCGACGGCGAAACCGTTTTTTTCGAGAGAGCTTGTGAGCAGCTCGACGGCTTTATGCTCCTCGAAGGCCGTCTCCGGATTGTCGAAGAGAGAGTCGGCCATGGTGGTCAGAGTTGCCCTTTTCTCATCCAGGAGCGCGAAAAGACGTTTTTTTCTCTGCACGAAAAACAACTCCATTCTCTTGCTTTTTGAAAAATATTTTACGTTGTGGTGTTGTCCTGTGTCGTGTCTGAAACACGACCTCTGAAGAGCGAGGTGTGCCGGAAACAGGATTGATACCTTGCAAAAGTGAGAATCCAAACGACTGTGACGGCTGTGGCGGTGAAAAGCCTCGGCGTGTCCTTGTCGTTGTGTCTCCGTCGGTGGTGATCATGCCGGCCCAAGGTTGATGATCTGGGCGATCAGGGAGAGTATGGAGCCGAGGAGAACCCAGATGAGAAAGAGTCGCCACATGAAACGCATCCACCTGTCGTAGGGGATGTTCGTTGCACCGAGAATGCCCATGAGCGCCGTCGAGGTCGGCAGAATGTAGTTGCAGAAGCCGTCACCGAAGTTGAACGTCAGAATCGCCGTTTGTCTGGTGATGCCCACCATGTCGGCGATCGGAGCGAAGATGGGCATGATGACCGCCGCCTGGCCGCTGCCGGAAGTGATGAAGATATTCACCACGAGGTTTGCGATGTACATGCTTATGGCCTGAAGGAATGTGGGAACCACCAGCAGGGCGCGCCCAAGGCCGTTGACGACCGTGTCGAGAACGAGTCCGGCGGAGAGCACCCCGGAGACGGCGCGTGCCAGGCCGATGATGAGTGCGGCGGCGACCATGCGTTTCGCTCCGGCGACGAAACACGAAGCGATCCTGCTGGGGGAGAATCCAGCGCATATTCCGGCGATGATCCCCAACCAGATGAAGGCGGCGCTGCTTTCATTGAGCCCCCAACTGAGCTTGACTCCGCCGTACACGATGACTCCGAGAGCTGCCACGAGGCTCGCCAGCACGAGGCTTTTTCGGAGTGTCACATCGCCGAAGGAATCGAGATCATTGTCCGAAACCGAGGTGTCGGCCACGTCGAGATCGTACATGGGACTCAGTTCGGGATGGAGCCGGATCTTTTTCGCATACCGGATCAGGTAGAGGTTTGTGACGAGAAGGAACACGAAGAAACAGATCCAACGATACCCGATTCCCGAATAGAGCGGAAGACCGACGATTTCCTGAGCGACGATGGTGGTGCTCGGATTCAGGGTCCCCGTGGAAAACCCCACGGCTCCGCCGAGGAGAATGACTGCCGCACCGACGATGGAATCAAAACCCATCGCTCTCGCGATGAGGACCGTGACGGGTGCGAAGCCGATGAAGGTGTTCACGCCCTGGGTGGTTGAAATGAGTGCAAAGAGCAGTGTCAGGATCGGAATGAAGATGCTTTCTTTGGAGGCGTATCTTTTCGCCACCTTGGCGACGCAGGATTGGAGGGCGCCGCTGCTGACGACCACGTCGAAGGCACCGCCCGTGAAGAGCAGCAGAAAAAACAGGCTGGCGCTCTTTGCGAAACCGTCCACGATGAAGTCGGGTATGCTGAAAATGCTCACAGGCTTGCTCGGAATCGTGCGGAAGCTTGCGGGATCGATGACTTTGATTCCCGCCGCATTGGTGACTCTGTCGAATTCCCCTGCCGGAATGACCCACGTGAGGAATACCGCGAAAAGAATGAACAGGATGATGATGACCAGCGTATGCGGAACTTTGAACTTTTTTGCTGCCGCTGCTTCCGTACCTGACATGAACGACTCCTCCTCGATGGAATGTGCTGTTGTCCCTACGGGCTGTTCTGCGGACGCCGTAAGGATACGGGGTGCATAAAATGCTGTAAAATACTAAAAAACGATGGAACGCATAGGATAAACCTATGGCTCGGGGAGAATGTCATGAACCTGAAGGAGCAGATATATATCCTCACCGTTGCGGAGTGTAAAAGCATCACCAGGGCGGCTGAAAAGCTTCATGTTTCACAACCGGCTCTCAGTTCGTTTGTGCGTAGTGTGGAAGAAGCGCTCGGGGTGAAATTGTTCGAGAGGTCCTCGAAGGGATTGATGCCTACCTACGCAGGAGAACTTTATCTCCGTGCGGCGAGAAGAATGTTTTTTCTCAAGTCGGAGTTCGACGAAAACCTTTCCGGCCTGAAGAACGACCGTCGTGGGCGCTTGCGCATCGGTATGCAGATGCGTAGGTCGCCCTACATCATTCCTGAGTTTTATAAGGAATTCGGCGAAAGATATCCCGAGGTGGAGATTTCTTTCGCCGAGGGTGTGATGGAAAAGCTGGAAAAAATGCTCCACGAGGATGAACTGGATTTGGTGTTGTGCGACAGAATCCGGGAACTGCCTGGTTTCACGTGCATCAAAATCACGGAGGAGTTTCTTCTGTTGGCGGTCTCCCCGAACCACGCTCTTGCAGGCGGTGGAAAATGGCTTCCCGTGTACGGCCGGAACTGGATCGATCTGCAGCGGTTCGGTGACGAGACGTTCATCTTGCAAGGTCCGTGGCAAAGTCAACGGATATTCAGCGATTGGCTGCTGCGCAGCATGAAGATCACGCCGTCTCGGATCATCGAGATTCAAAATATCGAGACCTCCACCCGGATGTCGGCGCTCGGCATCGGCGTCTCTTTTGTCAAGGACACCTACGCGAGACATTTTTCCTTTGCGCCGGAACCCCGTTATTTTCTGGTGGGAGAAACTCCCTTCACGATAGAGTTCGTTGCGATCCACAAGGAAGAAAAGTACATGCCGAGTTTTGTGGGAGATGCCATTGACATCATTCGAAAAGGAATGTGATATGTAATGGAGAAGTCCTCTCGGGGGCTGACCCGCAGCACGAAGGGGGCGCTTGCAAGCGCCCCCTTCGTGCTGCGGAGAGAGGAAGGAGAAGAGGTGTCGGGTCTCTTCTCCAGAGATGTGTCGCGACCCGGCCTTTTCCGGGTCGGTTACTCGGCGCTTCCCCCCAGATAGGCCCGCCCAAGGGCGTCGGCTCCCAGAATGGCCTGGAGAACCAGGTCGGCATCTACCTTGAATGGCGTGTTGTGGATGGTTTCTCCGGGGGCGCAGGCCGCTTCCGCCACGGGGCGAAGTTTTGCGGCAGTGACCTCCTTCACGCCGAGTTGACCCAGGGTGATGGGAAGTCCCACGTCGCAGCAGAAATCAAGGACTTCCTGGAGCTGTTCCCGGTCCGCGTCCTCAAGGACGAGCTGCGTCAGGGTTCCGAAGGCGACTTTTTCGCCGTGGTAGTAGTGGTGGGTTTCCTCGAGAACGGTGAGACCGTTGTGGATGGCGTGGGACGCGGCAAGTCCGCCGCTCTCGAAGCCGAGTCCGGAAAGAAGGGTGTTGGCCTCCACGATGCGCTCCAGAGCGGGCGTGACCGCCTGGGCATCGCAGGCGATCTTCGCCTCCAGACCGTACTCGATGAGAAGGTCGTAGCAGAGCCGGGCGAGCTTCATCGCCGCCTCGGTGGCGGCTCCGCCGGGCATGTTGCCCGCCTTGGTGACGTAGCAGCTCTTCGCCTCGAACCAGGTGGCGAGAGCGTCACCCATGCCGGAAACGAGGAGGCGTGCCGGGGCGTGGGCAACCACGTCCGTGTCCATGACGACGAGGTTGGGGTTCTGGGGCAGAACGAGATAGCTCTCGAAGACCCCTTCGGGGGTGTAGATCACCGAGAGAGCGCTGCAGGGGGCGTCCGTAGCGGCGATGGTAGGAATGATGGCCACGGGGAGATGCAGCTCGTAGGCCACGGCCTTGGCCGTGTCAAGTGTCTTGCCTCCGCCAGTACCGATGATGACGTCCGCCTTCTGTTCTTTGGCGATGCCCTTCATGCGCTCGATTTCCTGGCGGGAGCACTCGCCGCCGAAGGCTTCCTCGATGAAGTCGATGCCGTTGGCCTTGAGGCTCGCCTCAAGATCCGCCTTCACGGCGCCCATGCCTCTTTTACCACCCAGAACGAGGGCTTTTTTGCCGAGAAGTTTCACGTGCTCTCCGGCGCTCTTCACGGCGCCAGATCCCTGAACATATCTGCCCGGTGCGATCATGATCTTCATTTTGCTGGACATGCTTTCACACTCCTTCTGTTCCGTACCCGGTGATTCCTCCAAGGTTTCCGTCCGTTCGGATTTCCTTCCCGGAACGGAAAGCCACAGTCACCCCCGCGCTCGATGCTCCTGATCGTTGCACCAAAGAGGCAGTCTGCCTCCGTTTCTCTCCTGTTTCCTACACGACGAAGGGCGGCAGGTCCTTGTGGGGCTTGGCGATGACCACCACGTCCACAAGAAGTCCCTTTTCGGCGGCGACCCGCTCCGCGGCCTTTGCGGAGGTGCGCACCTCCGAGACGTCTCCGGTGAAGCTGAAGAACGCCTTGGCACCCATACCGCGTCCCAGGCGGATCTCCAGGAGTTTCACCTGGGCGGCCTTTGCCGCGGCGTCGGCAGCCTCGACCGCCACGGGGGCACTCATGGTCTCCACGACTCCCAGGGAGGCGATCTCCTTCACCTCCGTGGCGCTCGACAGCGCGGGAAAAATGTCCGGATGGGCGTTGGGCAGGAGCATGCTGTCACTCACCGCTTCGCCTCCCGCTTCGAGCCCGCGGGCCAGGGCGGTCTTGACGGCGCCCACCTGGCCTCCCACGACGATGAGATACTTGCCCGGGCAGATGCTGCACGCCGAATAGAGGGAGATGTCACCTCCCTTGAGCATGGCATCCGCAGTGGCCACGCCCCGGGCCACGCTGAGCAGTTCTACGATGGCAACGGCTTTTTCCATGGTCTCTTCCGTCCTTTCCCGAGAAGCTTGTCAGGGTGTCTTGCGCTTCGCCCTTCCTGAGCCGCGTTGCTGTGCTGTGAAGGGAATGCCGCTCGTGCCGGGGTCAGCGCTCAGGCTGAATCGTCACGGCCTCGGGCGACACCGCAAGGACCGTTCCGGAAAGCGAGGCGTGGATGGTCGCGCCGAGGGCTCCCTCGGGGGGTGCACCGAGGAGGTGGCCCTCCTGGACCGTCTCTCCGGGGGCGACGCAGGGTACGGCGGGAACGCCCGTGTGCTGCTTGGTGGGGATGGCAAGGGATGTGTTCCCCACGGAAAGATCCCCCATGTAGGGGGTTTCCCTGTTGTAGGGGGCCAGTCCCAGGCGCTGTACCAGCCGCTTGCTGGGAACGAGTCGGAATGCCCGCTGGGGATGGGGCGTGATGTCCCGTTTCGGAAAGTCCGGTTTGACGCCCTGAGCCCGGAGGCTTCCCTTGAGAACCTGATTGACCCGCCGGGGGGAAAGCCCCATGGGGCAGGCTACGAGACCGCTGCAGAGGTTGCATTCCGAGCAGAGGAACGCCTGTTTCACGATCTCCGGAAGCGCCTGGGACGCAAAGGCGATGGCCCGCATGATCCGATGGGGTTCCAGACCGTGCCCGACGAGGTTCCGGGAGCAGGTGACGGTGCACTGAACGCAGCTGCAGCAGGCCACCTTCGCCTGTTTGAGCATCTGCTCCACGGGCATCGTCTCGTAATGGACGAGGGCGGAGGTGCGGGGTACCACGAGCAGGCCCTTGGTGGTCTTCGTGGCGTTGAAATTCGTGTCGAAGCGGTACTTCCCCGTCATGGGGCCGCCCTCGATGAAGACGGGATCCTTCACGGTGGAGCCTCCCGCGGCGTCGAGAAGAAGCGATGCGGGAGCGCCGATCGGTACCCGCCACACGCCGGGACGCGGCACGGCCCCGCCCACGGTGACGAAGGTATGGGTCACGGGAAGGCCGTCCATGGCTCCGGCGATGTTGTAGAGTGTCTCCGGATTGTTCACCACCACGCCCACCTGGAGGGGAAGTCCCGCCTCGGGGACGTGCCGCCCCAGGATCTCGTGGATCAGGATAACCTCGTCTCCCGCCGGGTAGGAGTTGCCCACTTCGACGACCTCGGCACCGCAGGCCCGAAGGGCCGCGATCTGGGGAGCGTACTTCTTCTTCAGGCCGAAGACGAGCCGTGCTCCTCCGAGGGCCGCCGCAACGGCAAGCCCCGCCGCGACGAGGCGGGGTGCCTCTTCACACATGAGATGCTGGTCCACCGTGAGCAGCGGTTCGCATTCGGCGCCGTTGATGAGGTAGGTGTCGATGCCCTTCGCCTTGAGTTTCACGTGGGTGGGAAAACCGGCGCCACCGGCGCCGACGACCCCCGCCTCGTAGACCTGCTGCACGAGCCGCTCCGATTCCATGATGAATGTCGCCTCCTAGATGATGCGGAATGCTCCGGCGAGGACACAACGCCGGGTTCGGCAGAAGGAGAGCGGCGTCGTGGGACCCTGGCCGGTGGTGGTGGCGATGGTGAACGCCGTGGGGCAGTCCCCGCCGACGCCGATGGAGGCGAAGGAGGGAGCGTTTTTCGTGAAGATGGTGGTTTCCATGGCCCGGGCCATGCGGCTCATGTGGGTGATGTTGGTGCTGTGGATTGCCGCGGAGTGACGGAATCCGTGCTCCGCCCGGAGGGAGGCGCAGAGGGCTTCGTCGAAGTCCGCCACCCGAACCAGGGGGAGAATCGGCATGAGCAGTTCCTCCTGCACGAAGGGGTGGTCCTCGGTGGTCTCCACGAGGACGACGCGCACGTTCGCGCCCACCTTGATGCCCAGTTTCTCGAGATAGTAGGGGGCCGATTTGCCCACCATGGAACGGTTCACCGAGTGGTCCGGATTGAGAACGAGTTCCTGGAGCCGCTTCACGAGGTCCGGTTCCTTGAGTTCGAAGGCACCCTGGTCGAGCATGTGTTTTTTGAGTTCGTCCGCGACGCAGTTCACCACAAAGAGTTCCTTCTCGGCGATGCAGGGGAGGTTGTTGTCGAAGGAGCACCCGAGGATGACGTCCAGCGCAGCCTTGCGGATGTCCGCCGTCTCGTCCACCACCACGGGAGGGTTCCCCGGGCCGGCGCCGATGGCTGGCTTGCCCGACGAAAGGGCGGCCTTCACCACGCCGGGACCACCCGTGGCGGCGATGAGGCGCACGGTCCGGTGCGTCATGAGGGCTTTGAGGTTCTCCATGCTGGGCTGGGTGAGCGTGACCACCAGCCCCTCCGGGGCTCCTCGTTTCGCCAGGGAGCGTGCTACGAGCTCCACCGCCCGGAGCGAACATTTCACCGCTCCGGGGTGGGGGGCGAAAACCACGCCGTTGCCGCCGGCGATCATGCAGATGGTGTTGTTGTACACCGACGCTACGGGGTTCGTGGAGGGCGCGATGGAGGCGATGACCCCGAAGGGGGAGAGTTCCTCCAGCACGAGCCCATGGTCGCCGGAGATGGCCCGGGTGGTGAAGTATTCCGGTCCCGGGGTCTTTTCCACGGCGAGACGTTTCTTGAGAATTTTGTCGTCCAGGCGTCCCATGCCGGTTTCTTCCAGTGCCAGACGGGAGACTTCCTCAATGGAGTCCTCCTGGAGAAGGTCCTCCCGAAGACCGTTCACGATACGGATGCGTTGCTCAAGGGAGAAATCCCACTGCCAGCTCTTCTGGGCCTTCTCACAGGTTGTCACGGCGGAATCGACGCTGTCGAAGCCGAACTGCGAGGTGCCTGCGCCGTTCGCTTCTTCTGTTCCGAGACGGGCGAGGACCTGGCGAATCACTTCCTGCATGAGTTGTTCCTTGTCTTCCACGGAAATCACCTCCGGGTCTTCCCCGTTGTCATTCGTTCTCATTCCAGGCGGCAAGAGCCGCCTCGGCGATGGCAATGTCCTGTTCGACCGATCCCCCGGAGACGCCCACGCCGCCGCAGACCTCGTCCCCCCGGCGGAGTGGGATTCCCCCACCGAAGGCAACGATGTCCGGATCACCCGTGAGGCCGTAGAGCATCGCACCGGGTTGCACGAGAGAGGTTAACTGGGCGGTGGTCATGCGGAGCCGTGCCGCCGTGCGGGCTTTTTTCGAAGCCAGGATGAGGCTGATGGGAAGCGCGCCGTCCATGCGGAGAAAGGCCACGGGGTCTCCTGCGCCGTCGCAGACGGCGAGGACCATGGGGACTCCCATCTGTTCCGCCGCGAGTTCCATGACGGCGAGGAGCCGCTTGGCATTCTCTCGGGAGAGAGAGCTGCGGGAGCCGTTTTCCCGGGAGACCGTTTTCAGCACGTTTTTCGTGATGCGTTCCACCATTGCCTCCCTGTCCGCCGCCACGGCAAGAACGAAGAGCATGTCCGAGAGCCGATTGAGATAACGCATGGCTTCGGGGGCAAGAATGCCCTCTCTGGAAAGAGGAAGGGCATCCCGCTCCGCCCGCCTGGAGAGAGCGCGTGCCAGATGCAGGGCACCACCCACGGCAGTGTCCCCGGGAAAGAGAAATTCGTCGGGAACGGGATAGGCCGCGAGAAGGCGCTCGATCCACGATTCCAGCCCCGCCGCGTCGGGAACGGTCGCGTCCTTTTTGCCCCGCGCCACGTAGGCCATGAGGCCGGAAATTTCGCGCTGGAGGCGTTCCAGATCTTCTTTGAGGGACAGCGGTGCCAGCCCTCTCGCGAGGCCGAGGGCGGAAGTCGTCTCGTCCAGGGCGCCGTTCAGGCGGATTCTCGGATCGTCCTTGGGAACGGGAGTTCCGTCCCAGAGGCGGGTCGTGCCGCCGTCTCCGGTTCGTGTCGTGACCCGGCCCATGTCAGAGCACCTCTCGATGGTCCACGTCCACCGTGTCCACGATGCCCACGACGGCCATGTCGATGGGGGACGCGGGGTCTCCCGAGGCGGTTCGGGCGGAGCTGCCCGTGCAGAGGAGCACCGTATCTCCCGTTCCGGATCCTGCGAGATCGACGGCGACGGAAAAACCGCCCTCGTCCTTGCCGGGGCGGTATCCTTCTCTTCCGGGCATGAGAAGCTGTACCACGAGGAGCTTGTGCCCCACGAGGCGGTCGTCCTTGCGGGTTGCAACGACGGAGCCGACAATCTTCCCGAGTTTCATTTCACCAACCCCCCGCTCTGCAAAGCCTGGAGACAGGTGCGGATGTCCGCCACCGCTCCGATGAAAGCCACTGTGTTGATGTGCTGCGGACAGTTTCCCCAGACTTCCCGCGCCGTCACCGGGGCCGCTTTCGTGCCCAGATCGACGGCGGCAAATATTTCCGCCACTCCTCCCTGAACCAGGAGGACGGCACCCCAGGGGGAAGAGCCGTTCCGCAGCAGTTCTTTGCCCTCTTCCTCCCGAAAGCCCATGCGGCGCAGCAGCATTTTTTTCGTTGTCTCGGAAGGGGAGAGGATGAGCTGGTATGTCATGACCATGGGATTATGCCTCCTCCCTGTGCACTGCGATACGAAGGGCCGCCAGGCGATCCGCCGCTTCCGCGGTGAGTCGTGCTCCCGGAGGAAGTGTCAGGAAGGTTTTGCCTTCCACATGTCCAGCGAGTTCTTTCCAGGTGATCCAGAAGGGACCGTCCTTTCGCTGCCGGAGAAGGTCATCCGGGCCGGCGGAGGGTCTCGTTCCCGCCATCACCGCTGTTGCTGCCGTTTGTGAAACCACATTTACCGGTGCTCCACAGAATTCGTCCGGAGAAGCGGCTTGGGCCTCCCGTCCGACCAGGATCATTCCGAAGGATTCCAGTTCGTCGAAGGCGTTGCGGAGCCGCGTTCCCAGGGCGCCCTTCCAGGAGTGCCACGAGGCGAGGTGGTTCGTGTCGGCCACGACGGAAATCCCCCGGGCGAGGCACCCCGCAACAAGGCGGGCCTCGGGCGACGCGGGAATGCCCGTGACCAGTTCCTGAAGCAGGCTCGGCCGGCACCTTGGAATGGCGAGGAGCGTGAGCGTCTTCGCCTCTTCCTCCGGAGTGTCGAGCATCGCCAGGGGAGTGCAGGGGCGGACCGACTCTCTGGGAAGGCATTTCGTGCCCAGATAGTGGATCCAGACGATCTCTTCCTCGGGCATCCGGGTGGACGGAAGTGTCTCGTTCCACCAGAGAAGTCCCACCCGAGGACGAAGGAGTCGTTGCAGCACCAACTCGACGAGGGTGTCCACGTCAACAGCCATGCTGTTCCCTCCAGAGGTTTCTGGCGATCCCCGCGGGGGTCACCAGCAGTGGATGCGGTGCCAGTGTCACGGGCTGCTCGATGATGCGCTCCATGATGGCCTCCGCGCCGGGAAAGGCCGCGCCTCCTCCCACGAGAAGAACGGGTACCTTTCCGTAGAAGCCGCTCACATCGAGATGATGGCGCACGATGGTGGCCATTTTTTCGAGGACGGGCTTGAGCATGGGCACGAGGCGGATCTGCTCGGCCTTGTTTCGTTTGAGCGTCTCCGCGGCGTCAAAGTCGAGTCCCAGTGCGCCCGACAGGACCAGCGTCATGTGCGTGCCCCCCGTGGGCTCGTCTGCGGTGTAGATCACTTTGCCCTCCCGAAGGACCGAGATGCCCGTGGTGCCGCCGCCGATGTCGACGATGGCCCCCTCGGAAGTCCCCAAAGCGGCAGCCGCAGCGGTGGGCTCCTCGTAAAGCCCCTTGCAGTCGAAGCCGAGGGATTCCACGATGTTGGCGCAGACCTTCGCGGTCCGCTCCGAGATGCCCGGAGGATAGGCCGCGGCACCGATGCCGGTGACGGCCCTGCCAAGTCGGTGCTGAAGGCGTTCGAGGCAGGAGCGCATGCCCGTTATGGCCGCCATGTAATCCACCACCACGCCGTCGCGGATGGACGAACGGGAGGATTCGAGGACCGCCGAGACCGGCTGTCCTTCCTCGTTGAGGGCCACAAGGACCAGGTTCGTCGTGCCCAGATCGAAGCCGAGGTACAGTTTTTTCCAGGATGTCAGAGGTTCTTCCCGGAACAGTGCCTCGTCGAGGGGGGCCAGCAGGTGTTCCACAAACTGTTCGTCGTAGGGGAGCGGTACAGTCTCCGGGCAGGCTCCAAACACCGCCTCCGCGATCTGTGCGCTCCCTGTTGCGGCGGAAGAATTCTTGTTTCCTCCGGAACGGTCGCAAAAAATGAGACCCTTTCCTTCCGGTTCCGGAGCGGGGGCGATGCGCCTGCCGTCTCCGAAAGAGGGGAGAATCCGCTCGAGATCCTCGCCGGGGCGGGCGATGACGGAAGAAGAGATGAAGCCGCCGGCGGATCGGTTCACAGACATAGCCGCACCAGATCCCCCGTCTTGAGGCCGCAGGCGTTGGCCTCGTCCACGTCCACGTGAAATTCGCTCAGGAAGCTCTCGTGCACCCGAACCCATACCTTGCGGAACACGATGCCCCGTTCGCCTCCTACCTCCACGTCCGTTTCGTCGCCGTCCTTCAGGCCCAATGCCTGCGCTTCCGGCAGGGAAAGATGGACATGTCTCCAGGCGAGACCGATGCCCGAGTCGAGAACAACACTTCCCTTTGGGCCGACGAGAAGGACCGAAGGGCACGCGGCCTTGCTCCCGCTCTTGGCGAGAGGCGGGTCGATGCGGAGTTTTCTGGCGTCCGAGAGGGAGAGTTCGAATTGACTGCTCTTCCTCTCGGGGCCGAGGATGCGCACGTTTTCGAGAACGCCTCCCCAGGTGACCACGTGAAGCGTCTCCTTGCAGGCGTACTGTCCGGGTTGGCGGAGGTCCCGCAGGATGGTGAGCCGGTATCCCTTTCCGAAAAGAATCTCCACGTGCTCCGGCGAGAGGTGGACATGGCGATTGCTCACGCCCGCCACGACATACCCCGGACAGGAGGACGTCGTCTCAAGGGACGTTGCCGGATTCCCGTCAAGGGCTTCGATGACCTTCCGGGTCACGCGTTCGACGAGGGATCGTTCCAGCTCCATGATGGCGTCCTAATCCTTGCAGATTTCGATCTGTTCGGTCTGCGTTCCCTCGGGGGAGGGGAGAATTCCCTCGATCTCCCCGTGGGGACGGGCGATCACGTGGGTGGAGACCACTTCGCCGACGCGGGATGCCGCGGCGGTTCCGGCGTCCACGGCGGCCTTCACGGCGCCCACGTCACCGCGGACCATGACGGTGACCAGTCCGCCACCGGTGAGCCGCTGTCCCACGAGGGTCACGTTGGCCGCCTTGACCATGGCGTCCGCTGCCTCCACGGAGCCCACCAGTCCGCGTGTTTCGATCATTCCGAGCGCTTCCTGGGTCATTTTCGCGCCTCCTTAGGTGTTTACCGCATTGTCGCCTCTTCCGACGCACTTCGGAGAGGCCGATAGATGTCCCTGTCTTCATTGCTGCGTGTTGCCTGCGGAAAGGAATGCCCCGAAGGGAAGAATTCCTATCGGTTGCGCTTGCCCTCCCGTTGTTTCTTGCTCCGCCGCGCTGTCTCCCGAGTGCTCTCGGACTGGACGGGTTTTACCGGTGCCTCGGAAATCTCAACCGTGTCTTCCCCACGAGGAGGAGCGGAAGAGTCCGGTTCCTCGCGCACGTCGTCCTGTCCATCCCCATCCGCGCCTTCCTCCGGCGTCTCCGAAGGGGCGGAAGGTTGCTGTTCCGGCTCCACGACCGACGTCCGTTCCGGAAGTCCTTTCCCGTCTCCCTGTGGAGCCGGAACGGCCTCTTCGGTCTCTGCGACGGAGGGCCGTTCTTCGGACGGAGACGGGGGAACGAAAGGGCTTTTTTTTTCTTCTTTCTCCGGCGCGGTGGAGAACGTCTCCCGGGGGGCGTGTGCCGCAACCCACTCGGAGGCGCCCTGGGTTTCCCTGTTGAAGGTGAGCACGGGACCGACGGCGGGGGCGGGACGAGGGATCACGTCCACGGACCAGACCTTGCTCACCTTTTCCGACACGGCCTTCGCCGCGGCGAGAGCGGCTTTCACGGCGCCCACGTCGCCGGCGATCTTCACCGTCACATAGCCGTATCCCTTGGAGATCTCGCGCCCCACAAGGCTCACGTTCGCCGCCTTGAGAGCTGCGTCGGCAGCCGCAACCGCGGCGGCGAGACCGACGACCTCAATGAAGCCGAGGGCTGTTCGTACGTGCAGTTCACTCATGCCTGCTCACTCCTCCTCTCCTGCCTCCTGCGGACGAAGACCTCTAGGGAGCCTTGCCCAGGGTCTCGAGCACCAGTGCGACCAAGCGCCGGACCATCTCGTCCTCGGAGGGATCGGATGTTTCCTGTTGTCCGGCATCGTCGCCGGCAGCATTCCGGCGGAGGAGGTCCTGTGGAAAAGGATTGCCTTGGAGCGGTTTTTTCCGTTCGATTGCCGCTGTCGTTTTTCGGGTCTCTGTCTCCGCAGAATGTGGAAGGATCTCTTCCTTTCGTTCGTCCGGAAGAGGCTGCCCTTTCGCGAGGCAGGCCGCCGCGCCTCCCAGCCAGCGGAGTGTTTTTTTCAGGGCTGTTTTCTCCGAGGATCCGAAGGCGCCCGGACCCTGCCGGAGAATGTACGGTCCTTGCGTGTGTTTCACCAGCGTGATTGTGCATGCGTCGGAGGTGATGCCCACCCCGACTTCGAGGCGGGAGCGGAGAGCGGCTTGTCTGGAAATCTCCTCCGCCGCTCCTTCCATGGTATCCCACACGAGAGGAACTCCTTCCTCTTCGCTGCCCGCTCCGACCGTGACGGCAATGCCGGGGTCGAGTGAAGGAGAGAAGAGAAGCATTACCGCAGGGCGTTCACTAGGGCTTTCGCCGATGTGTCCGCACCAGGATGCCATGGTCCTATGCCCCCGTCGCGGAGAGCACGAGCCCCGTGGCCACGGCGTTTCTCGGGCCTTCCTTGCCGCGGATGTTGCCCTTTCCCGCCACGACGCCCCACCGGGAGAGCCGTTCGGTGATCATGGTGGGGACCTCGAAGTCCACGGCGGAGCCGCCGACGAGAACCACGTAGTCGATGAGTCGCACGTTGTGGGCGGGCGCCACCTGTTCGAGGGCGCGCACCGCGTTGGTGACGAAAACTTCCTGCTTCGCCTTGCGGCGGATGTTGCGGACCTGTTCGAGCGTGACGTTCAGACGGATGGGCTGGAGCATGTCGTTTTCGTGGATGAGTGCCACCCGGCCGAACACCTCGGGATCCAGTGGTTTGTCGAAGAAGCGCACCGTTCCGTCCTCCTGGCGGATGTGAAAGACGCTCTCCACCTTGCAGAGGGGATAACGCTTGATGGATTCCGCCAGGTCGAAGTCGTCGATACCCAGTTCACTCATGATGATGGTGTTCACCATGTTCCCGGCTCCGGCGAGGTGGATGAGTTCCACCGTCCCGTCCTGGCGCATGAAGGAGGCGTCGCTGCTTCCCGCGCCGAGATCGAGGATTGCCACGGGGCATTTTGTCCCCGGCGTGGTGAGGGCACCCCGGATGGCCATATCGGCCTCGACGCCGCCGATCTCCACGGTGACGCCGAGATCCGCCTCGACGGCCTTGGCGAGTTTCTGCATGGGCAGTTCCTCGGTCTTCACCATCACCGCCAGGGCTACGCCGGACTCCAGGGAAAATTCTCCCGCCACGCCTCCCACGACCTTCTGGGGGACGAGGGTGTCCACGGCGAGAAGATCCCGGATGTAGATGTCGCTCAGGGCGATGTCCGTGAGATTGGACATGGTCTTGCGGACCCGCTCCATCATGCCTCCCACGTTTGTCCCGGGCTGGCCGAAGATGTTTTCCACGGGCTGACAGGCCTTCACCATGTCCATAATGGCCTCGGCGCCTTCCTCGACGTTGACGATGCGTTTCCCCGAGGGGCCGAGAATGTAGAGTTCCCCCGCGGGAATACGGCGCTCTTTCACTTCTCCGAGAGGAGTCCTGATCACCACGGCGGAGCGGTTCCCCACGAGGGCGCGAGCCACGGGAACGATCTGGCGCGTCTCCTCCGGGGAGAGGTCGAAAATCGTGGCGATGTCGTAGGGGTTGGCGAGCAGTTCCACCACCCGTCCCGGAGGAGCCACCTCGACGCAGCAGCGCATGCCCAGAGGCACGCGGTCCACCGAACTCACCTCGTCCACGATGGGAACGGGACGGGGAAGCCGGTTGGCGATGAGAACGCCGTCGTCGGCCTGGCAGATGATGGCGGCCACGTTGACGCCGCGGTTCATGGCGTCCGCCACTCCTGCGGCGGCGTGCTCGTAATCAACCGAAGCGGGAATGACGGGGACCACCGCGTCACCGGAACGAACCTCTTTGAGGCGTTCAAAGGTGGTGGTGACCCCCACGCCCACGCCGATGCCGCCCGGCGTGGAGGGGTTGTGGCCGATCATGGTGGATTCGGTGATGATTGTCTCCGTCACTGTCTCCATGGCCACGTCCCCGATGACGGGCGCGGCCTTGTTGAGACGGATCCGGTCGACCTTGCGAAAATCGTCCCGTGCGAATCCCGCACGCTCCAGCGCGAGACCGAGGGCTCGCCGCAATCCGGCCACGTTCTGCAGCGTTCCCTTGATGCCCGAAGTGGGCGCCAGGGCGGAGGAAAGGAAGGAGACGTCCCTTCCTTCCACCCTGGCGAGGGCGACTTCCGTTGTGGCGTTTCCGATGTCGATACCGGCGATGAGCGGCACGGAAGCGAGCCCTTTCCCCGTTGTCAGTCGGAAGAGGGCAGGTCGCCCCGGAGGAGCTTGCGGCGGGCGTAGACTTCCGCGGATTCGCGGACGAAGGCAGCGCAGACCTTGGCGCCGAACTTGGTCTCCAGTTCCTCCGCGATGCCCTCGAGTTCTTCCTTCGTGGAGCGGTGCGGCCGGAGAAGGTTGTAGATCTCCAGGATTCGCTCGTCGGGAACCTTGGTCAGCTCCGCGGCGCGGCGCAGGTTCTGGGCGATCTGGCGTCTTCCCGCGGATTCGGCGATCTGAGCCTGCATTTCCAGTGCTTCGGGAGTGATACGGAAATCCTCGAAGGTGGCCTTTCCGTTCTCCACGGCCTCAAGGGTAAGCTCGTTGAAAGGCGTTCCCTTGGGGCTCTTCAGGATTTCGGGCCGCTTGGAAGCAAGGGGATAGTCGGCGGCGGTGAGCTTGCCGCCCTTCGGGGCCGGCGCAGCCTTGCCGTTCATGTTCTGCAGTACCTGGCGGACGACCTCCGCCACGAGCTGTTCGTTCATCTGAGCCATATCGCCACCTCCTACCCTTCGAACGTGACCGAGATCTCCATGGGGGCCTTGTTTCGGTCGATGAAGCGGGCCTCCTTGTTGTGCAGAAGCGCCGCGAGCCCCTGATAGCGCGGGCGCGCCATGGGATCGTTCTTCGTCGGCACCGGCGTGGGCTGTTCACCCTTGGCGTACTTGGCCGCATTCTTGCCGATGGCTCGGAAGGTGAGCGGATCGAGAAGCGGCGACTGCGGGAAGAGTTCCAGATTCGAAAGCGGGTTCAGATCTTTCTGATGGATGATCGACGTTCCTCTGGAGAGGACGCCGATGCCGATGCCCGAGCCGGAGAGCTTCGCCGCCTGATGCGCCATGAAGGCCACGTCGGCGGTGTGGTAGACGCGGATGACCCGCACCCGAAGCCCCTCTTCCTCGATGCCCGCGAAGATCTGGCGGAGGACTTCCGCGTGCGGCACGTCGACGATGGTCTTCGTGAACGTCGTTCCGAAAGCGGGCGTCACGGCCACGACGACTTCTCTCGGGTCGGTTCCCCGGGCTGCCTTGCCCTTCTCGGTGCACACGATTCCGGAAACTTCGGCCTCGGGAGCGGAGGACGGAGCAGGGGCGCCGTTCATGACCTCGGCGAGCACTTCAGCGATGACCTTCTGGATCAGTTCCTGGCTGAGCTGCATGGATGAGTTCCCCCCTTCTCCCTAGATGTCCTCGGGATTGACGGCCCAAGGAATGGCCTTGATCTCGTTCCAGCGTTCCTCGGACATCTGGTATCCCGTGCCGGGGCCCTGGTAGGTGTTCGGATCGTTCACGGCGCTGTAGACGGTGCCGTCCGAGGCGATCCATGCGGAAGTCTGGAGATAGTCGCCGGAGACGCGCTGCTTCATCATCATGACGAGAGCGGCGGCGATGTCCCGGAAACCTCTCTTGGCAAGGGCCTTGGCGACGTCGATGCCGGTGACCCCTTCCTTCATGAGGCGTTCGGCGGCCTTGAGGTCCTCGGGAACGTTGCGGGTTCCCACGTCCTTGCTGCCGTTGGCGTAGGTGGCGAGCTCGACTTCCTCGTCGGTGATGGGGGGGAAGCCGAATTCCTCGAAGATGGCCTGCATGGCCCGGGCGGCCTTGTTGCGGGCGGCGATGACCTCATCCTCCGAGACGGGCTTCAGGCCGCCGTCCACGCGGAAGTCGCGCTGCAGGGCGAGGTAGTCGTCCACGTCCTCGATGTCCCAGTTGGAGCCTGCGAACATGTTGTCGTAGTTCGGCGTCGCGGAGTAACCGGAGAAGATGAGGTCCGTGCCCGGGAAGAACTGGGGAATGGTACGGGCCACGCGGCGCAGGTCGGAGTGGGAGAAGGTCTGGTCGTTGCCGGAGGCTACTTCCAGGTCGAGCGCCATGGTGATGAGGTTTTCCGCGGCGATGGCCCGGATGCCCGAGGGAACCGCACCGGGAACGCCGATGCAGGAGATGGAGCCGTTCTGGAGTCCCTGGACGCCGGCGCCCTTGGTGACCATGACGCACCGCGCTTCGAGATAGAGCATGCTCCGCCCTTCGGCGGCGCCCATCTGCACTTCGCTTCCCGTACCGCTGGTGAACCGCATCTTCAGGCCGCGGCTCGCGTAGGCGGAGGCGAGGAAGGACTTGGACCAGGGTGTGTCGTCTCCGTCCACGAAGACGCTCTCCGTTCCGTAGACCGACACGGTTTCCGCATAGGCCGTGAGACCCCTCATACCGATCTGGAGCTCGAAGGCCTCTTCCAGAGCGTCCTGAGAAAGGGTTCCGGGACGTCCCACCTGGCCTCCGATGAGGAGTGCCAGTGCGTTGAAGGGCGCGTAACGAACCACGCCGACGGTGGTCTCGATCTCGACGAAGCCCCGGAGAGCGGCTTCCGCGGCGTCCGCGGCGAGAAGCACGGGATGGTCCTTCGCGCTCGTCACGTGAGCCTGGTTGGCGGGAGTCTGACGGCAGCGCATCTTCTGCATGGCCATCATGATCTCCACGATGTTCATCTCCGCCATGACACCCGCGAGTTTCGCCGGGGTCAGGGCGCCGAAGAGCCGGCGCACCTCGTCGCGCGGTACGTTGATGTCCACGAGCATCCTGGCCAGTTCGAGGCAGCTCTTGGACATGGCCTCTTCGGCTACGGACGTGTCGATGGAGTAGTCCGCGACGAACTGTTCGATCATGTCGAAGTTCGCCCGGGTCTTTCCATCCATCTCGACGACTTTGCCGTTCTGGACCTTGATGGACGGCTTGGGATCGTTGGGGCTCCCCATTGCGATGAGTCCCACGTCGATCCATTCGCCGATGAATCCGTCCTTGTGGACGGCACGATTCTCGAGTACTTCAAAGCGTTTGCTTCTTTTCTGCTGAGCCACCCGCGTCACCCCCTCGTTGAATTCATCCTCAGCCTAGATGTACGGAACGGTGAGGGACTTGGGCTTGGTTCCGAGGGAGTGGAGAAGCTTGACTCCCACTTCGCGGGCGGAGATGATGGACTGTCGCACCGCACCGGAATCACCCGTGACCATGATGAACGCTTCGTTCGTGAGGCTCGTGCCTTTGCTGGGGGAGCAGTAGGCGAAGGGGTCGATCTCGGCTGCCTTCAGGGCGGTGTCGGAGATGACCACGCCGATGCCGGCGGGAGCGCCGAGGATGAGCCCGAAGGCCTTGCCCAGGGGGGCGCCCAGGGCCTTGTTGAGGCAGTAGCTCGCCCGGGCGGTGTACTGCAGTTCCAGGTAGCCCACGTCGTTGGCCCACACGTCGCCGAAATAGGTGTCCAGGTTGCCCAGGGTCACTTCGACGGCGCGGCGGGCGTCTGAGACGTCCTCGGCGCCGAAGACGATGAGGCAGCCGTGGCCGCAGCCGCCCTCGGTGTCACGGGGCAGTTCCACGGAGACGATCTCCGTGTTGGTGGCCTTCACGGCCTCGTCGGCGGCCATGAGCTGGGGGCCTGCGCCGACGCGGTCGGAGATGATCCCGATGGAGCGATACTTCTTGTCGATGCCCATCTTTTCGTGAAGACGGGGCTCCACGTTGGCGATGACGAGCCCGAGGGTGTGCCCCATGCCGGTTCCGATGAACTCGGTGACCGCAGCGGGCACGCAGACAGCGTCGTTCGCAGGCGCCTCCTTGGGGATCTCGGGGGCGAGGCGCTTCATGACTTCGTCCATGACCTTCTTCATGACGTCCTGTTCTGCCATTGTCTACACCTCCTCGGGCTACCCGATTTTGGGCAGGATCTTTTCCGTGTCCGCATGCGGCCTGGGGATGACGTGAATGGAAACGATCTCACCCACGCGCTTGGCCGCTGCCGCGCCCGCATCCACTGCGGCCTTGACGGCGCCCACATCGCCCCGGACCATAACGGTCACGTAGCCCGATCCGATCTTCTCGTAGCCGATGAGGTGCACATTGGCGGCCTTCACCATGGCGTCGGCGGCCTCGATGGCTCCCACAAGTCCTCTTGTCTCAATCAATCCCAGCGCTTCTCCGTTCATGCACGGAACACCTCCCTAGACATGCGTTCAATGGAAGACTTCAGGCGATCCATTCCCTCTCCGGTCACTGGCGAGCAGTCGACCACCTCCCTCGCTCCCGCGCTTCGCAGGCGTTCCTTCGCTCTCTCCCGTTCCTCGGGAGTGCTCACGTCCACTTTCGTCACCACTCCCAGGACCGGTGCCCGGAACGCCTGGGCCATCCTGGAAGGAAACCGCACATTTCCCGTCGGATCCGACACGAAAAGCACCAGCGCCGCCTTGGGGGCATTCATCAGAAGCACGGAATAATAGCGCGGATTCTCGAGCATCTCCCCGGGCGTATCAATGGACCGGGACGTGTAGGAGACCATCTCGGTCTTGCCGCCGTGCTTCTGCTCCATCAGGCCGAGGGCGGCCAGGAGCGTCGTCTTTCCCGCACCGCTGGGGCCGACGACCATGATGCGCCGCGGTTCTCCGCGCTTTTCTCCCTGGGACACGGCGCACGAAAAAAGCCGTTATGTTCTGGTGATCGGCGCGGGGACGAATCCCAGCACCGACTCCAGCGTCATAACGGCTCCCTTGAGAGCGGTCTCCACCGCGGTCACTTCTCCGGTGAACATAAGACATCCGGTGAAACGATCCACGAACTCCACATGAATGTTGGCGGCTTTTGTGGCGGCATCGCCGGCGATGATGGCGCCCTCTCCCGGCGTAATGGTCATGATGCCCACCGCACCGGGCTGATCCACGCCGAGGCGTTCGCAGAAATCCCGTCTCGGATTCCGGATGATGTGGGCCAGCGTGATCTGTTTTCCGGGCACGTACTCCTGGACGATGCGCTGCTTCGTCTCCGTCACGGACATGTCCCCCTCACCCTTCGCGCTCTCCACCGCTGAAGACCACGAGTCGCTCCGGAGCCCCCTCCGGATACTGGTGCCTTTCTTTTCTATCCAATCGGGGGGGAAGACGCATCCACCTCATGGGCGGTCTTTTTGAGCGGATTGCCGATGCGAAAAGACGAAGCAAAAGTGAAAAGAGTGAATAAAGGTTGGCGGGTTTCGTTTTTTTGCTCCGAGGGGCGAGGGCGTGGGGCGTGTCTGCGGGTGTGGGAACAACGCATTTCGAGGCGTGTCGTCATGGTGTTCGGAAACCGGAAAAACGGAAACGGCAAAGATGGAGCGCATGCCGTCGTTTCGCTCCGAAAGGGGGAAGTATCTTCGTTTTTTTGCGGTACGTCCTGTTCGTGGGGTTTCTGCGCCATCTGCCGGGGAGGCGGTCTTCCTCGGCGGTGTGTGGAGTCGCCTCAGCCGTTGCGCACGGAGACGATGTTCGGAATTTCCCTCGTCACATGGAGGCCGATCTCGTAATCCACATCGAAGATCTGGTAGGAAGGGGCGGAAAGCCAATGCCGGAGGCGGTCGTAGAGAAGGTCCGCCTCCTCGGGTGTCCCCTCGAAGATCACCATGTCGGGATGGCGTTTGAGGAGCCACTCCTTGTTCACTCTCCGTAGAAAGTCATAGAACCAGAAGGTGTTGAGGAGAGGAATCTGGACGACCCCCTCGTTGATCCACCCCACGATGCGGGCAACGACGCTGCCGTCCTTGAGCACCTTGTCGAGGCGTTCCACGTTCTGTACGTCCACCATGATGGAGCCGCGTTTGATCCAGGCCATGCCGTCTCCCTCCCGACCGTATGTCGGCGACCATGATACCACGCTTTTTTTCGAGTCGGACGCACTCTGTTCGCAATGCATTTTCGGAAAAATGACGAGATGGGCCGCGAAGGTGATCTCGCGTCCCGAGATCCGGATTCGCCTCCGGAAGTTCCGATGCGGCGGCTTCCGTCGTGTTTGTCCCTGTTGCGGAGGTGTTTGCAACGCAGGTGCGTTGTGGTGTCGAAGGGATTTTGAAGGGGTGAAGAAGAAGCGGAGATGCTTTAATTGTATGCATTGATCTTGACAGAACAGTTCTTCATCGTCTATTCTTGATATCTGAAGAAGCGATGCTTTGTACGCGTCGTAATCGCCATGTGCCATATTTTAGATTTTTGTTTCATTTCTTCCGGAGCTGTTCTTAAAAAACAGCACAACATCGTTGCCTCCAGGCCGTCCGTCTCGTTCCGGTATCGTCGGTTTTTTTGCGGACATATCCGGCCCGATCGCCTTCGCGAGAGGAAAAAGACCCCCGTTTTTCAGAAAAATACGAGCCGTTCCCCATCCGGGCAGTTTCCGCCTCCGGAGACGTGTCGCGTCTCCCCGGAGGACGGTATTCGCACCAGGAAAAGGAGTGTGACGTGCGTGAAGAAGACAGTTCTGTGGCTTCTCCTTGCGGTGGTTTCGGCCGTCGCTCCTGTCGCTTCCGCCGCTGCGGCGGAACCGGTTGTTTTCGTCGATTTCAGCTGGGACAGTGTGCAGGTGCACAACCGCATCGCTGGTTTCATCCTGGAGCATGGATTCGGCTACGCGCCGGAATACGTCTTTGCCGAGTCCATGCCGGGGCTGATGGCCATCGAACGCGGAGATGCCCATCTCTCCATGGAAGGATGGGTGGACAACGTGGTGGAATGGTGGGAAAAGGCTCAGGCCAGAAAGGCCGTGGCGGATCTGGGGTCCACTTTCCCGGATGCTCCTCAGGGGTGGTACGTACCCACGTACATGATCAAGGGCGACGCGGCCCGGGGCATCGCCCCCGTCGCGCCGGACCTGAAGTCCGTGGCAGACTTGCCCAAGTACTGGGAACTCTTCAAGGATCCGGAGAATCCGAAGAAGGGGCGCTTCTACAATGGCCCCACGGGATGGATGGTGCACACCATCAACAACGTGAAGCTCAGGACCTACGGTCTGGAGGAGACCTTCGATTCCTTCGCGCCCGGCTCCGAGACGGCCCTTTCCACGGCCATCAAAACCGCCTATGACCGGGGGCGCCCCATCCTGGCCTACTACTGGGAGCCCACGTGGGTTCTCGGCAAGTACGACATGACACTTCTGGAGGAACCTCCCTACGACGAATCCCGCTGGGGAGAAGGAAAGGACTACGGCTGTGCCTTCCCCCAGGCGAAAGTGCTCATCCTCATGAACGCTAAATTCGCCGAGGCCAATCCCGAGGTGCGGCGCTTTCTGGAAGCCTACGAGACCACTCTGGAGCAGAACAACAAGGTGCTGGCCTTCATGTTCGAGTCCGGTGCCACGGTGGAGCGGGTGGCGGAGTGGTTTCTGAAGGAGTACGAAGCGGCCTGGACGGCGTGGCTCGCCCCGGAGGTTGCGGGGAAGGTGCGTGCCGCTCTGGAGGCGCTTCCCTAGTGGCCTTCCATTACGCGCTCTCCGCCGACCTCGGCCCGGAACGAAGAGAGGCGGCGCATGCGCCGCCTCTCTCTTCCGCCATCGAGGTTCGGGGGCTCTGGAAGGTCTATTCCAGGCAGAAGGGCGACGCACTGTCTCCGGGGATTGTGGAGAATCCCGAGGCGCTGGAGGTTCTGGAGAAGGACCGACGGGCCGTGGTGGCCGTTCGGGACGTGGCGTTCTCCGTGGAGCCGGGGGAGACCTTCATCGTCATGGGGCTCTCCGGCAGTGGAAAATCCACCCTCATCCGCTGTCTCATGCGCCTGGTGGAGCCCACGGCGGGAAACATCGCCGTGAACGGGCGGAACGTGACGGCCATGACGTCCCAGGAGTTGGTGCGTTTCCGCAGGACGGAGGTGGCCATGGTCTTTCAGCACTACGGCCTCCTGCCGCACCGGACGGTTCTGGAAAACGCCTCCTTCGGCCTGAAGCTCCGGGGGGAGGAGGCAGCGGCCCGGACGGGCAAGGCGAAGGAGATCCTCTCCCGGGTCGGGCTCGAAGGATGGGGAAGGTCCTACCCCGCCTCCCTCTCGGGAGGCATGCGCCAGCGCGTGGGCATCGCCAGGGCTCTTGTCATGGATTCTCCCATCCTTTTCATGGACGAACCCTTCAGCGGTCTCGATCCCCTCATCCGCAGAGAGCTTCAGGACGAGCTGATCCGCCTCCAGCGGACGCTCCGGAAGACCATTTTCTTCGTCACCCACGACCTCTCCGAGGCGCTGCGCCTGGGGGACCGCATGGCGGTCATGCGCAAGGGGAGCATCGTCCAGGTCGGTTCCCCCGACGACATCATCGCCGATCCCGCCGACGACTACGTGGCCCGCTTCGTTCAGGACGAACGGGAGCAGGTTGCCCGGGCGGAGCGCCGCATGGCGGAACGCCGCGCCGGATAGGAGGTGCCCGTGTTTCCGAAAGCTCTCGAATATCACGTTGCACCTGCGGTGAACTCCTTCATCGACTGGCTTGTGGTGGAGCACGCGGTCTTCTTCGACGCCGTGTCGATGGGCATCCTTTCCCTGCTGCTCAAGGTGAACCGTTTTCTCATCTGGCTTCCCTGGTGGTCGGTACTCCTCGCCGTGGCGCTGCTGGGTGTCTATGCCACCCGGCGTCCTCTCGCGGGAATCTTCCTCGGCCTTCTTCTTTTCCCCATCGGTATGTTCGGCCTCTGGCCCATGGCCATGGAGACGCTCTCGGTGGTCATCACGGCGGTGTTCCTCGCCCTGATCCTGGGGGTTCCCGTGGGGGTGCTCATGGCGGAGCGCCGGGGAGCCTCGCTCGTCCTCCGGCCTCTTCTGGATGCCATGCAGACCATGCCCAGTTTCGTCTACCTCATCCCCGCCATGATGCTCTTCGGCCTCGGCAAGGTTCCGGCGGTGCTCGCCACGCTCATCTACGCTCTTCCGCCGGTGATCCGCCTCACCGAACTCGGGCTTCGTCAGGTTCCCCAGGCGGTGGAAGAGGCCGCCCTCGCCTACGGAGCCACCCGGTGGCAGCTTCTCCGGGAGGTGCGCATTCCCCTGGCCATGCCTTCCATTCTCGCCGGCGTGAACCAGACCACCATGATGGCTCTCGCCATGGTCGTGGTGGCTTCCATGATCGGCGCCCGCGGTCTCGGGCAGGAGGTGCTCCTCGCCATCAACCGCATCGACGTGGGGCGCGGTTTCGAGGCGGGATCCAGCGTGGTGCTCCTCGCCATCGTCATCGACCGCATCACCCAGAACCTCGCCAGGCGCTGGGAGCCGCCGACGCGCTAGCCGAAAGGAGGGCCGACCATGGAACGAAACGAAGAGGGGCATGGGGTGCACGAGCCCGTGCCCGCTTCGCTGCGGAAGGAACACGTGGAAGCTCCGGAGGGGACCTTTGCCTTTCAGGAAAACCTGCCCCGTCTTCCCGTTCCGGACCTGGGCGACACGTGCCGCCGCTATCTCGAATGGGTACGCCCTCTTCTGGACGACCGGGCCTTCGCCGCCACCACGGAGGCGACGGAGGCGTTCGCGGGGGCGACGGGTCCGGGCCGCGAGCTGCAGCGCCGCCTCGTGGAGAGGGCGTCCCGACCGGATGTCCCCAACTGGCTGGAACCCTTCTGGGAGGACATGTATCTTTCCTTTCGGGACTCCCTGGTGAATCACTCCTCGGTGTTCTACGCCCTGGAGGAACGGGAGAAGGAGTGGTCTTCCCGGGCGGCCTCCCTCGTCCTCGGTGCGCTCGCCTTTCGGAGAAAGATCCTTGAGGAATCGCTTCCTCCGGATATGGAGCGGGGAGAGCCGCTCTGCATGGCCCAGTTCCGGCGGGTCTTCGGGACCACCCGTGTTCCCTGTGCTTCAAGGGACGTGCTCCGTTTCGCCGCCGACGGGAACGGGAAAACGGCGGAGCACGTGGTGGTGCTCCGCCGGGGGCGTCTTTTTCGGGTGGATCTCCCGGACGCTTCGTTGCGCTCTTGTTGTGGTTCGGACGAACTGGCGGCGACCTTCCGGGACATCGACGAACGGTGTCGTTCCATTCCGGCGACCTTCCCCGTCGGAGTTCTCACCGCTCTTCCCCGGGAACGATGGGCCGCCTTGCGGCGGCGTCTCGCGGCTATTCCGGGCAACGAGGAGCTCCTCGAAAGCATCGAGACGGCTCTCTTCGCGGTCTGCTGCGACGACGCGGTGCCGGAAGACTTTTCCGGCCTCGGCGCGGCCCTCCTCGCCGGGGAGACGGTGAACCGCTGGTACGACAAGTCCGTGCAGTTCGTGGTCTTTCCAGACGGTGGCGCGGGGATCGTCATGGAGCATGCCGGAACGGACGGATCCGTCATGGTCCGTCTCGCGGCACATCTCGCGACGGAGGCCCCCCGCCGGAAAGGTGCTTCCGGCGGCATCCGTCCCGCATTGCGGGAACTCCGCTTCGCCTTCGACGAGGAGCTTCTCGGAGAAGTCCATCGTGCTCTTCATGTCGTGGAGGAACATTCCCGAAGCGTGTGTGTCCGGGCCTGGTCCTTCGATGCCTTCGGCAAGGAGCGGATCAAGCGGGCGGGCGTGAGTTCCGATGCTTTCGTGCAGCTGGCGCTCCAGCTTGCCCAGCGGCGGCTTTTCGGCGTCTGTCGCACCACCTATCAGGCAGTGATGACCCGTCGCTTTCTCCATGGCCGTACCGAGGCCATGCGCCCCGTAACGTCCGCGTCGGTTGCCTTTGTCGACGCCGCGGCGGTACGAAACGCCCGGATCACCGCAAAGAGCCAGGCGGGAACATGTGCCCTCCTCCTGAGAAAGGCCGCCGTGTGTCACGTGGAGCGGGTGAGGCTCTGCAAGGCCGGGTTCGGCGTGGACCGCCATCTCTGGGGCCTGCTTCAGGTTGCCGCCGCCGAATCCCTGGAACGCCCCGCCTTTTACGACGACCTCGGGTGGCGTACCCTGAGCCGTAACACCTTCTCCACCAGCACCACTGCGGCAGACGGGCTCCGTCTCGCCGGATTCGGACCCGTCGTGGAGGACGGCTACGGTTTCCGCTATCTTTCTTATGCCGACCGCTTTCACCTTTTCCTCTCGGGGTGGCGACACGACCCAATCGCCCTCGCGTCGCTCCAGGAAGCTCTTCACGAGGCACTGGAGGATCTGCTCGGCTTTCTCGAGGCAGAGAGCCGTCCCGGCGCGTGATCGTGCCGGGACGGCCCCTTCTGCCGCCGTTATCCCTTCTTTTACCACCCTGTCCGGAATCGCCGCTTTTTCGCTTTCTTCAGGCTTAAAAACATCGCGCCTCATCATTCGTAGAGAATGACAACAGATGACATTTCTCCTGTCCCGTTTTAGGGAAGCCCTGATTAAAGGGTTTCTCTCTCTCGCACGCACGATTTTGATCGCATCGCGTTTTTTCGAGGTCGGCGTGGCGTTTTTCAGAGGTTCCTTAGGGATGATGCTGCCCCTGTTTTGTCACAGATCCGCAAATTTCCGTTGCACTCCTCGGCAGGAGTCACTATACTTGCGTCGCTCTCAACGACACGACAAAGAAGACGATTGTCCCGGCGGCACGTCTCTTTTTCAGGTGACGGCGCGTTTTCCTGTCGCGGCGTGCGAGGAAAGATCCGAGAGCGGAATGCCTTCTGCGGAGGTGCGGAAATGGGACGGGGAAGTCGGAAGAGTGGGCTTGCGGCGCTGTTGATGGTGTTTCTTTTCGGGTTGACGGCGAAGTCGTGGGCTGCCTGAGGAATCGTTGACCCGCGCGTTGCGTGGGAAACCTTCGAAAACAAGCAGTACGCCGAGGCGGCGGATCTCTTTTCCAGGGCGGGATGCAGCCAGGAGGAGAAGGTCAAGTATTCGTATTATGCGGGAATGTCGTATCTTCTCGGAGGCAACTACGAGATAGGCAAACGGCTGCTCATCAATCTCGTGGAATCGTCTTCGGCGTCGGAGGAAATCGAGGAAGGGCTCGGTGTTTCCTACAGCACCGCCGCCTTCGCGGCGATTCTGGAGCACGGTTCGAAAAAAGGTGACGTGCTGTACGTGAAGCACGCCGTGAACGCCTTGGGAAAATCTTTCAAGACGCTCACTGTCGCATGGGTGGATGACGCGGGGCGTAAGGATCCGGAGACCCCCCTCCTTCGGGCCTACGTGAAACGGGATGCCCAGGCGAGCGCCGAGGCCTACGCGCTCTTCTGTCTCGCCCGGGCCTATGCGGCGGCGAACGAGAAGGACAAGGCGAAGGACCTTCTCGAAAGACGTCTTCCCCTGATCCAGGGAACGTTCTGGGAGGACGGAAAGACCGGGGACCTGCACCAGGCCGCGGAGGAGCTTCTCAAGTCCCTCTCCTGAACCGCCTCTCGTTCCCGGTTTTTTCAGGTGCCCGTTCGGGGCGTCGTGAAAGGGGCTCCGGCCTCCCTTTTGCGGCGCTCTTTTCGTAACGTGTTCCAGGCATACAGAAGGAACGCCTCATGATATGCTGTGTGCGCAGAGTGCCCCTTTCCCGTGGAAGTTGTGGTGCCGGACCGTTTCCACCGTGTCCGTTTCGGTATGTCGCCCGAGCGCTCTGTCCGGAGGAACAGAAACGAGAAGGAAGGTGAATGGAGTCATGTCCTGGGAATCCGATCCCGATGCACCTACGACGTGCGAGGCGGGGTCCTCGTCGCGGTCCGTGACCTTCATCCATTGTGCCGATCTTCACCTGGGCAGTCCGGGAAATGGTCCGGCGATCTCCGAAAGGAGCCGGGAGCGGAATGCGGCGGAGCGGCTGGCGGAACGTCTTCGGAACGCTCCTTCCGAGGCGCTTGCGAATCTGGTGACACTCGCGCTGGAGCGTCGGGTTGACTTCGTGCTCTTCGCCGGCGACGTGTTCGACAGCGAGGACCGGACCCTCGCGTCGCAGCTTGATTTCCGCGAGCAGCTGCGGCGACTCGCTGCGGGAGGTATCGCCTCCTATCTGGTGCACGGCAACCACGATCCGCTTTCCGGGTGGGAGGCGCGGCTGGACCTGCCCCCTTCGGTGCACCGTTTCGGCCCGAAGGTCACGAGTCTTCCCGTTCTCCGCGAGGGACGCGTCGTGGCCAGGGTCTACGGCTTCAGCTATCCCCGGAGGGACGTGACGCGCAACGTGGTGGAGGAGTTCCGCGCATCCGCCCAGGAGCCGGAGATCGCCGGCGAGGACGTTTTCCGCATAGGCCTCCTGCACGCCAACGTGGGAGGGCGGGCCGGGCACGAGAACTACGCTCCCTGCTCTCTCGACGACCTCTGTGTCGCCGGCATGGACTACTGGGCTCTCGGACACGTGCACGAACGGGAAATCCTCCGTGAAAGAGAGCCTTTCGTGGCCTATCCGGGGACGTTTCAAAGCCGCAGGCGCGGCGAGACCGGCCCCAGGGGATGTTTCGCGGTGACCCTGACCCCGGGTTCCCGCCACGTGCAGTGCGAGTTCGTCCCCGTGGACGCGGTGCGTCGGTACCGGCACACGCTCGATCTCTCTTCCATGGAGACGGAGGAACGGCTTCTCGGTGCCCTTTCGGAACTGAAGGAGTCAGTTCGTGCGGACGCGGAGGGACGGACGGCGCTCCTCCAGGTTCGCTTCGAGGGGCGGACCTCTCTGCACGGAGCGCTTCTCCGCAAGAATCTCGGCGAGGAATTTGCGGCGCATTGCAACGCCGGCGAGGCGGAGCGGGACGATTGCGTCTGGCTTCTTCCTCCGGAGGATCGCACCGCTCCCTCCGTAGCGGTAGAGGAGTTGCGCGGGGGCGATCATTTCGTGGGGGACGTGCTGCGCTCTCTGGAAAACATGCGTGCCTGCCCGGATGTCTCCCTGCTCACGCGTCTCCTTTCCGAGGACCCGGAATCCCGGGGATGGGAGCGACGGGAAATCCGGAACATCCTCGCCTCTCTTTCTTCCGGGGAAATCCGGGAGATCTTCGGCGCTTCCGAGGCGATGCTTCTGGACGGATTGCTTCGGGAGGAGGCCTGATCATGCGCTTCACCCGCTTCTTCGTCTCCGATTTCGGCATTCTCCACGAGCAGGGGGTGGATCCCCTCGAAGGAGATCTCGTTCTTTTCGTGGGAGAAAACGAGAGCGGAAAGACGACACTGCTGCATTTCTTCCGCTACGCTCTCTTCGGCGTTCCCGACCGAAGGGCCTCGCGCAATCTCTACGAACCGGTCCACGGACGGATCCGCCAGGGACGGCTCGCCTTTTCCACCCGGGACGGCAGCGACTACCTCCTCGAAATGCACGACCGAAAGGTGCTTCTCAACGGTGACGCCGGGGGAAACGTGTCCGTTCTCCTGGGACATTTGAACCAGGGATGCTACGAGAGCATCTTCGCCATGGGCCTCTCCGATCTCCAGGGAACGCGGATCCTTCGGGAGGAGACGGTGCAGGGGAGGCTCTTCGCCGCCGGAGCAGGGCTGGGCGTGGCCAGCCTTCCCGATCTCATGGAGCGTCTTGCCGAGAAACAGCGGGAGTTCTATCGCTTCGGCCGCGGCAAAGGGACCGGCGGCAGGGTGAACGAGCTGCTCGAATCCCTCAGGGAGGTGGAGGAGGAGCTTCACGGGCTGGCGGAGCAGGAGGGGCGTTTCTGGGACCTTCGGGACGAGGAGGAACGCCTGCGGCAGCAGGTGGCGAGGGAGACCGGGGAGGCCGGAGACGCCCGGAAGCGGCTTGCCAGAATTCTTCTTCTGGAGAAGGTCCGGCGTCCCTGGACGGAGCGGAAGCTGGCCCTGGAGAAACTGGCGCAGATCCGGAGCGGGAGATCCTTTCCGGAGCGGGGGGTCGAACGGTACGACGTTCTTGTTCAGGAAGCGGACGCCCTGCAGGCTTCCTGCCGGGAGGGCCGTGAGCGGGTCTCCCGGCTCGAGGAGCGGGAGACGCTGCTGCAGAACCGATACCCCTGGGTTCTTCTGGAGCACCGGGAGGCAGTGGAGGCGCTCCGGGGCGAGCGCGGGCGCTTTCAGGAACTCCTCGCCTCGGAGACGCGTCTGGAGGTGGAGATCCGTAAGGACGAAAAGCGCCACGCGGAGCATCTGGCGGAGCTCGGGGACGGATGGAACGATGCACGCCTTTTCCGGGTGGACCTCTCCCTTCCCGCCATCCAGGAAGCGCAGCGTTTCGACGCGACCCTCCGGGATGCACGGGAACGGCGACGCCTTGCGGAACAGAATTTTCGGGCATCCCGGGAGAACGTGGAGGAGGCCGAGGCGGTGCTCGCGGGAAAACGGGAGCGTCTCGCCGAAGTGCCCCTTCCGGAGGATCTCGACGAGGAGCTGCTCGGAGAGCGCAAGGAGGCTCTTTCGCGGCTCCGGGTCTTCTGCAGCAGGCGGGACCGGATCGCCGAAGCGGTGCGTCTCGCCCGGGAAAACCGGGACCGCCTCCGGGTGGAGCTGGCGAATCTCGAACAGGACACGCCGGGACGGTACGCCCTCTTTTCCCTCTGGGCTCCCGTGTCGGTTCTCGTGGGGGCCTTCGGTCTGGCGTTCCTCTGGTTCCTCAAGCGCGACCCCATGGTGATCGTCCTCGCCGTGGTGGGGTTCGTCCTGGCGCCGCTCTTCTATGCTCTGGCGAAACGCCAGGGCGGCGCCGACGAGGAACTGCAGCGCAAGTGGAAAACCCAGACGGAACGCAAGCGCGCGGAGGTGGCGGAGGCGGAGGCCCACGCGACGGAACAGGAGGCGCTCGCCGAGGGAATCCGGGAGCAGATCTGCGCCGTTGCCGATGGAAGCGGGCTTCCTTCGCCGGATGATGCGGAACGCCTCGAAGCGTTGGTCCTGCTCGTTGAGGAGGAGGAGGCCCTCCTCGCGAACTACGGTGCCGCCAAGGCGGCCCTGGAGGATGCCCAGGGCGCCTATGAACGGGCGCTGGAGCGCATGCGCAAGGCCGACGAAGAAGTTCACGCGGCGGGCAAACTTCTCGAGGACGGGGAATGGCGCTGGCGGGAATGGTTGCGTGAACGGGGTTTCGAGCCCCGCCTCGAACCGGGGGGGTTTCCCGAGTTCGTCGCCAAGGCCGACGCCTGCCGGGGGGAGACGACGCGCATCACCGAGGCGAAGACGACCCTGACGGCGGTTCGGGGGGACCTGGAGACCCTCCGGAATCGACTTGCCGCATGTCTCCGCGCCTGTGGGCTTTCCGTGCCCGAAAAACCGGACGTGTCCTCTCTGGATCTCCTTGTACGCACCTCCGACGAGGTTCGGGAGGCCGCGAGAGAACTCGACGCGCTTCGGGAGCGCCTGGCGGAGGAACGTGCGGCTCTTTGCGTCTGCGAAGAACGCCTCGAAGGAAAGCGGAGCGAACAGGTCCGCCTCTTCGCCCTCGCAGGTGCGACCGACGAGGAGTCGTTCCGCGCCTGCGCCGCCGAGACGGTGCGCCGCCTGGAGCTGGAACGGCTGGTGGAAGAGCACGAGAAGGTGCTGGTCTCCCTGGGCGGCTCCCTCGACGCCCTTGCCTCTCTGGAGGACGAGATGGCGGCACTTCCCCTGGATCTGGAGCAGGAGCGGGATCTTCTGGAGCGCCGGGTGGCCGCGCTGGAGGAATCCTGTGCGGGGGCGCACCGTCGTGCGGGGGAGGTCGCCGCGGAATTGCAGCGCATGGCCCATGACGAGAACAGTTCCCGACTCCGCCAAGCGCGACAGGCTCTCGTCGCATCCCTCCGGGAGGCGGTCAAGGAGTGGCTTTCCGTCGTGTTGTGTCGCCGCAGCCTCGACGAAGCCCGGGGCATTCACGAGCGGGAACGTCAGCCCGGTGTCATCCGCGATGCGGACCGGTTCCTGAGGACGCTCACGGGGGACCGGTACGCCCTGCGTCTCAGGGATACCTCCGCGGGAGGCGCTGTGGAGCTGGAGGAATGCGCCACGGGGGCGCGCCGGGGAGAGGATGCCTGGAGTTCCGGTCTCGCGGACCAGACCTACCTGGCCCTTCGCCTGGGCATGGCCCGTCAGTTCGGTCTCCGGGCGGAGCCCCTTCCGCTGATCCTGGACGATCTCCTCGTGCGTTTCGACGAGGAGCGCCGCCTGGGGGCCGCGAAGGTGCTCCTGGAGATCGCCCGGGAGCATCAGGTTCTCCTCTTCTCCTGTCACAACGCCACCCGTGAGATCTTTGCGACCCTTTTGGCCGAAAGAGCGAACCGTTGCGAAGGAAGCCTTCCTGAAGGCGAGAGGATGCTTCGGGAAACGCCCCTTCGTGTGAGCTGTTTCACCCTCTCCCGGGGGGAGATCCGCGAAACGCCCCTTCCGTGTCCGGAATGGACGCCCTGTCCTTCCGAGGGGGGGCGGGCATGACGGCGCCGGGCATCGTCATCGCCGCTCCGGAGAGCGGTGTAGGCAAGACGACCTTCGCGGCGGGGCTCTGCCGCGCTCTGACACGGCGCGGAGTGCGGGTTCAGCCCTTCAAGGCCGGACCCGATTTCATCGATCCCTCCTACCATACCCTGGCCGCGGGGCGGGAGTGCCGGAACCTCGACGGCTTTCTCACGTCTCCGTCGACGCTTCCCTTTCTCTACGCCAGGGGGTGCGCCGGTGCGGACATTGCCGTCGTCGAGGGCGTCATGGGGTTGTACGACGGCATAGGCTCCGAAGGACGCAATTCCACGGCTTCTCTCGCGAGAGCGCTGTCCCTGCCGGTGGTGCTCCTCCTCGATGCCACGAAAGGCGCGACGAGCCTCGCCGCGACGGCCCTGGGTTTCGCCACGCTCTCCACTGCGGAGGACGGACATCGCGTTCCACCTCCTTCCGTCGTCGGCGTGATTCTCTGCGGCCTGCGCGAAGGCGAGCTGAAAACCCTGATCTCCGAGGCAGTGGAACACTTCGCGGGACTTCCCGTACTCGGTTCGATCCGCCACGTTCCGGAGGCGCATTTTCCCTCGCGGCATCTCGGGCTGATTCCCGCAGCGGAGCGAAGCGAACTCTCTCTGCAACTGGAGCGCCTTGCCGATGCCATCGACGAGGGCATTTCCCTGGAGCGCCTTACGGCGCTGGCGAAGGCCCCTTCCATTCCGGCGGGCGCCGCCTTTCCCTCCGAGGTCGCCCGCGTTCTCGAGGCGGCACCGCGTCAAGGTGCGCGCATCGCCGTCGCACGGGATAAGGTCTTCACGTTCTATTACAGGGACGGGCTGGAGCTGCTGGAGGAGCTTGGGGCGGAACTCCTGGAGACGAGCCCCGCCGCCGATGCGGCGCTTCCCGAGGAGATCGACGGGCTGTATCTCGGAGGCGGCTATCCCGAGGAATTTCTCGGGGAGCTCGCCGGAAACGAAAGCTACCTCGCGGACCTCCGTCGCCGGAGAGTTCTGGGGCTTCCCGTCTACGCGGAATGCGGCGGCATGATGTATCTCGCCCGGGAGATCACGGGACGAAACAGCGAGCGGGCCGAGCTCGCGGGACTTCTCGATCTCTCCGTGACCATGACGGGACGACTGCGTCGTTTCGGCTATGTGGAGGCCCGTCTGGAGACGGAGACACTGCTGGCCTCCCGGGGCGAGGTGCTCCGGGGGCACGAATTCCACTATTCCGAGGGCGCCGGCGAGACACCGACGGCCTATCTGGTCCGCAGGGCGTCCCGTCCGGAGGTCTGCTGGAACGAGGGGTACGTGCGGCCGAACCTGCTCGCCTCCTACGTACACCTGCATTTCTGGGGCTGCCCCGGGGCGGCGGCCCGTTTCGTCGACACCTGCCGGAACTGGAGGAATGCCCATGTTCGTTAAGTCGCTTTGTGTGGCGATAACGCTGGATCTCTTTCTAGGAGATCCGAGGACGGAATGGCATCCCGTGCGCCTCCTCGGGCGCGGGGCGGAACATCTGGAACCGCTCTGCCGCAGGCTGCCCTTGCCGGCGCGCCTTCAGGGAGTGATCTTTCTCCTCCTCGTCCTCGCGGGAGTTCTTTTTCCCCTCGGTGTCGCCGCCGCCGCGGCACGCATGTTCCCGGCGGGGTGGCTTCTGGAGGGGGGCATGCTCTACTTCGCCCTGGGGGGTACCTGTCTTGCCCGGGAGGTGCGCGGTGTGGCGCAGCGTCTCGCCGAGGGCGATCTCGCGGGGGCGCGAAAGGCTCTTTCGCTCCTCGTGAGCCGCGATACGGAACCTCTGGACGAACGGAAGGTCGTCTCCGGGGCGCTTGAAACCCTCTCGGAGAACTTCGGCGACGCCCTCTGTGCCCCTCTTCTCTACGGAGCTCTCGGAGGACCTCTCGGCGCCTGGCTCCACAGGACCGCCAACACCCTGGACGCCATGGTGGGGTACAAGACCCCCGCCTACAGGGAGTTCGGATGGGCCGCGGCCCGCTTCGACGACCTGTTGAACCTGCTTCCCGCCCGCTGCGCGGCCCTGCTCGTCGCTGCCGCCAGTCCCGGCGTGGGCGGTTCGTTCTCCCGGACGCTCCGCACGGCCCGGGCGTTTGCGCCGCTTCTCTCCAGTCCCAACAGCGGCTGGCCCATGGCGGCCTTCGCGGGGGCGCTGGGAGTTTCTCTCGGTGGTCCCACCCCCTACTTCGGGCAATGGGTGGACAAACCCTTTCTCGGAGAGGGGCCTCCCCCGAACCGGACGGATCTTGAGCGGGGATTCGCCCTCTACTGGAATGCCTACGCCTGTGCCGCTCTGTCGGCGCTCTTTCTCGCGGTGCTTCTGGGATGACCGGAACGCATTCCCCCTGGGTCGCCTCGGGCCACGTGCACGGCGGGCGGATCCACGCGCACGACGATCCTTACGGATGGCTCGATTTCTCCGCCAACATCAACCCCTACGGCCCTCCCGCCTTCGCCCTCCGGGCCGCCAGAAAGGCCCTCGGGCACGTGCAGGTCTATCCGGACCAGGAGTCGCGGCACCTCCGGCGGACGCTCGCCTCCTGGAGCGGACATGGCCCCGGCGAGGAGGGTGTCGCCGTCGGCAACGGCGCGAGTGACCTGCTGCTTCCACTCGTCCTCGCCTTCCGCCCGAAGCGACTGCTGCTCCCCCTTCCCACCTTCGGGGAATATGCCGCGGCGGCATCGCTGGCGGGCGTTCCCGTTGCAGGTCATCCGCTGGTCCCGGAGGATGGATTTGCCTATCGTGCCGATGAACTGGCGGAGCGGGTTCGCCCCGGGGACCTGGTGGTGCTCTGCCAGCCCAACAATCCCACGGGACGGGGCTGGAGCGAAGAGGAGACGGAGCGCGTTCTCCAGGCCTGCATCACCCGGGGGGCCCGGCTTCTCCTGGACGAGTGTTTTCTTCATCTCTCCTGGCCGCCTCTTTCCACTCCGGCGGCGTCCCGGAGCGGTGCCTGGCCGAAGGAGTTGCTGCTCCTGCGGGCCTTCACGAAGGATTTCGCCGTACCGGGCCTGCGGGTGGGCTATCTTCTCGGCGAGCGGTGCGCGGTCGCGGCGGTGCGGGCCTTTCAGCAGTCCTGGCCCGTCAACGCCGTGGGTGAGGCCTTTGCTCTTGCCTGCATGGAAGAGGGGAACGCCTGGCTCGCCCGCACGCGAAAACGGATTGCCTCGGAGCGCACGTTTCTTTGCGCGGAGCTTGCCGGGCGTGGGTTTTCGGTGTTTCCCGGCGCGGCGAATTTCCTCCTGGCCCGCCTTCCCCGGAACGACGCGGGGCAGGCCGTACTTCCGGGGAGCGAGGTGCAGCGTCGCCTGCTTCCCTTCCGCATTCTTCTGCGTACCTGCACGAGCTTCCAGGGGCTCGGAGACGACTACGTGCGGCTCGCCGTGCGGCGCCGCGAGGAGAACCGACGTCTTTGCGCGGCGCTCGACGAGGTTTTTGAAGGGGTGTGCCGCCGGGGATAACGTCATTTCCCCGTCAAGGATTTCTTGCCGCACTTCCGTCATCAGGGCCTTCATGGCGCCCGTTTCGTTCCCGAAAAGGGCTTTTCATTCCAGTGAAAGGACTGCTATGCTTCTTTCCGGTCATGGTGTATCGCCTCCCAAGGGCTCGGGTTGTTTGTGCGCTGCAGACACCCTACATCATGACCTTCTTTCTTTGAATTCCCTTCCGCAATCACTTTTCGCACACTCTTGAGAGCATAATAAATCCCGGCGGGTGTTGACGGAGAGGAAATGCGGGGCGTGGGGCGTCGTCAAAGCCTCGGCCTTTGCACGAGAAAACCCTTCATTCCTCGCAAAAGCTGGAATTTTTCAAACATGAGGCTGAGGCTCTGCGGGAAAGCGAAAATCCTTTTTGAAACGGCCGGTCGGAAGTGGAACCGAATGTTCCGCAGCAAAGCGTATCCGGCTCTTTTCGCGAAGGGCGCGCACCCCGCCTCAATGCTCACGACACCGCTACTGTGGGGTATCCGTCGCCTCCAGGGGAAAACGGGCGATGTCGATCTTCACCACCACTTTTCGCACCCGGGGCGAACCGGGATGTCGCAGCGGGCAGTGGAGGTCCCGTGGAAAGAAGACCGCATAATGGCCTGGTGACAGGTGGAGCCACGAGGGGTTTTCCGGAGGCTCGAAGTAGAGACAATCCTCCTCGGCAAGGGCGTTCCTGCGGAAAGGATTCCCTTCGTCAATGGCCCAGCCGATGCTCTCCTCGCCTTCGAGAACGCATTGCACGTCCACGTACCGCCGGTGTGCTTCCCACTCTCCCTCCGAAACGGGACCGGTCTCTCCCTCGGCGAGGATGGCGTAGAGTCCCTCCTCCAGTTCGATGCGTCCCGGCTGCAGGCCGGAAAAATCCGTTGTCGCCAGAAAAGCGAGCGCCCGGACGACAGGTCCGGGCAGAATGGCTTCGTCCATCCTTCGAAAACGCAGACTTCCACAGAGCATCAAAAGGCCTCCTTCGGGTCGTTCAGGTGTCTTCATTTTCGGGGTGTTTCCGTGTTCTCCTCCCAGAAGCGCCAGAGATTCCGTCCGTCGTTCTTCGCTCGGTACATGGCCATGTCCGCCCGCTTCATCAGGGTCCGGACATCTCTCCCGTCCAGGGGGTAGAGGCTGACGCCGAGGCTGGCGCTCACCTCCAGAACTTTGTCGCCGAGTGAATACGGGCGGGCGATGGCTCCGCGGATTCGTTCGGCGACCTGCTCCGCGTCCTTTCTGCCGTGCAGTTCGGGGAGGATGAGGGTGAATTCGTCTCCGCCCATGCGGGCCACCGTATCGACCTCGCGGACTTCCTTCTTGAGACGTTTCGACACAGCTTTGAGGAGCAGGTCCCCTACATCGTGCCCGAGGGTGTCGTTGATCTCCTTGAAGTCGTCCAGATCGAGGAAGATGACGGCGACGACGGTCTTGTTCCGGCGCGCCTGCGCCATGGCGAGAAGAAGATGGTCGTTGAAGAGTGTTCTGTTGGGAAGCCCGGTGAGGGGATCGTGGGTGCCCGCATGACGGAGGTCCTCCTCCACCTGGACCTGTTCGGTGATGTCCCTGTGGGTTCCCACGATGCGCAGAGGTTTTCCCTCCGCGTTTCGTGACATCACTTTTCCTCTCGCGAGGATCCACTTGTAACTTCCATTCTTGCAGCGCAGCCGATGTCTGGCTTCGTAGAAAGGTGTCTCCCCACGGATATGTCGTTGTGCTTCCTTGACGGCATGTTCCCGGTCCTCGGAATGCGCTCGATCGTACCATTCGGAGAAGCGCTCCCGGACCTCTCCCGGACCGTAGCCCAACATCTCGAGCCAGCGGGGAGAGAAGTACACGTCATCCGTGAGAAGATTCCAGTCCCACACGCCCAGATCGGAACCTTCCAGGGCGAACTGCCAGCGTTCTTCGCTTCGCCGCAACGCCTCCTCGGCCTTTGCCCGCTCCGTGATCTGGGTTCCGAGGAGGGCGTTCGCGTTCTGGAGGGAGGCGTTGAGAAAGGCCATCTGCCGCCGATGGACTCCCGCCTCCGCGATCAGGTTCGCCAGGATGCGAAAATGCCGCAACGCCGCGTCGGCCCGTTCTCTGGAGATGACAGGGACGGTCCGGAGAGCTTCCTCATAGGCCGCCTCGTCGAGATGGTTCGCCCGCGCTCTGTCGAGAAACGCTGTCTTGTCGGGAGGCACGAGAAAAAACTGTCCGATGACGACGTAGCCGAGGAGTTCTCCCTCGACACGGATCGGAACGGCGCCGTCCATGAGACCATTCTCGCAACGGTGGAGATATTCCTCGGCGCCGTTCTCGATGGCCCTGCCGATTTCTTCCCAGCTCGCCACGCAGTATTTCCGATATTCCGGATGTTTCCGGTGGAAATGATGACAGAGCGTCTGGCCTCCCGCCGAGGCCAGAGAAGAACCGTCCTTCCCGCAAAAAGCACAGGGAATTCCCGAGGCGGTGTAAAAATGCCGGAGCATTTCCGAGCAGAGCGGGACATTCACCACGTCCGAAAAAGAGTAGTCCACGGCGAAGACTCCTTTCGAGGCGCTTTGGTGTTGCTGTCCGGTGTCACACGGTCTTTTCCGCAGTTCCCGCCACGGCGGCGGGAAAATACCGGTCTGTCCAAGGCTCTTGTTTGCGGGAACACTCAGACCTTTCCTCCGTGGGTGAACACCTCAAAGAACGGGTCGTTCTTTCACGGAAGAAACGTCCTTCCGGTGCGGGCCGGGGAGTTCCGCTCGATCTAGAGTCTTCGGGCCAGGTTGAGTGCCTCGTAGGTGATGATCAGGTCCGCTCCCGCCCGGCGGCATGCCCGGTGCGCTTCGAGAAGTGCCGCGCCCTCGTCGAGAAGCCCTCCGGCGATGGCGCTCCGGAGCATCATGTACTCGCCGCTCACCAGGTAGCACGCCAGGGGGAGAAGCGTCTTTTCCCGAAGGCGGGCCAGGATGTCGAGGCAGGTGAGAGCCGGTTTGACCATGAGCAGATCCGCCCCCTCGTCCTCGTCGAGAAGCGCTTCGCGAAGCGCTTCCCGGGCGTTGCCGGGAGGCATCTGGTAGCTTTTGCGGTCACCGGATTTTGGGGCGCTTTCCGCCGCGTCCCGGAAGGGACCGTAGAAGGCGGAACTCATCTTCGCCGCGTAGCTCATGATGGCCGTTCCGGAGAACCCCGCCTCGTCCAGGGCGGCCCGAATCCTCCCCACCCGTCCGTCCATCATGTCCGAGGGGGCCACCATGTGCGCCCCCGCACGGGCGTGGCTCACCGCGGCCCGGGCGAGCTGCTCCAGGGAGGAGTCGTTGTCCACCTCGCCCTCGGGAGTGAGGTGGCCGCAATGACCGTGGTCCGTGTACTGGCAGAGACAGACGTCGGTGATGCAGTACGCCTGGGGAAAACGCTCCCGCAAGAACGAGCAGGCCCTCTGGGTGGGTTGGTCCGCGTCGGCGGCGCTGGTGCCGAGAGCGTCCTTGTAGGTCGGAAGGCCGAAGAGGATGAAGGCCTTGACGCCCGCGTCGAGAGCGGGTTGTACGATGCGGGAAAGACGATCGACGCTCCAGTGGTTCACGTTCTTCATGGACGGGATCGGTTCCTCCACGCCCTCGCCGGGAACGACGAAGAGGGGGAGCACCAAATGGCGGGGTTCCAGAACGGTTTCTGCGAGCATGTCCCGAAGTGCCGGGTGGGAACGGAGCCGCCGCATCCGGAGAGCGGGAAAACCTGCGGTCATGAACAGGACCTCCTTCGGAGAAAGCCATGGAAAGGGACGAACCTCTCTTGAAACCCGATGTCCTATGGTATCTCTCGGAATACCTGTGAGCAAGAGGCGGGGCTGAAATTTCACTGAAAAATACGAAGGAGGGACAAAAAAAGGAAGGGTGTGATGCCGGAGCGGGGACGAAAAACGGGGTGCGCGCCCGTGTTCGCACACCCCGGCGGAATCCCGAGGGAGCCGGTTGCGCTCCCGTTGTGTCCGAGCCGAAAAAATCGAAACGACGAGAGTTCTTCTTCAGAAAGTGACCAGTGTCCGCAGCCGGACCAGGCTGTCGTCGTCGGTCATCGCGCCTCCCTGTCCCCAGTCGACCTTGTCGTAGGTGAGTTCGAAGCTGATTGCCGGCGAGAGCTGGTATTCCACGCCGAGGGTGACATTCGTGGTGTCGTCCACGCCGTCGCGGGCGAAGTCCGCTGCAAAGTAGCGTTGGAAGGTTCCCCAGGTGTCGTTCCACTTCTGGGAAGCCCGGACATAGAGGATGGTCGTCTCGTCGTAGTCCCGGTTGGCGAGCACTCTGGTCCCGTAGGTGTCGTCCATCAGGGAACTCATGCCCACGTAGTCGTAGGCGTGGGCGTTCATCTCAAATCCACGGCCGATCTTGCCGTATTCGACCCACAGGCCCGTGAATCCGAGGGCTTCCTGTTTCACGTCCAGGATGGCCTTCCACGCGTCGGGGGCGTCCTCGCCCGTGGCTTGCCGGGCATCCGTGTTCGCGTCGTGCTTTTCCGTGTAGTAGGCGCCCCTGAAGGCGATGTTCGGGGTGACGTTGACCGTGAAGTCCGCGTACAGCACGTGCCAGTTGCTGTCGTCGAGGTTGTCGTAGGTGGTGGCGAGACCGCTGAGGGCGAAGCGGAAGGTCTCGTTGAGGTTGAAGTCGAAACGGGCGCCGTAGATGAAGCTGTCGTCCACGCCGTCCTCGGTGTCGTCGCGGTTCACCGTCAGGATCATGTCCGCCATGCCGAGGGCCTTTTTCGCGTAGAAGCCCTTGGTGGTGAGATCACCGATCCACGCGTCGTCGTTGTAGGCATCGTAGAGGCCGGCGTCATCCTCCCAGTCGAATTCGAAGAGGCCGGCGGTGAGTTCCACGTCCCAGGGAAGAACCGTTTCGACGTAGTAAAGTTCCCAGGCGAGGCGGTCGGTGTTGTTCTCGTCACGCCCGATACGGGTGGTGAAGCTCGTGTTTGCGTCGATCTGCTTCTTCAGAAAGAGACGATAGCGGTCCAGATCGAACTCGTTCTTGCCCTCCACATAGGTGCTGCCGCCCGTGCCCTGGTAGTTCTTCCCGAACTTCGCGTCGAAGCGGAGTTCTCCGTAGATCTTCCAGCCGCCGATGTTTTCCTCCAGAAGGGCGACGCGCCGGTCGATCCGGTCGACCTGCACGCCCAGCGCGTTCAGCTCGTCCTTGAACTCCACGACGAGCTTCTTCAACATCTCCACATCCTGTTTGCTCGCCTTGTTCATGTCCACCACGGCGAGTCCGCGGGCGACGAGGGTGGCCATTTCGTAGCGGGTCATGGGCTGATTGCCCTTGTAAGTGCCGTCGGGATAGCCGTTGACGATGCCGGAGGCGGCGAGCTGTCCGATGGCACCGTAGGCCCAGTGGTTCATGGGAACGTCCATGAAGGGATTCGCCGCAAATGCCGGCGCGGCGAACGCCATGAGCGCTGCCGCCGCCAAAAGTGCCAGGATCTTTCTCATGTGGGAAATGACCTCTTTTCTCTCCAGGTGTGTAGAACCGGCGTTCCTCACGTCGTCGGGCATTCCCGCTGTGACCTTTTCTCTTCAGGTGCGCAGAATCCGCAGTGCGGTGGTACCGCTTTATGCGAAGACAGATCCGTCGTCCCCGGACATCCGTTTTTCGGGGGCTGAATGAGGAGATTCTCCGGAGAATCTCC
>DIMS01000084.1:1199-63121 GCA_002425685.1 Synergistaceae bacterium UBA5560 | reverse complement strand
CTCCCCTTTGCTTCGTGCTGTCCGTGTCGTGGACATGACACGAAAAGGCGCGTTATTGCTTCAGTGGCTTATGACAGAACCACCAGTCGAAGTTCTCGTAGAGCTTGACCCGCTCCGCTGCGGTGGCGAGATCCGCTGCGGGTGGAACGATCACATGATCCTTGATCAGTTCGTTGTTCGGCCAGTTCGCGGGAAGAGCCCCCTCCTGTTCGTCCGAGACCTGAAGTGCCCGGACGGCCCGGACCACTTCGTCGATATTGCGCCCGATTTCCTGGGGATAGTAGAGGACGAGGCGAACCTTGCCCTCGGGATCTCCGACAAAAACGGCCCGGACGGTGTTGGACCCTTTTCCGGGATGGAGCATGCCCAATTTCTGTGCGAGCGTCTCCGTGCCGGCCACGATGGGGTAGGTGATCTCCACACCGAGAGTTTCTTTGATCCACTGGACCCATTTGATGTGGGAGAAAACCTGATCGATGGACATGCCGATGAGTTTGCAGCCCAGTGCGTCGAAATCGGCGATTCGCTTCTGGAAACCCACGAATTCGGTGGTGCAGACAGGGGTGAAATCAGCGGGATGACTGAAGAGGACGAACCAGGACCCCTTGAGATCGCCGGGGATGTTCATCGGACCGTGGGTGGTGTTCACGTCGAGTTCGGGAAAGGAATCACCGAGAAGGGGCATACAAAGGCATTTCTGCTGTTCCATGTCTACACAACCTCCTTGAACGATTTGTGGTGTGTGCGGCTCCTTTTTTCCGCAAGGAGCCTGAATGGCTGAACTTGTGTTAGTATACTCAAACTTGAAATGATGTCAAGAGGAAATTCTTTTTGAAATCAAACAACAGGAAGAGAGTCCACTCTCAGGAGAGGAGGTGGCGCTGGAAAAGAGTTGAAGAAAAGGATATGCGATAAAAAANNCTTGAAAAAGAGCACCCGCGGGACACGCTGCGGAAAGTCGCATGTTTTTTTCCGGAGTGCACACGGCAATCCTCGCCGTGTCGGTTGCTGAGGCTCCTATGGTGGATACCGCAGGGTTTTTTCAAATCCCCTGGCGGCGGTATTCGCTGGGGCTTTTGCCGCAGGTTTGCTTGAAGAGGGTGCTGAAGTAGGCGATGTTGCCGTATCCCACCTGGAGAGCCACGTCCCGGACACTCATGCCCTGTCCGAGAAGTGCTTTGGCTCGTTCCATGCGAATCTCCTTCACCACGTCCACGAAACGTCTCCGGAGGACCTTCTGGAAAAGACGGCTCAGATGACTCACGCTCACGTGGACATGACGCGCCACGCCTTCGAGGGTCACCTCGTCGTAGTGCTCTCGGATGAAGGCCATGGCCTGGGAAATGACAAGGGCACCTCCGTCCTGGGCGCTCTCCCGCACACCCCAGGCGCCTTCCAGGGACTGGACGAGTATGGGATGGAGCCCCATGAAGTTGTTCGCGCCCAGGATGTTCAGCATCTGACGGCGTGCCCAGGCCTTGACGGTGTTCAGGTCGCATCGGAGTTCCAGAAGAACCGTGCAGATCTGCCCGAGGAGGCCGAGAACGAGCATTTTGGACAGCTCGACGTCATTCCAGACGGAGCGTTCCATGAGCCGGACGAGGGTGTCCCTTCCCGAGGCCATGAGATCCATGCGGCCGTTGCGGAAGGCTTCCACGATGTCGTCCCGGATTTCCTGCCATTCCACATCGTCACGGCCCGCGCCTTCGTCCGGAAGGAATTGGGGTTCGTCCACCCAGACCACCCGACCCGTTCCGCCGAGGAGACTTTCCTCGAGGGCTTCTTCGAGGGACGACATGGTACTTCCCATGTCCTTGAGGGCATTTACGGTTCCCCCGAAAACCACGTTCCCCTGGATGTCGTTCGCCGCCAGCACCTCGAGGATCCGGGCGGCGAGTTCCTCCGCATGTGGCGCCCGGGAGACGGGAACGAGGAAGAGAATCATGGAGCGTCGCCAGGGGATGACGATGGTGTCCGCGAAGGAGCGTGCGGCAGCTTCGAGGAACTGGACCATGCTCAGATTGTTGCTCTTCAGTTCTTCGAGAGTCACCACACCCATGGCATGGCATGCCTCGGCGGGAGGAAGTCCCAGCTCCTGGGCGATTCCCTCCAGCGATTCCGGGTCGGTACCGCCGGAGATGAGGTCCGCGACGACAGCCATGGCAAGCGGTCCGCGGTTTTCCCGCACGAAGGTCTGGATGCGCTGGAACCGTTCCTCCTCTTCGCTCTGCCTGTCCAGTTGTTCCAGAACTTTTTGCAGTGCTCCGTAGAGCGTCTTGGGAGAGACGGGTTTCACCAGAAAGGAGGAAACGCCGAGTCCCATGGCGCGACGGGCATATTCGAACACGTCGTAGGCAGTGAGGACAAGAACCTTCGCCCCGAATCCCTGTTCTCTGAGTTTTTCCAGCGCCGACAGGCCATCTCCGCCGGGAATGCGGATGTCGAGGAGAACGATGTGGGGATCCCACTCCATGGCGGTTTCGCAGAATTCCGTCGCGTTGGCGCAGGTACGTGTTTCATTCTGGAAAGGAGCTTCCCGGAGAAAGCGGGAGAGGGCCTCTCTTTCCAGGGGCTCGTCCTCGACGATGAGAATGCGCCAGCTCATGAGACGAGGACTCCTTCCCGGGCCGGAAGAGCGATGCGCACGGATGTTCCCTTCCCCGGGGCGCTTTCAACCCGGAGGCGGGCGATTTCCCCGTAGTGGAGCTTGAGCCGCTCCTGGACGTTTTCGAGCCCGACACCTTCCTCGATCGAGGAGGGCGTGCAGCCCACACCGTTGTCGGTGACTTCCACAACGAGGTGTTTCTTGTCCACCCAGCAGGAAATGCGCACCTCTCCCCCCTGGGGAAGGGGTTCGATACCGTGGATGATGGCGTTCTCCACGATGGGTTGGAGGAACATGAAGGGCACGAGAAGTTCCTCTGAGCCGTGGAGTGCCTCTACATGGCTTCGGAGGCGCTCGCCGAAGCGGACCTGATAGATCTCGAGGTAGCGTCGGATGCAGTCCAGTTCCATGCCCAGGGGAACGAGTTCCCCCTGGGACTGCTTGCGGAGCACGTAGCGGAGGTATTCGGCGAACTGGAGCGTAAGGTCCTGGGTCCTGGGGGCTTCCTCGAAGAAGGCGAGTCGTGCGATGCTGTTCAGGGTATTGAACATGAAGTGGGGGTTCAACTGGCTTCGGAGAGCCCGTACCTGGGCGAGCTTGAGGTTCCGCTCGAGAGCTTCCTTGTTGCGCTGTTCATGGATGAGCGTGATGCCCCGCTGGAGAAGGCGCCGTTCGGTCAGGTGCCGTTCGCAGAGCCCGACAATGTGGGATGCCACGAGGTGCAGCAGGTCCATGGCGTCTCGAATGGCTTGTTCGTTCACCACCGAAACGGAGAGAAAATTCTCGATGAGCGCTTCCCGGTCCTTGCCCTGGGCGAAGGGCCACTCTTTGTCGGCGATCTCCTCCACCTCGGCGCGGGAGTATTTTTGAAGCAGAACCTGGCCGCAGAGGAGGATCCCCACCATGCGTCCCTCCACGATGATGGGGCTCGCCATGTCCAGAAGGCCGTTGCGGCAGCGATAGGCGAAGCTGTGCCCCGCCTCCAGGGATCTGCGTCCGCCGTCGGCGTCGCTCTCCCAGCAGCGGGCCCGGCCTTCGGAGAAGGTGCGTACCTTGAGGCAGAAACTCGTAAAGTTGCTCGGACTTGTCACGGGTTTGCCGTCGTTGGTGGTGATGATCGCTCCCACGCGCATGATCTTGGCAAAACGATCCTGAATCTCCTGCAGACGGGCGATTTCCGCAACCTGTTCCCACCAGGCGAGACTACCGTGCTGCATGGACATCTCCTCCTTTCCCGGAGAAAAGGCCGAGGCTTTTCGGAGCGGATCGAATTCCTCCGGAAGGGTGTCTTCATCCGGAGAAACGAATTCCTCGATGTGGCGGGTGCACTGGAGACACTCTTCCGAAGCGGGGGATTCCGCCTCGGGAGCTTCCGGCGCATTCGGCCAGAAATGTCGGTTCGTCTCGGAAAGGACGTCTTTTTTCATCGCGATGCCTCCGGCGTGTACAGGGCCAGGCGTTCTTCGAGGAGGGGACGCAACGCCTCGATGAGCATTTCGTCCTTCTCCTCGGGGAAACGAAGCGTCATGGTATCCACGTGCTCCTCTCCTTTATAGACCAGAATCTCATCCTCCAGGACATCCACGAGATAGCCTCCGGAAAGGACGTCCCGCTCCAGCACCTTTTCCTCCGCGGAAGGACTTTCCAGAATGACCACATCCGCGCCTTCGTGGACGAAACCCTCTTGGAGAATGTGTTCGCTCCGGTGCTCCATCAGCCCCAGATCCACCGAGGGGTGCCGGAGAAGGAGTCTGAGCGCGTCCCCCGCCGTTCGTGGGCGGCAGAGCGGTTGCCCGTCGAGGAAGAATCCTTCGGGGCTGGCGAAGCCGAGGTGCTGCGCCGCAGCGGAGGGACAGGAGACGCTCTCCCGGATTCCCCGGAGTTCCGAAAGCAGAAGCGCCCTGAAGGTAGGAGAGAATCGGTTCCCCGCGATGAGGGGGATTCGTCGTGTGCCTTTGCCGTTGCCGCCGAACGTGTCGCCTTGAGGGCAGAGGTGCTCCAGGATCGCTCCCGCTGCCTCGGGAGGAACGTTGCCCACACCGGGGTGCGCTTTCGCGACGGCGAAGGGGCCTTCCTTCCAGGAGATGCCCGGGTTGCGAGCGATGCAGTCCAGAACGAGCGGGGTGCTGCCGAAGAAACTTCCGAGGGCCTCCGCGAGGAGAATATTGTCCATGTGCACCAGAGAAAGCACGTCCGTCTTGCCCATGCGGGCCGCCACGCAGGCGCCCCCGGCGAGGATCATGTGCAGGACGGTTTCTTCGGTTCCTTCGGGCGATGTCGTTTGCGACGCCGAGGGGAACCCGCATTCTGCGGCGAAAGCGGCGAGTCTGTCGGGACGGGAAAGGAGAGCCAGATCGGGCACGATGTCCGTGGAGAAATGTTCTCCCGCGAGGCGGAGCTGGCGGCTTCCGTAGCCGAGAAGAAACGCATCCTCCGGATGAAGCCGTCGAAAGGGGATCCGGCGCTTTTTCGCTTCGGCGAAGAGGGACAGGGAGAAGGGGGTGCAGATGCCGGAATCCGACACGTGCGCCAGGGTGTGTTGCAACTGCTCCTCTCCGGGAAAGGCCGTTCCCTCGGCAAGGGAAGTGAGCCATTCCGCGGCGAGGTCCGCGAAGGGCCGCACATCGAGGCCAGGAAAGTGCTCCACCGCCACGATGACATGATCTTCCCGAAGGAGCACTGCGGGAGGTGCGAGGGGGAGACCACGTCCGAGTCGACACATCTCCCTCAGGAGAGCTCCGAAAAGTTCCTCCGAAGTTTGGGGAAAGATCTCCCCAAGTCCTGGAAAGAGGCGGAGCAGGGGTTCACTGTGTGCCAGGGTGCCGAGAGTGTGGACGAGGTCGTTTCCTCCGGAGGGGTACCGCCCTCTTTCGAAAAAACACACCGCGCACTCGTGGGGAACGAACAGATTGGGGCCGTCGAAATCCATGAAACGGGAGAATCGAAACGGGGACATGGCACACCTCCTCGCGGAATGACTCGAATTCGCGCCCGGGGACGAGCGCGCTCCGCAGGCTTGAAACACCCTCGGCATTTTTGTGGGAATTTTTTCTGCCCCTCTAGTCTACCTCATGAATCCCTCTTTGAGAGGAGGCACAAAGGGGATAAGATGGCTCTGGGACAAATGTTCCGAGGAGGGTTTGTCGGATTTGGAAGGAAGACCGTGAGGTGGCCGCGGAAAAAGCGGAAATGGTGCGAGAGAGGCATGCGCGGAGGCGGCACAGGGGCGGGAAACGAGGAGCGGAGAGGGCTTTCGGGAAGAGATACGGAAAAGAGTCCGCGATGGAGAAACAGTGGAACGGAAGGAGCGATGTGCGGTGGATGGCGACGTGTCGCGTTTTTCCGGCAAGAATGTCTCCGGAGAGAGCGAGGCCGAGTCGGAGGCGGCATCTTCGGAAGCTCTGGTGCGGTGGATGGCTGCGGGCGGAAACACGTCGGAGGGCACGTGCGCTCCCGCCGACGAGGGAAGCGCCGGCGGAGAGTCGGGAGTTTCTCCTCCGCAACGGCCTTCCTTTCTCGAAAACTTCGGGAAAAACGTCTTTATGGGCATTCTCGTTTTTCTGCCTCTGGTGGTTCTTCTTTTTATTGTCAGATTTCTTCTGGAGACTACGCTCCAGATTGGTGGTGCCCTTTTCGGAAAGACCCAGTCCCTGGAAGCCACGGTGGGCATACTTCTCGGCATCGTGTTCTTTCTTGCCTATGCGGGGCACAAGTTTCGTTCCAGGGAAAAATGGCTTCTCACGTACATGGAGAAGCTCATTCTTTCCGTGCCGTTTCTCGGCTCGTGGTACGGCATCCTGAAGGATCTCATCGGTTCCTTCAGCGGCGCCTCCCAGGACGAAAAATACCTGGGTGTGGTGCAGGTCCCCTTCGGCAAGGCGCATGTCCTCGGTTTCGTCACGAGGAAAACGGAGGGGAAGGATGGCGACACGGATCTCACCGTCTTCGTTCCCACGTCACCCAATCCGACATCGGGGCTTGTCTTTTTCTTCAAGGAACAGGATGTGGTCTACACGAATCTGACTCCGGAGGATGCCTTTACCAGGATCATTTCTCTGGGAATCAAGGCATGAACCTTCGGGAGCAGTCGAAAGGAGAGCGTTCATTTTGAGCGAGACAGTGCAGGAAAGAGCAGCGAGACTCCAAAGGGAGTCCATGATCGTCGACGCCCATTTCGACCTCGCCATGGATCTTCTCTACAAGTGGGAGCGAGGAAAGAAACATCCTCTCCTTCCCTGGCTGGAACGGTTTCGAAAGGGCGGATTCGGCCTTGTCGTGTCCTCCCTCTTCGTGAGCGGCTCATTCCTTCCGGAGATGGGCCTTCGGCGGGCACTGGATCAGTTGGCGGTGCTGGTTCGCGAGATCCGAGACACGGAAGGCATCACGCTCTGCAGGACCATGGAGGACATCGAAAGGGCACGCCGGGAGGGCGAGGTCGGTATTCTCCTCTCCTTTGAAGGGCTCGATCCCATCGGCAACGATCTCAACCTTCTCGACATCTTCCACGATCTGGGTGTGCGCGCCGCCGGGATTGTCTGGAGCAGAAGAAACTACGCCGGTGACGGCTGTTTCTTCTCACCGAAGCGCGAGGGAAAGAAGGGCGGACTCACGCCCTTCGGCGTGGAGGCGGTGCAGCGTGCCCAGGAGTTGGGCATGGTCATCGACGTGAGTCACCTCAACGACGAGGGGTTCTGGGACGTGATGGACATCGCGAAAGGGCCTCTCATCGCCTCTCATTCCAACTGTCGGAGTCTTGCCCATACCATGCGGAACCTCACGGACGAACAGATCCGTGCTCTCGCGGAGAAGGGTGGCGTGATGGGGATGAACGCCATCAGCTGTTTCGTTCGGGAGGATCATGAGACGCGTCGGGCGATTCCGGCGGATCTGGCGGCCCACGTGGAGCACATCGTGAATCTCGTCGGTGTCGACCACGTGGGATTGGGATTCGACTTCTGCGACGGCTTCGAGAACTACCTCACTCTGGAGGACGACATCAAGACCTACGATGTGATAGCCGGTCACGAAAACGTTTGTGACTTCACGGTGGCTCTTCTGGAACGCGGTTTCAACGACGAGGAGATGCGAAAAATCCTGGGCGGAAACTTTCTCCGCGTCTTCGGTTCCTGGCTGGGAAAATAACGCCGGTTCGTCCGGAGAGATGGAGAAAGAGGGGAACGGGAGCTTGTAAGGCTTCCGTTCCCCTCTTTCTGTTCTTTTCCGGTTGTGCGACTGGTTCTCTCCCCGGTGATGCTTCCCGTGGAGGAGCGGGTATTTCCATCGAGAGGCGGGCGGGAGGCCTCAGTTCTTCCCCGGGGCGGAAAGGGTGGAGAAAACCGCATGGTTGAAATGCTTCCGGAAGGGAAACAAACCGAAGGTGCCTCCGGTGTGCAGGAAAAGCACGGGTTCGTCTTTGGGAAAACGTCCTGCTCCGATCTCTCTGGAGAGGCCGTAGAAGGCCTTCCCCGTGTAGACCGGATCGAGAAGCTGTTCCTCCGTGGCGGCGGCGGTGGCGATGAAACGGAGTTGTTCGGGCGTGGTTGTCCCGTACCCCTCGCCGAGGTAGTCGTCGAGAACGGTGAGGGTTTCCCGGGGGAGTGTGCCAAGGTCGGGAAAATCGGTCTTCCGAAGCTCCTCCAGAAGGTGCTGTACCGTTTCCAGGACCTGTTGCCGCGGATAGGCCACGCTGATGGCGGTGATTCTCCAGGGGAGCTTATGGAGGAGGACTCCCGCGACGAGTCCGGCGAGCGTGCCTCCGGAACCCACGGCAGTGACCAGATGACGGGGTCGGGATGGTAGTGTCGCCACCTGAGGGATCATTTCCGTCACGGCGTCCACGTATCCGAGGCACCCCAGGGGATTCGACGCACCGAGGGGGATGATGTAGGCGCGTTTGCCCTGTTCCTCGTATTCCCGGGCGAGGCGTTCCATGGTGCTGTCCCGTTCGTGTCCCTTTTCCTCCGGAAGGAACGTGATTTGGGCGTTGAAGAGAAGATCCAGGAAGAGATTTCCCTCGGGGATCTCTTCCGGTGTGCCGTTCAGGACGAGATGGCTCGAAAGTCCCAGGCGTGCCGCCACGGCGGCGGTTGCCCTGGCGTGGTTGGACTGTATGCCCCCGCAGGTGATGAGCACTTGTGCGCCCTTGTCCAGGGCGTCGGCCACGCAGTATTCCAGTTTGCGGATCTTGTTGCCGGAAACTCCCCCGCCCGTGAGATCGTCGCGCTTGATGTAGATGTCGGGGCCGCCGATCAGCCTGGAAAGGCGTGGCAGCAGTTCGATGGGTGTGGGTTTTTTTGCGAGATCGAGTTTTTTCCGCTGAGTTGCCTTCATGAGCATCTCCTCCTCCTGGATGACGGGATCGACGTTGCGATCGTCGCAGCGTGATGGATCGTCACTCTCCATGTTTCCTCCATGATACTACTTCGCCTGTCGAAAAGGTGTGCGACGGAAGAATTCTTCCGCCTCACCCCTTCGTGAAGTGGAACACCGGTTCATGAATGTTTTTGAAAAGAACGTGTGAGAATTTTTCCTGAAAGGCTATTCCAGTGGAGATTGTGAACCAAATCGTCATTGTTATCGAAACAGAATCTGTTTGACATCTCGTTTTGTCGATAGTGCATGGCTGAAACATCACATGCCACAGGATACAAAGAGAGTGAATCACCGTTCCCGCAAGGAATGGCGATGACCATTCACTTGACAGGGACGGCTGAAATAGAGCATAGTGCTACAGTTACGTGTCGCTCCTTTCGAAGAGTGCGCAGCCCCTTGAATTGAACTGAAAATTCACGACAATTATTTTCGATAGTGCAAAGGAGGCGAAAACATGACGGTGGCGCGAAGGGGAGAATGGGTGCAGATCCGCCGCGTCGTGTTGCCCGCAGGTTCTCGGGCGCCCCAGGTTCCCGAGGACACGGCGGCGGTTCCCCTGGAATTGAAAGTGAAGGGGTTTCTCGTGGAAGAGACGGCCCGCTGCGGCGAAACGGTGACGGTGCGCACTTCCCTCGGAAGAGAGCACCGGGGAGTTCTCGCCTCTGTCGACCCTCCCTATGACGTGGGCTTTGGTCCGCCTCCAAAGGCACTGCTGGGGATCGGAGAGGAGCTTCGAGGGATGCTTCGGGGAAAGGTGGAACGGCCATGACCGGGGACTATGGCGCTGTGATGGCCCGGCGTGGCGAGATCATGCGCAAGTCCGTCGGCATCGACTACGAGCGTTTTTCCCGGGGACGGCTCGCCTTCGACTACGAGGGCATGATGTGCGAGACCGGCTACTCTCTCGACGAAGTGGAGACCATCCAACGGGAGAGTAACGTGGGCAACACGCCGCTTCTCGAACTGAAGAATCTCACCCGTCTGGTGCGGACTCTCTCGGAACCGGGCAAGGGAGCTCGGCTCTTCGTGAAGGATGAGGCGAATAATCCCGCCCGTTCCTTCAAGGACCGCAGGGCCTCGCTTTCGGTGTTCCACGCGGAGCACAACGGATACAAGGGTGTGGTGGCCGCCACGAGTGGTAACTACGGCGCCGCCGTGGCGAGCCAGGCGGCGAGGAAGAACCTGGGCTGCATCATCGTCCAGGAGGTCTTCGATTCAAAAGGATTCGAACAACCCGAGATAGCCGAGAAGGGGCGGGCCTGCGAGGCTTACGGCGCGGAGGTCCTCCAGCTCTCCGTGGGGCCGGAGCTGTTTTACGTCTTCCTCCTCGTTCTGGAGGAGACGGCCTTCTTCAATGCTTCCCTCTATACCCCCTTTTCCATCGCCGGTATCGAGACGCTGGGGACGGAGATCGCGGAGCAGACCAGACGCCTTACGGGAAGGGATCCCGATGTGGTGGTGAGCACTCATGCCGGAGGCGGCATCACCACCGGTACTGCCCGGGGGCTTCTCAAGGCCGGATGTTCGGCCACGCGCATCGTGGGAGCCAGTGTGAATCTCCAGGGACTCCACATGGCTTCGGACAGAGATTTCAACCGAAAATCCTTCACCACGGGGCACACGGGGTTTGGCATTCCCTTCGCGGTGTGGCCGGATCGTTCCGATGTCCCCAGGAACGCAGCCCGGGTACTCCGTTATCTGGACGATTACGTGACGGTTACCCAGGGGGCGGTTTTCTACATGACCGAGGCGTTGGCGCAGCTCGAAGGTCTCGAACGGGGTCCTGCGGGCAACACCTCTCTCACCGCCGCCTTCGCGCTCGCACAAACGCTGCCGGAGGAGGCGGTGGTGGTGGTGAACGAGACGGAGTACACCGGCGCCGGAAAGCATCCTTACGCTCAGCTCGCCTTTGCGGAGCGCATGGGCGTGGAGGTGCGTCGGGGCGATCCCGAAGAGGAGCGTCCCGGTTCGGTGATCGTCATCCCCGAACAACCCCGGCAGATCCGCGTCGCTCCGGTTGATCTGAACCGTCTCCGCGCTTCCTATGTACGAAACGCCTGTGCAGCCCTGGGCGAGGACAAGACCGTCTCCGAAGAGGACGTGGCCTTTCTTTCCGAGGACACCCGCCTTTCGTCGGAGGAGGTTCGACGGGTGCTCCGGGAGAACGGCGTCTCGGTTGCGACGGCATAGAAGTGATGTCCGCCGGTTTCTGTTCTGGGCGGGGCCCCGCTCTCTTCCACCGGACTCGAGTGCGTGAGAAAAACCGATGCATCTCACGATGTTGTTCCGTTTCTGTTTTTCCCCTGTCGCTTTCCACTCTGCTGAAAAAATCGAGGAGGAATGAAGAATGAACTGGCGCCCGACGCGCCTCGAAGTGAACCTCAACAGCATTCGCACCAACTACACCCGCATCCGGAAACATGTGGGTGGTGCTCGAGTGATTGCCGTGGTGAAAGCCAATGCCTACAACGTCGGAGCTTTGCCGGCGGCGTGGGCGCTCCGGAGTGTCGGAGCGGACTTCTTCGCCGTGGCAACGCCGGATGAAGCGTTGTCGCTGCGTGATGGAGGCATCACCGATCCCGTGCTCGTTCTCGGTGCGTCTCCCTACGATGTGGCGGCGGAATACGTGCGGTCGGGCATTCGAGCCGCTCTCACGGACACGGCCATGCTCCATGTCCTTGCAGATGCGGCCAGGCAGAGTGGAAAGCCCGCCAGAGTGCATCTCAAGGTGGATACCGGCCTTGGGCGCATCGGTTTCCGGCCCGACGAAGCCCTGAGGGTCGTCGATGCCGTTCGAAGCCTCCCGGAGGTTGAATTGGAGGGAATTTTCACGCATTTTATCGCCTCCGACTCGGGAGATCTCACGGTCACGCATGAGCAATACCGGATTTTCGTCGATCTCCTGAAAACGATCGCCGCAAAGGGTATCTCCATCCCCATGCGGCATTGCTGCAATTCCGGAGGGACCCTCGAAACGCCCGAATACGCTCTTGATGCAGTTCGTCCGGGACACCTGCTCTTCGGTATGTATCCGACGCCGGAGGTCAAACGGGCCATTCCGCTCGAACCCTGCATGGAGTTCAAGACCGCCGTGGCGGCCCTTCGGGATCTGCCTCCCGGATCGGGCGTGAGCTACGGCAGCGCTTACGTCACGTCCGGACAGGAGCGTTTCGCCGTGCTGCCTCTGGGGTACGCCGACGGATACTACCGGGAACTCTACACCAAGGGCGTTGAGGTGCTCATCCGCGGGAAACGCTGTCCTGTGGCGGGAAAAATCTGCATGGATCAGACCATGGTGAACGTCTCCCACCTCGACGACGTGGTTGTGGGAGACGAGGTGGTTCTCGTCGGGCGGCAGGGGGAGGAAATGATCTCTCTTGAGGAGATGGCGCAGAAACTGGGAACACTCATTTGCGTGTTTCCCACGCTCCTCGGCGCCAGAGTTCCCCGGGTCTACAAGGACTGACGACGGCACGCTCTCTTCAGGGAGCGAAAATTCGTCGCGGAAGAAGGAGGAGATGCACACGATGCTGGGAATCATGCACACCAAGTTCTGGAATGTCCTTGGTTTTCTCCAGAAGATGGCCATGGTGATATCCTCCCTGGCGATCCTTTTCCTGGTGCTCTTTCAGGTGTTTCTCCGGTACGTCCTGGTGAAGCCCATCATGGGAGTGGAGGAAATCGCCACGATGACGGGATTTTGGCTTTATTTCATGGGTGCTTCCTGGGGTACGGCGGAGCGAACGCACATCAAGGCGGATGTCATGAGCGCCATCGTCAAGAATCCGAAAAAACTCATCTGGGTCAAGGTCTTTACGGCGTTTCTCTCGGTGGTTCTGGCGATCATGATGACCTTCTGGGGGTGGGAGTACGTCGTCTGGGGCTACACGAAGAAACAACTCTCCCACACGCTCATGATTCCCATGATCTATTCCCAGGTCAGCGTTTTCCTGGGGGCGATCCTCATGGTCTTCTATTTCTGCGTCGAGCTCGTCGACTATTTTCTCCAGGCCATAGGGAAAAAACCCCTCGATGTTCCGCCTCAGGACGATGTACCCGTTTCCGAAGCGGTCTGTCCTGCGGACACATCGAAGTAGAAAGGAGGAAAATCCGTGGTCATCGCCATCAACCTGGCAATTCTCATCGGTCTCATCGTCATCGGTCTGCCCGTTCCCCTGTGTTTCATGTCCGCCGCCATCTACATGGGATTCGTGTACAATTTCAGCTTCGGATTCCTCCTCCCTTCCGGGTACTACGCGTTGAATTCGCTCACGCTTCTTTCCGTGCCCTTCTTCATCATGGCCGGAGCGCTCATGTCCTCGTCGGGCATCGCCGAGCGACTCACCACCTTCGCTCAGGCCTTTCTCGGGCGTCTCCGGGGAGGAATGGGCGCCGCCACCATCGTGGCCTGCGCCATTTTCGGCGCCATTTCCGGAACCTGCTCCTCCGCGGTGGCCTGCATCGGTGGCATCATGATCCCCCGACTGGAGAAACTGGGCTATCCCCGGCAGTACAGCGTGGCCATGGTGGGATGTGCCTCCGTTCTCGGCCAGCTCATTCCGCCCAGCGTGCCCATGATCCTCTACGCCTGGGTGACCCAACAGTCCGTGGCGGCGTGCTTTCTCGCCACGGTCATTCCGGGCATTCTCACCACGATCTTCATGTGCGTGCTCAACTATTTCGAGGTCCGGAAGATGCCGAGCGTCCAGGTTGAGCCCCAGGTTTCCTTCGGACAGAAGATTGCCCAGATCGGACACGCGACGAAGCATGGCATCTGGAGCCTTCTCATGCCCGTGATCATTCTGGGAGGCATCTACGGGGGGATCACCACTCCCACAGAGTCCGCGGCCCTCGCCGTGGCCTATGCGATTCTCGTGGGATTTTTCATCCATCGGGAGCTTTCGACGAAAACCCTGTGGTCCGCGCTGGTCTCCTCCTCCACGACCACGGGAGTCTGCGTGCTCATGCTCTTCTTTGTTTCCATCCTCGCCAAGGTGTACACCATGCAGCAGATTCCCCAGCAATTGGCGAAATTCCTCATGACCATCTCCGACAACAAGATCGTGCTGCTCCTCATGGTGAACCTCTTCCTCATCATCATCGGCATGATGATGGACGATTTCAGCGGAACCATGCTCGCGGCGCCGCTCCTGCTGCCGCTCATGGTGCACATCGGGGTGCATCCCGTGCATTTCGCGGCGATTATGGGCACCAACCTGGGACTGGGGAACGTCACACCTCCCTGCGCGCCCATTCTGTACTTGGCGGGGCGCATCGGAGGCGCCTCGTTCGACCAGTATTTCGGATACGCCCTGAAGTTCATGCTCTTCGCCCAGGTTCCCGTGGTGCTTCTCACTACCTATTTCCCGGACCTGTCGTTGTTTCTGCCCAGGTTGCTCATGGGCATCAAGTAGAGAATGTCGCAGATATCCCCTTCTGCGAAAGAAGGGAGGGAGGAGCGGGAAAAAGCCTCTGAAAAAACGAGTCAGGCGGGAAACGAGAGGGAGGCCCCGATTTTTTCGGGAATTTCCCCGAGGAGAGTTCCGACGAGGGCAGATTGATCTTTGGAGTGCTTGAGCGAATCGGAGGAGGTGCCGAGGAAGATGAGGAAGTATCTGGCTTTGTTTCTCGTGGCGGTGCTGACGGTGTCTTTCGCTGCCGTGGCATGTGCGGCTCCGAAGTACCAGTTCAAGATGGGGCATCCAAATCCCGTGGACACCCCCTATGACCAGACGGCGCACAAATTCGCCGAACTCGTCAAGGAGAAGAGCAAGGGCGAGATCGAGATTTCCCTGTTTCCCAACAGTCAGCTCGGCGATTGGACGGAAACCTTCGAGCTGATCTCCCGCGGCACGGTGGAGATGGGATTCCAGATCGCCAACGCCGCCTACGACCCCAAGCTGAACTTCGCCTACTACATGCCTTATGTGGTGCGCGACCTCGAAGAGGGCAAGAAAGCCTATGCTCCCGGCGGCTGGGCCTACGACATCATCAAGGATCTCTGGGCCGAACACGGCATCAAGGCTCTTGCGGTCTATCCCATCGGCATGGCGGGGATCTCGCTTCGGGATGAACCGCCTTCTCCGGGTGATCCCAATGTCTCCAAGGGAATGAAGGTGCGTGTCATGCCTCTGCCCGCGTGCTCCATGACCTACGAGGCACTGGGCTACATCGCCACTCCGATCCCTTATGCCGAAACCTACAGCGCCATTCAGACGGGCATTGCCGACGGCCAGATGGGCGGACCTCCCTTCCAGGCCTGGTCTTTCCGGGATGTGAACAAGGTCTGGATTCAGTACAACGACTATTTCGAGCAGCATTGGATCGTCGTCAACGCCAAGATCTGGGACGCGCTCTCTCCCGAACTGCAGCAGGCTCTCCAGGAAGCCGCCACTGAGGCGTCGAACATCCGTTGGGGCCAAGTGCAGGACGAGGACCAGCACTATCGGGATGTGCTGGAGAAGGAGAACGGCTGGAAGATCGTCATGCTCTCCGATGCCGAACTGGAGGCTTGCGCAAACAAGGTCCGCGAGGTAGTGTGGCCCAAGCTGAAGGAAATGCTCGGCGAAGAACTCTACAACAAGATGACCGAATCGGTGAAAAAGCAGTAGCCGCAGGGTGCATTCTCTCCCGACGGGAAAAGGCCGGCACGCTGGGGGGCGGGGGGATTTTCTCCCGTCCCCCATTTCGATAGACCTGCGGAAATGACGAGAAACGTGTTGCAGAATGGGGAGGAACGATCATGAAGCCACTGAATCTGGAGCACTGTTTGCGCACCGTCGAGGCCGACAAGGCGGTTCTCTGTTCCGCCGCTCGGGTGCCCTATTATCCCCTGGTTGTCAAGAAGGCTCGGGGGAGCTGGGTGGAAGACGCGGACGGCAACAGGTACATCGATTTTCTCGCCAGTGCCGCCGCGGTGAACGTGGGGCACTGCCATCCCAAGGTCGTCGAAGCGGTTCGGGAACAGGCTGAGGCGTTCATGTCCTATACGGCGGTGTACATGTATCACGAACCGCTCGTCTGCTTGAGTGAGACCCTCTGCCGCATCACGCCTGGGGATTTTCCCAAGCGGGTGATCTACGGTCTTTCCGGTTCCGACGCCAACGACGGTGCCATCAAGCTCGCCCGGTGGACCACGGGACGCTCGAAGATCGTTGCCTTTCAGCGCTCCTATCACGGCAGTACCTACGGAGCCCTTTCCCTCAGCTCATTGAGCCTTCCCATGCGGCGCCGCATGGGACCGTTCCTCCCCGAGGTGTACCACTTTCCCTATCCCGATACGTTCCGTCCGCCCTTTTCCGGCACGGACGAGGAGATCGCCGACTACCATCTGGACCTGATCCGGAGAGCCTTTGCGGACTACATCCCCGGGGAAGAAGTGGCGGCGGTCATCATCGAGCCGATCCAGGGAGACGCAGGGATCCTCGTGCCGCCGGTTTCCTTCATGAAAGGGCTGCGGAGTCTCTGCGATGCCCACGGTATCCTTCTCATCGCCGAAGAAGTGCAACAGGGGTTTGGTCGCACGGGAAAGTGGTTCGGCATCGAGCACTTCGGCATCGTTCCCGACGCGGTGATCCTGGGAAAGGCCCTCGGATCGGGTCTTCCCCTGAGCGCCATCGTGGCCCGGGAGGACCTCATGGCGGATTGGGATGCCCCGGCGCATTGCTTCACCCATGCGGGAAACGCCGTGTGCTGTGCCGCTGCCTACGCTTCGGTGCAGGTCATCGAGGAAGAAGGGCTCGTCGCCCGCTCCGAAGAGATGGGGAACTACCTGATGGAACGTTTCCGGGCGCTGCAGGACTCTTATCCGCTGATCGGCGACGTGCGGGGGAAAGGGCTTTCCATCGGCGTGGATCTGGTGAAAGACGGCAAGACCCGGGAGCGTCACGGAGAGGCCGCGGCGAAGATCTGCTACCAGGCATGGCAGAAAGGGCTGCTTCTCTCCTTCTTCAGTGGCTCGGTGCTTCGGATTCAGCCACCCCTGGTCATTACCCGGGAGGAAGCGGACCGGGCGCTCGAAATCATCGAAGAGGCCATGCGGGATTTTCTTGCGGGGCGCATTTCCGACGAGGTACTCAAGACCGTGAAAGGGTGGTAGGAATCCCTGTGTGTCCCGGCGGTGCTACCGGGACACACAGGCTACGAAATGCCCTCCGCCGAGATCTTTTAACGAAGGAGAACTTTCTTTGCAGTGTGCGGATGCCTCGGGACAACGGCTGAAGAAGGCACATCCAGGCGGAGGGTCGATGGGGCTGGGAACGTCTCCTGCGAGAAGAATGCGTTGACGGTCCCGCTCCCGGTCGGGATCGGGAAGAGGAACGGCCGAAAGGAGCGCCCTCGTGTAGGGATGGAGAGGCTCGGTATAGAGCGTCTCCGTGGGTGCGTGTTCGACGATCCTGCCGAGGTACATGACCGCCACGCGGTTCGAGATGTAGCGGACCATGCCGAGGTCATGGGAGATGAAGAGATAGGTCAGGTCGAGGCGCTCCTGGAGAGAGGCGAGGAGATTGACCACCTGCGCCTGGATGGACACGTCAAGGGCGGAGATCGGTTCGTCACAGACGAGGATGGAGGGATCCACGGCGAGAGCGCGGGCGATGCCGACGCGCTGACGTTGTCCTCCCGAGAACTCGTGGGCGTAACGGTCGGCGTGATTTCTCCCCAGCCCTACCAGGGCGAGCAGTTCCAAAACACGTTCGGTTCTCTCCCTCCCGCGGCAGAGCCTGTGGATGTCGATTCCCTCGGCGACGATGTCTCCGACGGTCATGCGTGGATCCAGAGAAGCATAGGGATCCTGGAAGATCATCTGGGCCGATCGGACGAAATCTCTTCTGGCGGATCCCGTCAGAGTGGCCGTGTCCCGCCCCCTGTACCGTACCGTGCCCTCCGTCGGCTCGTAGAGGCCGACGAGGGTCCTTCCCACCGTAGACTTTCCGCACCCCGATTCGCCGACGAGCCCGAGTGTTTCCCCCCGGTAAAGGGCCAGGTCGATGCCGTCCACGGCTTTGAGCGTTCCCAACCCGGGAAGGAGGAAGTGTTTTTTTAGGCATTCTGCCTGAAGAAGAATGTCGTTCATTGCCGTTCCGCTCCTTCCGGGACGGTTTTTTGTCGGGCTTCCGCCAGAGAATGGTGGAGCCAGCAGGAAGCGACCTGTCCTTTCGCTCTCTGTAGAGGTGGAGGCGGCAGCGTCGCACAGACCCGCATCGCTTTCGTGCAGCGTGCGAAAAAGGCGCATCCCCGCGGAGGCGAAAAAAGGTCCGGCGGTGTTCCCGCAATGGAGGCGAGCTTCGTTGCCCGGGTGGCGTCGATGCGAGGGATTGACGAGAGAAGTGCCTGCGTGTAGGGGTGAGCAGGATTGCGGAAAATGTCCCGGCATTCTCCCGTTTCGACGATCTGTCCCGCGTAGAAGACGGCGATCCGGTCGGCCATTTTCGCGACCACGCCGAGATCGTGGGTAATGAGGAGCACGGTTGTTCCGAGGCTTTTTCGGAGAGAAACCACAAGTTCCAGAATCTGGGCCTGAATGGTGACGTCGAGGGCCGTCGTCGGCTCGTCGGCGATGAGAAGCGAAGGCCGACAGGCGATGGCCATCGCGATGAGAACGCGTTGGCGCATTCCTCCGGAGAAGGCGTGCGGATACTGTCCGTAGCGGCGTTCCGCCTCGGGAATGTCCACGAGGCGGAGAATGTCGAGGGCCTGTCTTCTCCGCTCCTTCCCGGACAACGGTGTGTGTTGGGCGAGGATCTCCTCCACCTGTTGCCCGATGGGCATCGTCGGATTGAGAGACGTCATGGGATCCTGAAAAACCATCCCGATTTCCCGCCCTCTGATGCGGTTCATCTCTCGTTCCGAAAGAGAAACCAGATCGGTGCCTTTGAAGAGGATCGAGCCGGACATCTTCCCCGGCGGCATGGGGATGAGTTTGAGGATGGACAGGGCCGTCACGCTTTTGCCGCAGCCCGATTCACCTACGATGGCCATGCATTCGCCGCGGTTGAGATGAAAGGAGATATCCCGGACGGCCCGGACGGTACCCCCGTAGGTGGTGAAATCCACGCGAAGGTTTCTTACCGCCAACAGGCAGTCTTCCGAGGACGCCGTCGTCGTGAGGGGAGTGTTCATGGCGGTCATCGGAGCTTCGGGTCCAGGGCATCCCGCAGGCCGTCGCCGAAGAGGTTGAGTGAGAGCATCGTGAGGCTGATGACGACGGCGGGAATGAAGAGCTGAAACGGGGCGACGCGGAAATTCTGGGCGCCGTAGCGGGCGAGAAGCCCCCAGCTCGACTGGGGGGGCTGGATGCCCAAGCCGATATAGCTCAGGAACGCCTCGGTGAAGATCGCGTAGGGTACGGCCATCGTCAGGTCTGTAATGATAAGCCCTAGCGTGTTGGGAATCATGTGACGGAAGATGATGCGAAAATTCGAGGCGCCCAGCTTGCGGGCCGCCAGCACGTACTCCTGGTTTTTCAGGGAGAGAACCTGTCCGCGGACGAGCCGGGCGGATTTTATCCAGCCGATGATGACCATGGCGACGATGATGGACGGCATGCCCGGCTTGAGGACCACCATGAGAAGAATTGCGACGATCATGTAGGGGATGGCGTAGAGAATGTCGATGATGCGCATGATGATCATGTCCGTTTTGCCCCCTGCGTAGCCTGCGATGCCTCCGATGACGACGCCGAGGCAGGAGTTGACGAAGGCCGCCACGAAACCGATGAGCAGAGAGACCCGGGCGCCCATCCAGGTTCTGGCCCAGAGATCCCTCCCGAGCGAGTCCGTGCCGAACCAGTGCTCCCGGTTCGGCGGTATGTCGATGCTCGAAGCGTCCGTGGCGGAGTACCCGTAGGGAACGAGGGCAGGACCAATCAGGGCCAGCAGGACGCAACAGGCGATGACGAGCATCGATGCAGTGGCGATGCGGTTTTTTCGGAGTTTTCGCCACGCATCCTGCCAGAAGGTGAGGCTGGGGCGGTGAATTGCCTCCAGTTCTTCCGTATCGGCCACGATGGGTTCGAACAACTCGGGTGAGAGTGTCGGCTGCTCCTGGAGCATATTCAGTTCCTCCTTCCGGTGAGCGCGATGCGGGGATCGATGATGCCGTAGAGGATGTCCACGACGAAATTCGCGGCGATGAGGAAAATGCCGTAGAAGGCCGTCAGGCCGAGAATGACGGTGTAGTCGAGGTTCTGGACTCCGAGAACGTAAAATTTCCCCATTCCGGGGATGGCATAGATCGATTCGATGACGAACGTGCCGGTGAGGATCGCCGCGGTGATCGGCCCCAGGACGGTCACGACGGGAAGAATGGCGTTGCGGAGCTGATGGCGCCAGACGATTCTGAAGGTGGACAGCCCCTTGGCTCGTGCCGTGCGGATATAGTCCTGTCCCGTCACGTCCAGCATGCTTGTCCTCATGATGCGCGAGAGAAGCGCGATGGTGTAGAAACTCAGGGCCAGCGTGGGCAGCACGGTGTATCGGAATCCTCGCCAGAGGGCGACAGGAAACCAGCCCAGCTTGAGGCCGAAGAAATACTGGAGGAGCGAGCCCGTGATGAAATCCGGCAGGGAGATGCCGATGACGGCGATGACGATACAGAGGTATTCCAGCGGTTTTCCCCGGTTGAGCCCGGCGATGACACCGAGGGAGATTCCCACGAGGGAGGCGAAGAGGATCGTTCTGATCCCCAGGTCCGCCGAATAGGGAAACGAATCGGCGATGATTTTACTGACGGGCATGTTCTGATATTTCAGGGAAAAGCCGAGATCTCCCCGAAGAAGATTGCCGATATACCGGAAATATTGCATGTGGAGAGGCTGATCGAAACCGTAGTATGCCTCGAGATTGGCCCGGATCGCCGGTGTCAGTTTTTCGCTGGAAAAGGGGTCCCCGGGGAGAAGGCGTACGAGGACGAAGACGACGGACACGAGGAGCCAGACCGTGAGGAGTGAGATGAGGAAGCGTTTGAGAATATAGCGCGTCAAGGAGACTTCCTCCTTTTCGTTTTCGGGGATGCCGTCCGGGCTCCGAAGAGCCCGGACGGCGGAAAGAAGGCTATGAGCACCTATTTTTCGACGGTGGCGTAGACGAAATCCAGATCGGAGCCGATGAAGGGGCGAACAATGCCGCTCACACCGGGCTGGGTCATCCAGGCTCTGCGCCGGAGCTGCAACGGAATCATGGGGGCTTCGTCGAGGAGAATTTTCTCCGCCTCGAAAAGAAGGGCAAGGCGCTTTCCGCGATCCGTCTCTTTCCGCGATGCGGCGACGATGTCGTCGAACTCCTTGTTCCCCCATCCGCTGTTGTTGTGACTGATGTCACTTCCCCAGATTTCGATGTAGGTGAGGGGATCGTCGAAATCCGGGCCCCATCCGGAGTACACCAGCTCGTAGTCGGCCTGTCCCTCCTGGAGGAAACGCTGTTTGCGTGTCACGATCTGCACGTTGAAGGAAATCCCGAGCGTTCTCTGGATCTGATCCTGGAGCGCTTCGGCCATGAGGCGGCACTCTTCCTGGTCCTGGATCAGATAGGTGACGGAAATCTTTGCGGGATCGTCGATACCGAGGTGGTCCATGGCGGCCTTGAGATGTGCCCTTGCCTTTTCCGGATCCGCTTTCGCCGTGTAGTATTCCAGGGGGTATTCCTCGGCATAGTGCTTTTCCACTCCGGCGACGATGGGAAGGACATAGCGGAGGTTGGGAATGTAGAGTCCCTTTGTGGAGATTTTCAGATACTCCTCACGGTCGATGGCCCAGGCCAGTGCCTTGCGGAAATCCTTGTTCGCGAGCCATGGGCGTTTCGGATCCGGACGGACATTGACTTTGATCCAGTCGTCGGCCCCTGTCAGGGAAACCTTGGCTTTTCCCTCGGTGGCGTATTTTTCGTAGAGATTCGAGGGAATGTCCACCATGTCGAGCTCCCCGCTCTCGAAGAGGTTCAGCGCGGTATTCTGTTCGTGCACCTGATGGATGACGGCGCGGTCGAGCTTGATGGCATCGCTGTTCCAGTAGCGCGGGTTCTTCTCCAGGATCATGATCTGCTCGTGCTTCCACTCCTTGATCACGAAGGGGCCGTTGTAGACCATGTGTTCGGCTCCTGTCGCGAAGGCGTCCTTCTCGTGTTCCACCACATCCTGTCGTGTGGGGAGAAAGCACATGAGCTGCAGATAGCCGAGAAGATAGTCCATCGGCTCCACGAGGCGGATCTCGAACGTCTTTGCATCGAGGGCCTTGACGCCTACCAGGGAAGGATCGGTGATCTCTCCTTTATTGAAGGCCTTGCCGTTCTCAATGCCGTAGGCGGCAAAGGCGTACTCCGCTGCGGTGGCCGGATCGAGAAGGCGGCGGAAGGAATATTCGAAATCGTGGGCCGTCACGGGTTTTCCGTCGTTCCACAGGGCGTCGCGAAGATGGAACGTGTAGACGAGTCCATCCTCCGAAATTTCCCAGCGTTCCGCCATGCCAGGGAGAATCTTTCCGTCGTGGACGCGGACCAGCCCTTCGAGAATGTGTGTTCCGACGACCGCCGAGGGGATCGAATTGGCCTTTTGCGGATCCAGTCCGGGAATTTCGTACGCCATGGAGAAAGTGAATTCTCGTTGTGCGGCTGGGGCGGAAATGGCCAGACCGAGGAAGGCGAGGAGGCCGAGGAAGATGACGGCGAGAATGTTGTGCAGCGTTTTTCTCACGGGTGACACTCCTTTCTCCACGTTCATGCTGATTTTTCCGTGAAAGGAAACGTCTCAGGCAAGTTCGAGCAGTTCTTTCGGTGTTCTCGTGAGAATGATCACCCCCTCGCTCTCGACGGCAACGGAGTCCTCGATGCGTACTCCTCCCCACCCTTTCAGATACACGCCGGGCTCGACGGTGACGACACATCCTTTTTCGAGAATTTTCGTGCACCGTGCGCTCATGAACGGTTCCTCGTGAATATCCAGGCCGACTCCGTGGCCGAGTCCGTGGGAAAAGGCGTCGCCCAGACCGGCGGAGACGATCACGCTTCGGGCGGCTGCATCGACCTCCCGTCCGGGAACGCCGGCTTTGATGGCTGCGATTCCGGCTTGTTGGGCCTCCAGGACGAGGTTGTACAGTTCTTTTTGACGCGGTGTGGCTTTCCCGAGAACGACCGTGCGCGTCATGTCGGAGCGATAGCCGTCGTACAGTGCTCCGAAATCGAACGTCACGAAATCTCCTCTTTTCAGTCGGCGACGGCCGGGTATGGCGTGGGGCATGGACCCGTTCTCTCCGGAGGCGACGATGATGTCGAAGGCTTTGCCTTCGGCGCCCAGAAGCTCCATCTCGTAGGCCAGATCGCGTGCCAGGTCTCGTTCCGTCGTGCCGGGAACGACCTTGGAAAGAAGAGTGGCAAAGGCTCTGTCGGCGATGTCCGCGGCTTTTGCGATGCGTGTCCGTTCCTCCTCGTCTTTGACATAGCGCAGGAGGTCCACGCCTTTTTCCGCCGGAAGAAAGGCCACGTCTCCGAGCGCGCCGGAGATCTCCCGGTAGAGGGCGAAGCTGACGAAGGAAGGCTCGAAACGGATTTTTTCAAGCCCCGTTTTCCGGGCGAGAGCGGAGATGGTTTCTCCCAGAGGAGGGAAAGGATCGCGCCAGCGCACGATTTCAAAGTGGGGACATTCCTTGGCGGCCTGCTCCGTGTAGCGCGAATCGGTGATGAGAAAGGCGTCTTTTTCGGTGACGAGACCGTAGGAATCGGCCCCGGTGAATCCAGAGAGATAGCGCAGATTCGTCGGGCGAAGGATGAAAAGTCCTTCCGCGCCGCCGAGAAGGATTTCGTTTCGCAAGCGTCGTAGACGTTCGATGGAAGCTCGCCTCCTCGTGATGCATGATATTTCAGATACAACTTTGATGGAAAAAATAACACGGAGCGATAAATTTGTCAAGAATTGGAAGGTTTTAAATTAAATGCGAACTTTTCCTCTCGGAGGGATGCATTTCCCGCCGGTGAAAACATCCCGACGATCCTTCCATGAAAAGAAAGTGACTGCTCGTGTGCATGGAAAGTATCGTGAAACTTCAAGGAAAAGAGCGATCTTGCTGCATCATCCGGATAGTCCACCGGAACGTGCTCCTCTGGAAGGAAGCGCGGTGGACTATAATGAGGGCTGCAGGTGGACGGTTTTGTGAAACAGGATGTTCCTCATGGAGAAAAGGGAGGCGACGTGTTATGCCGTTTCGAAAAAGTTGTGACGGTTCCCTCCGGGGGGGGGTGCAAGCTTCTTCTCGGACGCTTTGGCTCCGGAGGGGGCGAATCGTCTCTCCCGGAACGGATTCGGGTGAGAGCGAATCCCTTCTGACCTGGGGGGAACGGATCGTCGCCGTGGGAAAGGATGACGAGGTGGCAAGGCACCCTCTCGCCGGAATGGCGGAACAGGTGGACGCGGCGGGGCGACGGGTGATTCCCGGCATCGTCGATGCCCATGTGCATTTTGCCGCCGCCGTGGAGGGGCGGACCGCCGTGGATCTCGGCTCCTGCGCGACGCTCGAGGAGGTTGTGGAGCGCCTGTCCCGCAGGGCGGAAACGCTTCCCCTTTCGGCGTGGGTGAGGGGCATGCACTTCGATCACAACCGTTTCGCCGAGAAACGATTGCCCGAGCGGCGCGAACTCGACAGGATTCCCAATCCCGTCCTGCTCACCAGGCTCTGTTACCATGCTCATTGCGCCAACACTCCCGCGCTGCGTGCCGCAGGAGTGCTGGATGCACCGGACCTTCCCGAGGGGTTTCAGCGCGATGCGGAGGGAACTCTCACGGGGGTGGTCCTCGAGAGTGGTGCGGACCGCCTGTACCGGGCCTATCGGGCCGCAGGAGGCGACGAGGAGGCGTTGCTCGAAGGGATGGGCCGAATGATGGAGGAATGGGCCTCCTTCGGCATCACCTCCTTCAACACGACTTCGGCGGAACATATCGGCATCGTGGAGTCCCTGGGAGCGTATCAGGAGCTGCAGCGTCGGGGAAGGCAGCTCCAGCGCGTGGTAGTCCACACGAACAGCCTTCCGCCTTTCGGCATGCAATCGGGCTTCGGCTCTTCCCTGCTTCGTTTCGGAGGGCTCAAACTCTTTGCCGACGGTGGCTTCTGCGCTCGCACGGGAGCCATGAGCTTCGTCTACCCCGGAGAGGAGACGAGCGGATATCGGGGACTGCTCGCCTACGGTGACGAGGAACTCTACGCCCTTTTCCGTGACGCCCAGCAGCGGGGGGTGCAGATCGCGGTGCACTGCATCGGTGATCGGGCCCTCGACCAGATCCTGGATGCCTTCGAGCGTGCCCAACGCACGTTCCCCAGGTCGGACCTGCGGCATCGCGTCATCCACTGCTACGTGGTGCGGCCGGGCCAGCGGAAACGCATGCGCGCCCTCGGGCTTGCGGCGGACGTGCAGCCACGCTTTCTCGCCGACGAAATCGACATTGCCGAGGCAAATCTTCCCGGGCCGGTACGTCCCTTCTCCTACGCCTGGAGATCGCTTCTCGACGAAGACCTGCTCGTCACGGGCAGCTCCGACTGTCCCGCCGCCCATCCCAATCCGTGGCTCGGCGTGGAAGCGGCGGTGAACCGGGTGCGTGCCCTGGAGCGGACGCCCGCAGGAGGGTGGGGTCCGGAGCAGAAACTGACTCTCGACGAGGCGCTCGCCCTGTTCACGAAAAACGCCGCCGAGGCGGTGGGCCTCGATGAGGCGGGGCGGCTCGAACCGGGCATGCTGGCGGATTTTCTTCTTCTTGAGGATGACCCCTGGGAGATGGATCCGGAGAAACTGGGGAATGTTCGTGTCTGGCGCACCTATCGCGGCGGAGAGCTACTCTTTGAGCGCACGCGTTGACGAGAGGCAAGGGAGGGCGACGCCTTCCCTTGCGATCAGGACTCCTTGGACAACGAGGAGGCTTTCTTCCCCCGGGAGAAGAAGCGTTTCAGGGCCTCCAGTGAGTTGTCCGAGCCCTCGAGAGTGAGCAGGGCCACGGCGCCGGCGATGGCGACGGCGCCCAGAATGGTCTGGAGAGAGGCGTGTTCCCCCAGGAGAATACCGCTCCAGAAGATGGCGAAAGCCAGCTCTGCCGTGGAGAGGATGGACGCCACCGTTCCGGGAATGACCTTCAGCGCCGCCAGAAGGATGCCGTAAGCCAGGAGCGTGGGAATGGCCACCACGTAGGCCAGAAGGAGCCACCCCTTGAGGGGGAGTTCCTGCAGGCAGGCGAGGGACCCCGTCGGGACGGCGATGCACCACATGAGCACTGCCCCCCAGAAGAACGTGGCGAAGTAGTTGGCGAAGGGGTCGGTTCTTCCCAGGCCGTATTTTCCGTTCAGAATGAACGCTGCGTAGGAAAACCCCGAGAGAAGCATGCAGAGAATGCCCACGAGATCGAGATGGCCCGGTGCGACTCCTCCGACGGCGAACCACACGCCCCCCAGGCCCAGGACCAGAGCGACGAGACGGATCCGCGTGAGGGACTCCTTTCCCCAGATGGCTGCCATGGCGATGACCCAGAGGGGAGACGTATAGAAGAGAACGGTGGCAAAGCCGATAGGGATGCGCACCATGCCGATGTTGCTGAGAAGGTAGACGCCGACGACTCCGAAAAGACCGCTGGCAATGCGGTATGGGAGTTGTCGGAACAGTTCCCGGAAGGAGTCCCGGTACCGCACCAGGGCGAAGACGGCGACGCACAGGGCGGCGCCGGTACCCCGCACGAGTCCCACGGTGATCGGTTCGACGCCGAAGGCGTAGAGGCCGCGGAAAGTGGGGCCGATGAGACCCCAGATGGCGGCGCTGGTGAGTGCCGCAAGAATGCCCAGCACGTACATGCAGATGTTGCCTCCTTCAGCGCGTCCGACGATGGGACGGTTTTGAACGTCTTCTCTTGTTTCCCCTTCATGATATCGCGTACAATCCCTTGTGTCCCGAACCAACAGCCATGATCATGAGAGAGCCATTGTTCTGTTCTCTCCGCAAAAACTTCCGAAGAGAGGGACGGGCACGTTCTTCCCTGATCGCCCGTGGTACCATGTTTCCGCTCACGGACGCAATACGATATGCGGGTGGATTCGGAACGGGGTGCGGCGGTGCCCGCCGGAGCGGAGTGCGCAGACGAACCCGAGGGAGAAGAGACGTATGACTGTTTTCATGCTCGTTCTCAATTTGATTCTCAACGTTCTGGCGAGCGTCTTCATCAAGATCGGCATGCGCGGTGCCTCCGGCGAGGTGGGAGGTGCGGTGCTGCACATGCTGCGCACCTGGCAGATCTACGCGGCGGTGGCCTGTTTCGGCGGCGGATTCGTCACCTACAGTCTCCTGCTGGCGAGGATGCATCTGAGCGTGGTCTACCCCCTGATGATGGGAAGCATCGCCGCGGGGATCTCGTTCGTGGCGGTGTTCTGTTTCGGGGAGACCTTCAGTCTTGTGAAAGGCGTTGGCCTGGTGCTCGTCGTGGCGGGAGTCTGGTGTCTCACCAGATAGTCCGTCGTGCTCTTCACAGAGGGATATTGCCGCCAAAGTCGAAAGAAAGAATGGGGTGATGTCTTTGTCGGCGTTTCCCTTGCTGGCGGGATGGAAGGCGCCTTTTCGTCGGAGAGGGAAGATATCCGAGGCGGATCTGTCACCCACGGTCTCCTGCTGGCGTGGAGGTGTCTCAGCGGGGTTTCCCCCCTGACGATGAGGAAGCACATCGGGCGCGGCGTGTGGAAGCCTTGCCGGGGAGATACGCTGTCCCGCAGAAGCGGAGGCTTTTGGTTCCGGAAGGAGGTTCGGGAGATGCGTGAACTCGCCGTCGTGATCCCCGTCTACAACGAGGCCGAACAGATCGCACGAACGGTGGCTGCCGTCGAGGCGGCTCTCGGGGATTGTTCTGATCTGCGGTACCGTTTTCTTCTCGTGGACGACGGATCCGCGGATGGTTCGTGGCAGGCCATTTCGAAACTCGCCGATGACAAGCCGCACCTCCGGGGTGTGCGCCTCAGCCGAAACTTCGGCAAGGAGGCGGCGCTCTGCGCCGGGCTGGATCTCGCCGAAGGCGTTTCCTGTCTCATCATGGACGCGGACCTGCAGCATCCGCCGGATGTGCTTCCCCGCATGGTCGCCCTCTGGCGGGAGGGATATGACGTAGTGGAGGGCGTGAAGACCAGTCGGGGAAAGGAGAGCCTTTCCTATCGCCTTCTGGCTGGTTCCTTCTACTGGATTCTTGAGCGCCTCTCGGGGTTTTCCTTCGAAAACGGTTCGGATTTCAAGCTCCTCGACGCCAAGGTGGTGGCCGCCTGGAAGCGGATGGGCGAGAGCCGCACTTTTTTCCGCGGCATGTCCGCGTGGCTCGGTTTCCGGCGTGCCACTGTTCCCTTTGCCGTGGGAGAGCGCGGGGCGGGGCGGAGCGGTTGGTCGGCTTTCAAGCTGATCCGGCTCGCCGTGGATGCCATCTCTTCCTTCACCTCGGCACCGTTGCACGTCGTTACGATATTGGGCCTCTTTCTCTTCCTCTTCGCCGGAGTTCTCGGCGCGCAGACCTTGGCCAACAAAGTGCGGGGGCTTGCGGTGGACGGATTCACCACGGTGATCCTGCTCCAGTTGCTCATCGGAAGCATTCTCATGATGAGCCTGGGCATCATCGGTATCTACATCGCCAGGATCTTCGACGAGGTGAAGCACAGGCCCCGGTACGTGATCGCCGAGGCCACCGCCTCCGCCGGGAAAGATTCCGGGGAACCCGACTGAGATGCTGTCCGGTTTTCTTTTTCTCTGCCTCTGTACCGCCGTGGGATTCGTCTTTCTCCGGGAAATGCTGCCCTCCCTTTGGGACGACGGTCTGAACGTCCATCGCCTCCTCCGGAGGTGCCGAGAAAACGAAACCGGGATGGAAGGCCGGGGAGTGGAGAGCGGTCTGTCGAAATACGGAGGACAAGCGGTCCGACGGTGGATGGTGCTCCTTCCGGCGTCATGGATTTCCGGGACGCTTTGCGTCACCTGGTTCGTCTATCTTGCCGCCTACGCCCTGCGGAGGACCGCCGCGCCGCTCCTCTGGGCGAACGTGCTGGCTTTCCTGTTCTTCGGTACCGTGCTCTCCGTCTGGCTTCTGCGACGGAGGTGGCTCTTTTCCGGAGCCCACGGATGGAACGCCGGGGACATCCTCGGAGAACTTTCGGCCTCGAAACTTGAGATGAGCGTCCTCCTCGTCGCCGCCCTGGGGATGGGGTATCTGGATTTTCGCACCTGCTTCGAGAGCAGGGGCGATCTGGCTCTTGGCGTGTCCGCCTTCAGCGATCTCGTGACGCACGTGTCCATGATCCGCTCCTTTTCACTGGGAGCGAATTTCCCCACCGAGTACGTCTATTTCGCCGACGGGACCGTGCGCTATCACTTTCTTTTCCAGTTTCTCACAGGGAACCTGGAATATCTGGGCATGCCCCTCGCCCTCGCGCTGAACCTCACGAGCATCCTCGCCTTCGTCGCCATGATCGCCCTTCTTTTCAGTCTTACCGTCGCCCTCTGCGGAGACCGAATTGCGGCTCTCCTCTCCTGCGTTCTCGCCTTCTTCCGAAGCTCCTGGGCCTTCTTCACCTTTGCCGGAGAGGCGACGTCCTTTTCCGATTTGTGGCATCGCATCCTCCGCGTGAGCGAGCACATCGGAAAAACCCCCTATGAACACTGGGGCCTCTGGAACCAGAACGTCTTCGTGAACCAGAGGCACTTTCCCTTCGCGGTGGCGCTGCTGCTGTTCGTCCTGCTCTGCATGCTCCCCACCTTCGCGGTCATGATGGACCGGCTTCGGCGGGGGCGCTTCTCCGAACGCGTCGGAGAGCTACTGCTCGCGAGAGATGCCTGGATCCCCGGCGATCTCCGGAGAGGGTGCGCTCTGGGAGTGCTCCTGGGAATGTCCGCCTTCTGGAACGGGGCGGTCTTCATCGCGGCTCTTCTCGTGCTCTTCGTGTTCGCCCTCTTCTCGAAACATCGCCTGGAATATCTGCTGCTGGCCGCTCTCGCCCTCGCGCTCGCCAAACTGCAGGGGGCGTTCTTTCTGGGCGATGTCCCCGCCGTGGCCCCGAAATTCTTTCTCGGCTTCGTTGCGCCGGTCAAGACGAACTACGGTGTCTTCCGGTACTATCTGGAACTCTTCGGCGTTCTCCCCTTCGCCGTGCTCGCGTCACTTGCCCTGCCCCTCTCGGGTGTCGCGGTCTTTCTGGCCGCGGCGGGAGCGCCCTTTCTCTTCGCCAACTTCGTGCAGCTCACTCCGGACATCGTGGTGAACCACAAATATATCCAGATCGCGGTTTTTCTGGCGAACATTCCCGTGGCGTTTCTTCTGGCGACACTCTTTCGCGAGCGGGCGACACGCCTTCTCGGGGTGCTGCTTCTCGCCGTTCTCACCGTGACGGGCGTGGTGGATCTCCGGGCGGTGCACAACATCAACGACCCCGCCCGGGCGGTGCGGATCAGAGAGCAGGATCCGGTGAAGCTCTGGGCGCTGGAGCATATCGGGCCGGACGAGCTGGTCCTCACGAAGAACTACTACATGCATCCCCTCCTGGCTGCGGGGAGAAAACTCTACAATGGCTGGCAGTACTACGCATGGTCGGCTGGGTACCCCACCGCGGCCAGGGATCGGATCGTCAAGAAGATCTTCGAGGGAACCGATCCCGAGGCGGTGAAGGCGCTTCTTGCGGAAAACCGCATCGGATACGTTCTCGTCGACGGGGAGACCCGGAGGGAGTTCAAGGTGAACGAAGTGCTCCTCAACAGGGTGCTCGAAAGGGTTTTTTCTCATCCCCCCTCCGGAACGACCATCTATCGCGTGCAGAAAAACGAGGACTGCGACGCATTGCAGGAAAAGGAATCCGCCGAATAACAAAGGAGATGGGGACGGAGAAAGGGTGTGGGAAGAGGGCCACGGTCGCTTTCTCCGGGGAGGCGACGTGTCCCGGGACGCCCTTTTCTGCCGGGCCGACGGCGGAAAATCGAGGACCAGGGAGGAATGAACATGGCACGGATCCAGGACAGAAGCGGGCGGTCCGAGGCGGAGACGGCCTCGGACATCGACCTTTCCGTGGTCGTACCCGTCTACAACGAACAGGAAGTGCTTCTGGAGAGCTACCGGCGTCTTTCGAAGGTCCTTTCCGGCATGGAGGAGCGCTACGAACTCGTCTTTGTGGACGACGGCAGCCGGGATGCCACCAGGGCCATTCTTCGGGAACTCGCGACACGGGACCCCAACGTGCGATTCATCGGCTTCTCCCGGAACTTCGGGCACCAGGCGGCCATCACTGCCGGCGTGGACGCTTCCGCCGGCAAGGCGGTGGTGATCATCGACGCGGACCTCCAGGACCCGCCGGAGCTGATCCCTCGCATGGTGGCGAAATGGAAGGAAGGCTACGAGGTGGTCTACGGAAAGCGCACCAAGCGCAGGGGGGAGACTGCCTTCAAAAAGATCACCGCCGCGGTTTTCTACCGCTTCCTCCGTGCCATGGCGAACCAGGACATTCCCGTGGATGCAGGGGACTTCCGGCTTCTCGACCGGCGCATCTGCCGCATTCTCCTGGAGAACGTGAACGAGCGGTGCCGGTACATGCGGGGGCTGGTGAGCTGGATGGGCTTCCGCCAGACCTTCATCGAATACGAGCGGGAGGAACGCTTCGCGGGAGTCACCAAGTATCCGCTGAAGAAAATGGTCCGTCTCGCCATGGATGCCATCACGGCCTTCACCATGCCGCTCAAGATCGCCACCTGGGTGGGGTTTTCCCTGTCGGGGCTCAGCTTTCTCTACCTGCTGGTGAACATCTACCTGAAGCTCTTCACGAACATCACCTGGCCCGGGTGGACGTCCCTCATTGTGGTGAGCCTCTTCTTCAACGGCGTGATCCTCATCATGCTCGGCCTCATGGGGGAATACATCGCCCGGATCATCGAGGAGGTGAAGGGGCGCCCCCTCTATCTCGTGGCGGAGACGGGCAACATGGAGGAACGCGCCTTTCGGGACAACGGAGACCTCCGGCGGGGGGATGGGCGTTACCCCGCCTGAACGTTCGCGTTTTCCCGGGTTCTTCAGTTGTGTGCGTCAAGTTGTGCAAAAAGGTTTTCATGGTGTTCGGCGGCCGTCTGCGGCGATGAGCCGCACTTTTCCAGGAGTGCCTGTGCGGTGCCGATGGACAGGCTCTTTCGCGGAACCGGATGGAGCGGAGCGCTCCGAGGCAAAGGGCGGGAGCATCGCGGAAGTTCCTCGCGAGCGCATACCGCAGCAGTCTCCGGCGCTTGGCGCACGCCCGTACCGCAGCGGTGTCGCGAAAGCGACTTTCACGTTCAAGGAAGCTCTGAAAAAACGCTACGTCGGCCTCGGAAAAAGGCGATGCGATTAAAAACGAGAGAGGCAAACTCCTTTAAGCAGAGTTTCCTCAAAGGGACTCTGCGCTCGTGTCCTTCGGAACGCTCCGTCAATGCGGCGTCGCTTCTTCCGTCTCCCGCCCTTCCGAGGCGGAAGGGGACGCAGCCTCCTTCCGCTCCTCCGCGGAGGGCGACGCGGCCCCTCCTTGTTCCGCCGAGGAGGCGGTTTCGCCGACGATCTCGATGACCACGAGGTCGCCGCTTCGGAAGACCGCGTTTCCAAGAGCGGCGAGTCCATCCTCGTCGAGCCTGGGGAAACGCTTCCGCTCTGCCGCACCCACCACAATGTAGCGAATGCCGTAGCGGGAAAGAAGCTCCTGGGCTTCCCCGCCCTTCGGCGCCTCGTAGATGGCGCGGACCTCCCGGGAACGACGGTTCGGAAGGTTCGCGTCGTTCCGCCAGAGCCATTCGTGGGCGTGCCATCCAAGGATGGTGGGGAGCCCCGTGGCCATGGAGATGCGCCCGAAATCGCTGTAGCTCTCCCCGTCCGCCTCCAGAAGAGGAACCTGTCCCGTCACGGTTTCGTTGAACCAGGCGATGGCGGCCCGGTCGTCCTTGGCGCGGAAATTCATGAAATCCAGACCGTCCAGCCCTTTCCAGGCTTCCCTGGCGGGGTAGTAGGTGCCCACGGCCTTCGGAAAATAGAGCAGGGGAAGAAGCACCACGAAATAGAAGAACACGGCGAGTCCCTTGCGGAACAAAAGCCTTCGGGGCAGCTCCGCGAGGCGTACCATGACGTATCCCGAGGCGATTCCCCAGAGGATGAAGGCTTGGTAGCCGAGCTTGAACATGGTGTTCGCCCGATGGTAGTCCGCGCCGTAGATGTCCTTCACGTACACCAGTTCCGGAATGGCCACCAGACCGATCCCCGCCAGGCAGAGCGCCCCCGCGAAGAGATCTCCCGGCGAGAGGGCACGCCACCAGAGGACGAACCCTCTTCCGGGTCCCCGCCGTTTCAGGCAACGCCCCAGGAGGAAGAAGACGAAGCCCAGAAAGAGAGTTGCCGTGAGGAGTTTGTCTCCCCACAGGACGAGGAGCTGCCAGGGCAGCGACCGGGACAGAACGGGAAAAATTCCCTTCACGAAACTCTGGAAACGGAGCAAAAACGGCAGTGCCACCAGGAGCGACAGCGCTCCCGTGGCGAGGAGTGCTCCCGTACCCCCCGCGAGGGCGCGGAAGAACCGCCCCTTCCGTCGCCAGAGCCAGACGAAGGTGATGCCGCCGAAGAGCGCCGTGTGCACGGGGAAATCCCAGGAGTTCGTCATCTGCATGATCCCCACGAGAAATCCTCCCAGGGCGAGCCGGTCCGCCGAAGGCCCCCGTGCCGCCGTGGTGAGGAGGACTCCCAGTGAAGTAAGCGTCACGGGAATGTCCGACACGTGTCCGTGCAGATCCGCCACCACGAAGGAGTAGAGGGGAAATTCGTGAATGGTCTTATCTTTGGCGGGAGGGAAATACCCGATATACCTGGTCGCGTCGGGATACCAGTAGCTCTTGGTTGGGCCCGAGTACACTCCCTGGTTTTTGAGAAAGGGAAGGGCATGTCCGTGGACGAAGCCGTGAAGGTTGCCTCCGCAGGCGACGAGGAGAGCCGCGATGGTTCCTGCGGCAAGGTTTCTCAGGAACGCACTCTTGTCCGTTGCTACGGAGGAGCGGACGAAACGGGAACGCCGTACCAGGGAGACGGCGGTCCATCCGAGGGAGAAGGCGAGCGTGACGGTCTGGCCGAAGAGCGTCGCGAGCATGAGGTTGTAGGCCACCTGAGGCGCCATTCCCGTGAGAGTGGTGAGGAAGGCGCAGAGGTAATGTCCGAAATAGTAGTAGTTGATGGGCTCTCCCGCAAGCCACATGTCCGTGGGGGGCATGGTGCCGCTTCGGAGAGCGGCGTTCACGAAGCCAAAATCCATGAACTTTTCCAGGCCGTGGATGGAGGGCTGGAATCCCCGAACCCAAGCCCAGAAAAGAAAGGCCGCGAGAAAGAGCAGTTCTGAAAAGAGAATTTGTTTCCAGGAAACCGCTTTTTCCCCATCGCTTGCCGAAACAACCGTCTTCGCGATGTGTTCCGGAGTTTCATTGCGTCGGCCGCGTTGCCACAGGAGGAACAGCGCCCCGCACAGCGCGACGAGAGCCGTACTCCCCAGGACGGAGGTGCGGCCGAAGGGGGCGATTCCGAGCGCCGCGGCAAGCCAGCTCAGGTAGCCGGCGAAAAGAACACCCAGGGCCTTGGCGAAGGGCCACGCACCGTCCCGGAAGACGGGAAGAAGGCGTCGGGCGAAAGGTGCCGCGGCGAGGGTCAGGAAAAGGAGTGCCGCCCACCATTGGAGTGCGAGGAGGAGGAAGGGGGATTCGAGAAAGACGATCCCCTGCCGGAAAAGATGGGGAGCGTAGTCGATCACGGCGCGCTCCTCCCCGAAAAGTCCAGGATCTCGGGGGAACGGAGCCCCTGCTCGATGGCGTAGTTCTGGCCACGGTCCTCGGGGTAGATCTGGGCCATGCAGTTCAGATAGAGATTGGGAATGGGTGTGCGGTGGGGAGGAATTCGCTTTCCGTATCCCCTGGTCGCCACATGCTGGGCCGAGTCAGCCCGGAAGATGCGGATCCGTTTCAGAAAGGACGGATTCCACCCCATCCGGCCCGGCGAGGTGCGCTCGACGGTCTTGGCGAGACGGGAGAGACCGTCGAGGAACACTGCCGCCACGGTCTCGTCGTCCGCCCGGAAGAGAGGTGCCGAAGGGGAGAGATAGCGGGAGAGATAGACCACGGAGGAGCCGTACCGGGCCGGAGGAAGCAGGTTCGTGTGCTCGATGAGGGCCACGAAGGGGAACTCCTCATCCGCGACGGTGATCCAGTAGTAGGGCGAGAGAGGGCGGGAGAGTTCCAGCAGGGCGCAAAGGTTCGCCTGGTGAGGGATGTCCGTGAGTTGTTCCCGAAACCCCTCGGGAAGCTGGGGTGCCATTCGGGCCAGTTCCGCCGGAGCGGTGGTGACGAGAACCTTGGAGAAGGGTTCTTCTCCTTCGGGGGTTCTTATCAGAAGCATTCCTTCTTCCTGCGGGGTTGCGGAAAGGGAACGGATCGTGAGGACCGGGGTGTTCAGGCGTACCTCGCCTCCCGCGGCGCGGATGCGTGCGGTGAGCGTATCGTAGAGTACGCCGAAACTTCCCCGGAAATAGCCGAGGATTTCACGGCCCTGTCCCTTTCCCCGGGTGGATCCCCGGAGTTTGGTCTTGTTCCAGAGCCAGGTGGCGCCTACCTGATCGGCGTAGTCGCCGAACTTGGAGGCGAGAAGAGGTTTCCAGATCGTCTCGTAGACCCGTTTCCCGCCGGTCTCCACGGCCCATTCCCGGGCGGTCCGCTCCTCCAGATGTTCCCAGGAACGGGCTCGCCGTGCGGCGAGAACGAAGAGCCCCAGACGGATCCTGTCCATCAGGGGAAGGGCACCGAGCCGAAGAAGATCCCCCGGTGTCGTGAAGGGGTAAAGCCTCTCTCCGCTGTACAGAGCATTTCGAGGCGGGAGCCACTCCAGACGGTCTCCCAGGCCGATTTCCTCCGCAAGGGAAACCAGGGCCTCGTCGCTGGTGAAGATGTGATGGTAGAAGGCCTCGATGCGCTCTTCTCCCGCGGTGACGGTCCTGGCCATTCCCCCGGAGACGGAGGCACTCTCGAAGACCACCACGTGCGCTCCCCTTCCGGAGAGCGCGTAGGCGGCGGCGAGGCCCGTCGGGCCTGCGCCGATGACGGCGATCCGCATGGTACAGCCACCTCCGAAGATGCACGCCTGACGCGCACAAAAAGCTGAAACCGAGTATATCATGAGGAAACGAGAGAAAAGGGAGTGCGCCGAAGGGAGGGAAGCGCCGTGGAGTGGAAACAGCTTCATCTGTGGCTCTCGGGGCGGGTGCAGGGAGTGGGCTGTCGCTTTCAGGTCTTCACGGAGGCGAATCGGCGTGGTCTGCGCGGTTGGGTGCGAAATCTGCCCGACGGACGGGTGGAGGTGCTCCTTCAGGGAGCACGGGAAGACCTGATTGCAATGCGCGAATGGTGCGCCCTCCGTGTTCGGAGGGCTATCGTCCTGGATGTGGAGGAACGATGGGAAACTCCAGGAACGGTTCTCGGGGAGTTCGAGATTCGGTAGTCCTTGGAGGCTTCACGGGTTTTCCCGGCGTGCCTTCCGTTTGATGACGGCGATATGTGGGTGACATCCCTCCGGAAAGGCCGAAGATGTCTTTTTTCGGCCTTTCCGGGTATGTTCGGCATCTCCGGAATGTCGGTGCCGGGAACCGGGACGGCGCGTGCTCCGTTCCGCACCGGCAGAGCGTGTGGTGTTCCCCCATCCGTGGGGGCGTGTCCGCTCCGGAGCAAGCTCAGGGAGCTGAACAAATCGGTGTTTCCCCATTCACAGGGGCGTTTCGGTGCACCTCCGGTTCCGCGCATGAGATCCCGCGTTCTGACGTCGCCTGAATATGGAGCCCCCGGCGGGCGAAAACCTTTTTGGCCAGGAAGATGGCGTTAAGCACTCTCGGAAATCCCGTGTAAGGAATGCACTGCAGAAAGGCTTCGACGAGTTCCTCCGGTGAGATGCCCACGTTCAGCGCGCCGTTGATGTGCACTTCCAACTGCGGTTCGCATCCCCCCGCCGTGAGCAGACTGCTCGTGGTGATCAGCTCCCTTTCCCGCAAGGAGAGCCCTTTTCTGGAATAGATGTCGCCAAAGGCGAACTCCACGATGAAGGTGGCCAGATCCGGAGCGATGTCCTTCAGGGACTGCATGACCCGCTCTCCGCCTTCACCGTCCACCTCCAGAAGTTTTTTCATGCCCCGGTCGAAACGACTTTCGTCCATTTGCCTCTCTCCTTTCGGTTGCGGTATAGTGCGAAGCATAGATGTTCGAGTGGACTCCAGGTCAAGTGGCCGGGTCGGGAGGAATCGATGTCCTATTCCATCGGGGAATTTTCGGCGCTCTCCGCCGTCAGCGTTCATACGCTCCGTTACTACGAGAAGGAACGGCTTCTCATCGTCCGGCGCGATACCCGTGGAAGACGGATGTACGTCCCGGAGGATCTGGACTGGATCCGTTTCATCAGGAAACTGAAGGAAACGGGAATGCCCATCAGGAATATCAGGGAGTATGCGACCCTCCGCTACGAGGGAGAACACACCCTGTCCCAGCGCTTGGGCATTCTTCGGCAGCACCGTCGGCGTGTTCTCGAAGAAAAAAAACGGTGGGAGGCGAACCTGGCGAACATCGAGAAGAAGATCGGTTTTTACGAGGAGAAACTCTCCGGAGGGGTCGGAAAGAATCCGGCGTGATCGGAACGCCCTCTTTATCATTCCGGAGATGCCGTATGTGGCGCGAGGTAGTGTCGTCTGTGGTTCTTTCGGATCATGCGAACAGGGACGAAATCGTCATCTTTGCTCCTTTTGAGACCGCTCCGCTTTTTTGCTTCAGGCGTTACAATAGGGAGGCATGAACGCACCAGGAACCGGGGGGAGTGGAAGCCATGGGAGATGCGCTCGATGCCTTCGAAATGGAACGGATGCACCGTCCCTATCGGGAGGTCATCAAGGTCGTGGGCGTGGGCGGTGGCGGTACCAACGCGCTCAACCACATCGTCCGAAGCGGCGTGACGGGTGTGGAATTCCTCGCGGCAAACACCGACATGCCCCATCTGGAGCGTTCCGAGGCATCGATCAAAATTCCTCTCGGGCAGAAGCTCACTCGGGGGCTTGGAGCGGGCGCCAATCCCGAAATCGGTTTTCAGTCGGCGCGGGAATCCGTTCGGGAGATTTCCGAGGCACTTGCCGGAGCGGATATGGTGTTCGTCACCGCAGGCATGGGGGGCGGCACGGGAACCGGGGCCAGCCCCGTCGTGGCGGAGATCGCCCGGGAGCGGGGTGCCCTCGTTGTGGGTGTGGTGACGCGCCCGTTCACCTTCGAGGGACGCCGCCGGACTCAGAACGCCGCCGAGGGGATCGAGAAGCTCCGGGAAAAAGTGGATGCCCTCATCGTCATTCCCAACGACCGCGTTCTCGAACTCGTGGACAAGAAGACCCCTCTCTCCGACGCGTTTCGCCTGGTGGATGAAGTGCTCCGCCAAGCTGTCGCGGGGATCACCGACCTCATTCTCCGCCCCGGACTGGTCAACGTGGATTTCGCGGACGTGCGGACCGTGCTCTCCGGTGCCGGATCGGCCGTTATGGGCATCGGGACCGGAAAAGGGCCCGAGCGGACCGTCCAGGCCGCGCGCATGGCCGTCAGCAGTCCTCTCATGGAGACTCCCGCCTCCGGCGCGAAGGGCATTCTCTTCAACATCGCCAGCGGTCCCGACATCAGCCTCTGGGAGGTGAACCAGGCCGCCCAGGTCGTGGCCGAGTACGCCGACGAGGATGCGAGCATCTCCTGGGGGCATGTGCTGGATCCCTCTCTGGAGGGGATGGTGCACATCACGGTCATTGCCGCAGGGTTCGTGCCAGGGGGCAAGGAGCGTTCCTCCGGAAAACTTGCGGAATCTCACCGGGGAGGGCGGGAGCGCCGCCGTATCGAACTGGAGGAGACGGACCTGCAGGGTCCCCCGGACGACGGACTGCTCTTTCCCCGCACCGACGGGGCGAAAGGACAAGGTGCATCCGTGGACATTCCCACCATCGTCCGGAATGCCCGCCACGGCGAAAGCGGAAAAACCTTGCCGGGGGAGCGTCTTCCCCGGGGATTTTCGAGGCGCGACGGATGTACGGAGGAGCGGGGAGATCCCTCGTGAGTGCTTCAGGGAAAAAGGTCTTTTCCGGAGGGAACCTTTTCGAGTTTTCCCGGGATCTGACAAAAGGCATCGAGAAAGGTGACCTTCCGGAAGAAGAGATCACCGAGCCGCTGTTTCCGGATCGGGGAATTCTCGTGGAGCGTATCGTCTCCTTCGGACAGTCCTCGCCTCCCGGTTTCTGGTACGACCAGGAGCGGGACGAGTGGGTGGCGCTTCTCTCCGGTGAGGCCGTTCTGGAATGGGAGGACGGGAGCGTTCTGGAAATGCATCCCGGAGACTGGATTTTGCTCCGGGCGCACGAGAGGCATCGTGTCGCCCGCACCTCTTCGGAGCCTCCCTGCGTGTGGCTCGCCGTTCACGGGAGGATGCGCGGGTGAGGTGCGCGGTTGCTTTTGATGGTGTGTACCGGGCGGGGAACTCCCTGAGGGGCCCCCTGCCCGGTTTTGTTTTTCCGGGAAGACGATCCGCGATATAATGGCGCACAGAGGCGAGAATGCCCGTCCGTTCTCTTCCGAATGCGGCGGAGGGAACGGGCGGTGGAAACCGTGGGGACGGCGGAACACTGCGGGAAAGGGAGAAAGGGTTGGTTTTCTATGGAGAAGGGAGATGAGGGGATGACACAATCGATCAATGTGGTCCGGCTCGAGGGGACGCTTCACTTCCTCAAGGGGGAGCAAGTGGGAGAGAACCGGTGCGGCAGGTATTTCCGATTCTCCGTCAGACACGAGAGCACGGACTACAGGGGGAACGAACGGCACGACTACATACTCGCCCGCGCCTACGATCCGGAGTTGCAGGATCGGCTCCGGCAGCGCGGGGAAGGGGACCGGATACTTCTCGAGGGAAGCGTCCGGTCTTCTGTCGGGAGCGGCGAGATGTACGTCCTTGCTGAAAAACTGGAGCTCCCCTGAGGGGGGGCGTTTCTCGGCACAGGCGGATTTCCGTTGCTTCCCCGTGTGTTCGATGGGGAGGCGACGGCTCCCTGGAGAGGGGGAGGGGCGATGCGGGTGTTCTCTGTCGCGGGAGTGGGTATCCTTCTGATCCTGGGTGTTCTCGGTGTATGGGATCTGTCCTTTGGAGTGCGGAGCGCTTTCGGGGAAGAACCGGCACGGTCCGAGGACGGAGTCTCGCCTCCGCCGGAGAGGGTTCATCTCTACCCAAGCGGCGCCGGCGTGGAAATCCCCGTGCCCGCCGGTGCATTTTTGGTGCGTCTGCCGGCGACCTTCGACGTTTCCCGGATCCGTTTGCAGCTTCCGGAGGGGAATTCGCCTTCTTCTCCGCCTGACATCGTGTTGCTTCCCCGGGCGGAATGGATTCCTCCTGCCCTGAAGACCCTGTCGGAAAAAGTCGGCGAACTTCGGGCCGAGGTGGCGGTTCTCGATGCGGAGGCCGCCTCCCTTCGGCAGTTGACCGGAGCTCTTGAATCCCTGAAGCCCGAAGGCGAGAAGGCCCTCGACCTGCTCGTCGCCGCAGCCGAGCTCCGCAGAGAGCAGGAACTACGTCTCGCGGAAGTGACGGAAACGCTCCAGCGCAAGCGCCATGAAGCGGAGCTCTGGAATCGGCAGTTGCAGGAGCGTCTTCAGGAAGGCTACTCCATGGTGATCGAAGTCCGCGGCGACGGTGGGCGCGGCGGCGGCCTCCTCACCGCCTGGACGGATCAGGTGCACTGGACTTACAGGTACGTGCTCAACCTCGAAACGAAGAGCGGGAACGTTACGGGCCGTCTGGTCGCTTCGGTGATGCAACGAACCGGCATCGACTGGGACGGGCCGCTCGTTGTGCATACTGCGGATCCTCCCCGGCTTGTTCGTCCTCCCCGGTTGCGTCCCCTCGTGGTGGACATCGCACAGCCTCGCCAGGACGACTTCCGTGCGAAAGGCGCCGTTCCCGATGCAGCGCCCGCGCCCTACATGGCCGTTGAGGAGATCGCTCTCGGGAGTACTCCCGCGCCTCCCGTCCGGGAGGAGGGCTTGCGCGGCGTGGATATCCTCACGACAGGGCGCGTGCCTGGAGAGGGCACGTCCACCGAGATTCCTCTGGGCGACCTCGCTCTTCAGGGGAGCATGGCCATCGTTCTGGTACCGCGTTTCAGCCAGGAAGCATGGCTTCTCGCCGAGGTGGAGACGCTTCCCGAGGCCGTTCTTCCCGGAGAGGCGGAACTCTCCGTGGACGGCGTCGCCGGGGGCAAAACGACGCTTCCGGCCCGCAGCAAGGGACAGGATCTCACCGTGGCCTTCGGGGCCACTCCTCTCGTTCGCGTGGAGAGGGAAAAGAGTGTCGGTGTGGAGGGAAAAAGCTGGCTGGGCAAAGGACGTCTTGCCGATGGGTACGAGCTGACCGTGACGAACGGCCTTCCCTCGGAAACAGTGGTGCGCATCCTGGAAAGAATTCCCGTCAGTGCCAACGAGTCGGTGAAGGTGGAGATCAAAACCATGGATCCGCAGCCCGCCAGTTCCGACAGGGAAGGGCTGCTTTCCTGGGAGATCCCGCTGAAAAGCGGGGAGATCCGCAAAATTGCCGTTCACTATACCCTGACCTATCCGGGGGACAAGGATCTGGTGTTTCGGGACAAGTGAGAAACCCATGACGTGAGGACGGAAGACTTCCCTGGGGAAGGTTTCGCCATCGCGTCATGGGTTTCGCTGTGCGTCTTCTCGGGAGGGTGGCGCCGGATCGTGGAGTGCCGGAGATTCCGTGCTCTTGTGAGAAAAGGCCAGCACGTCCCGCACCGTATCGATTACCTTGATCTTGTCGAAGGGCTTGATGATAAATCCCAGCGCTCCGCTTTGGAGCGCCTTCAGGACGGTCGCCTTCTGTCCCATGGCGGAGATCATGATCACCCGTGCTTCGGGGTCGATGCGGAGAATGCGGTTCAATCCCTCAAGGCCGGAGAGGATCGGCATGGTGATGTCCATGGTCACCACGTCGGGACGCAGGGTCTTATAGAGCTCCGCCCCCTCGGATCCGTCCGTGCCTTCGCCCACCACGTCGAAGCCTGCATCGGTGAGGATTTTCTGCAACATGAACCGCATGAACGCCGAATCGTCCACAATGAGAATTCGGGGTGCTGTCGAGGTCACGATTCCTCACCTCCCCTTGGTGCAACGATACCTTGTCGTCTGATGCTATCAGGATACGCGCTCTCCTTCTTCCAGGCAAGGCCGCAGCGAAAATTTTGCGTGTGTTTTTCAGCCATGGAAGAAAGCGGGAAAAGAGAACTCTTGCGTTTGGTTCGATGGAATGCGAAAGAGCGAGATGTGCACAGCACATGCGAAAGGGAGTGGGGTATGTGGCAGAGCAAGCCGTTTACGCAGGAAAAATCAAGAATCTTCCCGCGGTAACCCTCCAAGGGCACGGGGGCATCGAAAAGCGGATCGTCTTCGGTCCGGAACGCTTCTGGGAGAACTACACGGCCCGCTGTTTCACCCTGGAGGGAGACGCTGCGGTACCCCTCCACCAACACGACTGGCCCCATTACGTTTTCGTTCTTTCCGGAGAGGGGCGCGTGCGCGTGGAGGACGAGGAATATCCTCTGGCGCCTCTTTTCTGGGCCCACGTTCCGGCGGGAAAACCCCACTCCTTCGAAAGAGTCGGCGAGGAGCCCCTCACGTTCATCTGCATCGTTCCCTCCGAGGGAGACATCACGCCCCCCGCATCCTCCTGTTCTTGCGGGTGCGACTGCGGCGGTTGAGGAATTCCCCCGGCGTTTTTGCGGTCAGTTCTCGTCGAGGAGTGTCTGGGCGTGATCGTAGGGGGGACAGCAGACACAGAGGAATCGCAGTGTCTCTTCCGCCTCTACCCAATGATGTGTTCCCGGAGGAATGAGCGCCGCCGCTCCGGGGGAGACGACGTGACATTCCTTTCCGAGGGCGAGGGTTCCCCGGCCGGAGAGGAAATAGTAGATCTCGGTGCTTCGGGTGTGCACGTGGGGAATGGTGCGGTTCCCCGCGTGCACCGTGGCCTCGGCGAGGCTGTAGGGGAGACCGGGTATCCTGTCGGGATGGAAAATTTCCACGATGTCGCTGGCGTCCTTGGTGACGTAGGAGTCGGTAATGGCTTCGCTTTCGCCCGGTGCGGTCCCTTCTCTTTGAGAAGGGATGAAAAAGGCTTGCCTGAGGTTCGTTTCGACCTCTCGTCCCGTCATGTGTTTCGGCCTCCTCTCTTCACAACAACCGATTTCTCTTGATGGCGCAGATTTCGCCGTGAGCCTCCGGGAATATCCTTGCGCACGTCCTCCGATCCGAACGTTTTCCGGAAAAATCCTTGTTGCGGTCCACATCCCTCCCAAGAAAACGTCCGCACAGAGATCCGCGCACGATATCCCTTCGGGAGGCCTCCTGGAAGAACGCGGTCGCATCCCGCCGCTGCCGGCTCGGCCTGTCCCCGTTTCGGTACACTTCGGTCGGGAGGGGCGTCGGATGTTCACCTGAGTGCTGCAGGTTTCTACTGCATGGCATTGATGCAGTTGAAAACACCGTTTCGGCGGTGATATCAGCGTCTTTTTCCGAGTTGTTCCTCCCGAAGGAGCGACCTGGGGTTTTCCAGGCGTTCCCACGCGTCGGCGATCAGGCGCTGCACCGCGGTATGACCTTTTTCCACACGTGTCGCGATGTCCTCCACGATACCCGTCTTCCGGAGTCGTTCCAGGGAAGGCGGATAGTTCAGGTCGAACACCCAGGTGAGCTGTACGAGGAGGAAGTCCGCAAGGCTTCGCACGTTCGCGTAGGAAGCGAGATGCGCGTTTTCCACTTCCCGGACGAGCGCATTTGAAAGAGGTCCCGTTTCGTCGATTCCGGGGAGGAGCTGTGTGATGCGCCCCTCCTGCACGTGACGGTGAACGATGTGGAAGACGTCCAGTTTGTCCGCGTCCCGGATGAGCCGTGCCAGGGGCAGGGCGCAGAGCGGGATGGTTTCCGGGAGTGCCTTCTTGTTGTGAAGGGCGACACTCTGCAGCAGGGCTTCCCGCGTCTCTCCGGAACAGGCCGCGAGGGGTGCTTCGGCGGCGATGACGTCTCTTCCTTTCTCGCCGTGGTCCAGGGAGCGCCCGTCGTAAAAGGTTCCGAAGGAGGCGTACTGGGGAAAACGCCCCACGTCATGGAGCAATCCTGCGGTTTCAGCGGCGCGGATTTCGTCGTCGTCCCATTTCAGAGCTCCCGCAAGCTCCCGGGCGATGGCGCTTACCCGGAAGCTGTGGAGGCGTTTCAGTTCCAGCAGGGGCGGCAGGGCGCCTCCGTTCGCGAAGGATGCCGTGAACGTGCGAAACCAGGCCGTCAGGACCTCCGCCTCGGGAGCGGGAAGTCCCCATCTCCCGAGGCGGTTCACGCTGCGTTCCATCGATGTGCTCCCAAAGGGGGTTTCAGCATTTCGAGTAGCCGCAGGCGTGGCATGTAACGCATCCCTCTTCCCGGACGAGAACGGCCCCGCAGCCGGGGCACATGTCCGTGGCACTGGTGTGGACAGGCACCCCGAGGGCGCGTTCCAGGCATTTCGCAATGGCGTCGGGAAGGGAGAGAATGACCCCGTCCTCATCCCACACGGGTTGGCTTCCGCCGATCCCCTTGAGTTGGTTCACGATTTCCGGCGCGGGGATGCCCGTGCGGAGTGCCAGCGAGATGAGGCGCCCGAGGGCTTCCGTGTGGGCCTGGGTGTCCTTGCCGCTCTTGCCGAGCGTGGCGAAGACCTCGAAGGGGCGCCCGCCCGTTTCGTTGACCGTGAGGTAGAGATTGCCGTAGGAGGTGGGCATTTTGATGGTCTTCCCCGTGAGAACCTGGGGACGGTCGAGAGGAAGCGTTCCCTGAGCTCCCATGGGCATGACCAGTTGATGCGTCACCGTGTCGTCTTTTTTGCCGGAGGGCGTTGTGGTGAGAACCTGGCTTGCCTTGCATCCGTCGCGGTAGACGGTGATGCCCTTGCATCCCAGCTCGTAGGCGAGAAGATAGGCTTTGCGCACGTCCTCCTTGGTCGCATCCCCCGGAAGGTTGATCGTCTTGGAGACCGCATTGTCCGTGAACTTCTGGAACGCCGCCTGCATCCGCACATGCCAGGGATAGTCGATCTCGTGGGCGGTGACGAAAACCCGTCTCATTTCCGAAGGCAGAGAGTCGAGAGAGGCAAGCCCTCGACGGTGCATCTCCACCTGGAGCACGTCGTTCACGTAGACCAGATCGTCCGTGCCGAAGGCCTTTCGGGTGTGCGTGAGGGCGAAGACCGGCTCGATGCCGGAGGAGCACTCCGCCAGGAGTGCGATGGTTCCCGTGGGGGCGATGGTTGTCACCGTGGCGTTCCGGAACGGTTCGCCGACGCAGTTGGGATAGGGGTGTCGTTCCCGGGCGAGGTCTCTGCTCGCCTCCCGTCCGGTCGCCTGAATGAAGGCCATGACTTTCTCCGCCAGCTCCAGCGCTTCCTCGGAATCATAGGGGATCCCCAGAAGGAAAAGCATCTCCGCCCATCCCATGACGCCAAGACCGATCTTCCGGTTTCCCTTCACCATGTCCTCGATCTCCGGAAGAGGATAGCAATTGATGTCGATCACGTCGTCGAGGAAACGCACGGCGGTGCGCACGGTCTTCTCCATGCGGTCCCAGAGAATTTCCCCGTCCCTGACCATGTTCTTCAGGTTGACCGAGCCGAGATTGCACGCCTCGTAGGGAAGGAGGGGCTGCTCGCCGCAGGGGTTCGTCGACGTAATGCGGCCCACATGGGGCGTAGGATTGTCCCTTTCGAGGCGGTCGAGAAAGATCACGCCGGGATCTCCAGTGGCCCAAGCCGCATGGACGATGCGGTTCCACAGTTCCATGCTCTTCACCGTGTCGGTGGTTTGCCCCGTGCGCGGGTTCACGAGGTGCCAGTCTTTGCCGTCCGCCAGGGCTTCCATGAATCTATCGGTGATGCCCACGGAGATGTTGAAATTGGTGAGAATTCCTTCCTCCGTCTTTGCCCGGATGAAGGCGAGCACGTCCGGGTGGTCGCAATCCAGGATGCCCATGTTGGCGCCGCGACGGGTTCCTCCCTGCTTCACCACGTCCGTGGCGAGGTCGAACATGCGCATGAAGGAGATCGGTCCTGAGGCGACGCCGTTCGTGGTGGACACCACATCTCCCGCAGGGCGGAGTTTCGAGAAGTTGTACCCCGTTCCGCCTCCGGACTTGTGGATGAGGGCGGCGCTCCGGAGCGTGGAGAAGATGGAGTCCATGCTGTCCTCGACGGGGAGCACGAAACAGGCTGCAAGCTGTCCCTCCGGGATGCCCGCGTTCATCAGGGTCGGTGAGTTGGGCAGAAAATCGAGCTGTGCCATGAGGTCGGTGAAACGCTCCTCCCAGAGGGCGCGTTCAGCTTCGGGTTCCGCCGCGGCAACTGCCTTGGCGACGCGGCGGAGCATCTCCTGCGGAGTCTCGTTACCCTTGAGGTAACGTTTTTTCAGGATCACCAGAGCGTTCTCGGAAAAAATCATAAATGGGTACCTCCTCGGAATGGCGATACGAAAAATCCTGCAGGGATATCCTCTTCGGGTTTGTGCGGGACACGATACATACTGGACGGCACGAAAGCCGCGCTTCCAGGGTGCCTGTCGCGGGTTCGAATGGCTCGCTATATGTGGGAGCGTAGAGAGTATAGCACTCTATATGTGGAAGCGTTTGAGCCGTAAGTCCCGTTCTCCGGAGACAGCCTCCTCCTTTCGGCCCTCTTCGGGAAGGGTGAGAAGACCATGGATGAGGAAAGGAAGAGAAAACGAGGAAAGAGGCGGAGAAGCGGATATACTGGTTGCACCGCGCTCCGATGCCGCAGGGAGAGGGATCCGGCCGGAAAGGAACGGCGGGACGTCAGGCGGAAAAGCGGTTGTGTTGGAATTCGGGGAAGAGCGGCTGTTTTTCCTGGATTCCTCCGTCCTGTGCGAGAACGAAGGACAGGGCGTCCACATATTCTCTTCCGTTCCACGCCACTGGTCGAAAGATGCCGTTGCGGAGTGCCTCCAGAAAATCCCTTTCGTTGCGGAGCGTGTTCCTGAATTCCGTGGCGAAAAGCCCGATCCGCTCGACGAGGTGCGCGTCACTTCCGCCGAGGCGCGGGAGGCAACATTCGGCGGCAAGCGCTTCCGCCTGGAGATTGTGCTTCGGAAGAGTGCTGCCGTTGAAACTCTCCACGGCATGGAGTGGCACGTGACTGAAAAGGGATCCCATACCCCGCCCGTTGTTGCGGAAAGGGTGGGCGGCAACCGAGACGCCGCCTTGGGACGCGGCGTGTGCCGCGAGTTCCAAAGCAGAAAGAGGGCCTTGCGGGACCGAATCGAGACCGAAGACGAGCATGTCTCCATCGGTGCTCAGGTACTCCATGCCGACGAGGACGAGGAGTCCGAATCGTTCACTCAGACGCTTCGCCTCGGTACGGAGTGCGAGGCTTTCGTGATCCGTGACGCAGAGCCCGGCGAGACCCCGCTCCCTGGCTTTTCTCAGTGCCTGCTCCACGGGGAGTTCACTGTCGAACGAGCCCTCTTTCGTGTGAACGTGCATGTCCAGACGCACACAAATTCCTCCAGTGTCGGAGTGAAATATTTTTATATGGAATTATTTTTATTCCGAAAGGAAGTATCTCCGAAGAAAGCACCTTCGTCAAGATGTCGGGTGTCCCCGTTTCCCGGAGAGCGACGCGAGGAGGCGCGTTTTTCAGGCGACGGACGGAGAACGACGGAGAAAGGAGATTTCCATGACGCCTCTGCTCTCGGTGGTTCTTCCCCTTTTCAACAAAAAGCCCTTTGTGGAACGAGCGGTTGCCTCCGTGCTCGCCCAGACGGAGCGGCGCTTTTCTCTGATCGTGGTGGACGACGGCTCCACCGACGGTGGAGCCGATGTGGTGGAGCGTATTGAAGACGAGAGAATTCGGCTTCTCCGTCTCCGCCACGGCGGCGTCTCGAAAGCCCGCAACGCGGGCGTGCGTGCGGCGGAGACGGACCTTGCGGCGTTCCTTGACGGGGACGACGAGTGGGATCCCGACCACCTGGAGACGCTTCTGCGTCTCCGGCGGCGTTTTCCTGAGGCAGTCCTCTATGCCACGGCCTATCGCTTCGTCCTTCCCGGAAACCGGGTGCGCTTCCCGCGACTTGCCGGTATTCCTCCCGTTCCCTGGGAGGGGGTTCTTTCCCGCTATTTCCGAAGCGCCGCCCTCGGTCATCCTCCCGTCTGGACGTCCGCAGCGGCGGTTTTGTGCACCGCACTTCAGAGTGTGGGGGGATTCCCCGAGGACGCCTCTCTCGGCGAGGATCTCGATACCTGGGGCCGCCTTGCCCTTGCCGGTCCCGTCGCGTTCAGCCGCAGAGGGCTTGCGACCTACCGTAAGGATGCGACGGATCGTCTCTGCCTCCACCTTCGACGGGACAAGCCCCTTCCCTTTGTCGAGACGGCCCGCAACGTGCTGGAAGAGGCGCGTTGCGACGCAATCCTGGAGGGGGATCTCCGGGCCTACCGCTGTCGCCTTCTCTCTCTTTCCTGCAGGGAACTGCTTCGCCAGGGACGAATCGGCGAGGCCCGGAGCCTTCTCTCCGAGTGTGCAAGACCTCCCTATCTCGTGCCTCATGTTCTGGTAAGCCGTTTTCTCTGTTGTGTCGCACCTTTCGGTGCGTTTCTTCGAAGGCGTTGAGCGGCGTTGCGACGACGGACGGCGTGTGTGAACACGGTAGGCGTGCTCGGATGGGACGACGTGTTCTTTTCATGACCGGGAGGGATGCATGGTGCGGGTTCTTCTGGTGTTGAGTCAGCGACCCGAAGCGACGGGAAGCGGAATCTACGTCCGCGCTCTTCTCGAAGAGGCCCGGCGCCGAGGGCATGAGGCGTTTCTCGTGGCGGGCGTTCCTGTTGGGTGGGAGATCCCCTCCCTTCCTGTGCCTCGCGACCGATGCAGGTTCGTCACCTTCGGTACCCTGGGCGATCTTCCCTTTCCCGTTCCCGGCATGAGCGACGTCATGCCCTACGCTTCCACGCGCTTTCGGGATTTGACGGCGAACCAGATCGATGCCTACGAGGAGGCGTTTTCCGTCGTCTGCCGTGACGTCGTCTCCCGTTTCGAGCCCCGGGTCATTCACGCACAGCATCTCTGGCTCGTCACGTCCAGGCTTTGCAAGGATATTCCGGAGCTTCCTCTCCTTGCCTCCTGTCATGGATCCGATCTTCGCCAGTTTCTGCAACTTTCCCACTTGCGGGCCAGGGTACGTGCGGGATGCTCGCGTCTCGACGCGGTGGCGGCTCTCACCACGGAACAGGCGGAGGAGATCGCGACGCTTTTTGAGATTCCGCGGGGGCGTATCGCCGTAACGGGGGCCGGTTTCGACCCACGTCTTTTTTCCCCGGGGAAAACGCGGTGCGGGACGGTGCGGATTGTCTACGCGGGGAAACTTTCCCGGGCGAAAGGTGTTCCCTGGATGCTCCGCGCCTTGTTCCGTCTTCGTGATCTTCCTTGGGAACTGCACCTTGTCGGCAGTGGAGGTTCCGAGGAGGCGGAATGCCGGGCCCTTGCGCATCCCCTGGGAGACCGCATCGTTCTGCACGGTGCTCTTTCCCAGGAAGCGCTGGCGTCTCTTTTTCGGTCAAGCACGCTTTTTGTCCTTCCGTCTCTCTTCGAAGGGCTTCCGCTCGTTCTGCTCGAGGCCCTTGCCTCGGGATGCTGCGCCGTCGCGACGGATCTTCCCGGGGTACGGGATGTTGCGGCTTCAGTGGGCGATGATGCTCTCACCCTGGTTTCTCTTCCCGAACGAACGAGCGTTGACCAATTTCCACCCGAGGGGGAGATGCTTTTCGTCGATGCCCTGGAGAACTCTTTGGAGGCGATGCTGCGCCGTTGCCTCCTCGGGGACATTCCGTCTCCCGAAGAGGTGGCGCGGCGCGTGGAGGGGCGTACATGGGAGAACGTTTTTTCCGGGATAGAGTTGCTTCTGGCGGAGCTTTGCCGCCGTCGCCGGGGGCAGTGAAGGGCTCCCGGCGACGGAAGGCGTGCGCACGAGGAATGAGGAACCTTCGTGCTGCGAGAAAGGGTGGATCTCATACCGCCTTTCGAAGTTCGTAAGGCCAGGCGAGGACGCCGCCTTCGGCAAGAGCCACGCTGGAGAAGCCCAGGCCTTTGAGAATCGCATAGGCATCCCATCCGCGCACGGAGATCTTGCAGAAGGTGACGATCTCCACGTCCCGGGGAAGTTCTTCGGCGCGCTTCCACAGAGCACCCAGTGGAATGTTTATCTGACTGTCGAAGGGAAGCTTACCCTGGGCGGCGACTTCCTCGGGGGTACGTACATCCAGGAGGAGAAAGCGGTCTCCCCGGGATGCCTTCGCGAGAAGTTCCGAGGGGCTGTAGGACACGAGCAGGCCGTCCATTTTGTTGCGCAGCACGTTTGCCGCGTGGGTGACGGGATCGAGGGCGGTCGAGAAGGGCGGGGCATAACCCAGATCAAGGTCCGCCAGATCGTCCACGGTGAGGTGTCCCGTAATGGCCGAAGCCAGGGTGTCCAGACGCTTGTCACCCCTGCCGGGGCCCATGATTTGTGCCCCCAGAATGCGGCGGCTTGTGCGGTCGGCGACGAGGCGGATGTAGAGCGGTGCCGCGCCGGGCATGAAATGGGGGAGGTCGGGAGAGGTCACGGTGACGGCTACGGGGGCGAATCCAGCCTCGGCTGCGACTGTTTCGTTCAATCCGGTGCGTCCCGCCGTCCAGTCGAAGGCCTTCATGATCGCCGTTCCGAGTACGCCGTTGAAACGTGCATCGCGCCCCGCGATGACATCGGCGATAACTCTTCCCTGGCGGTTTGCGGCGGAACCCATGGGCTGGCGTACCCGTTTCCCCGTGAGGACATGGGTGGTCTCCACGCAATCACCGCCGGCGAAGATGTGTGGATCGCTCGTGCGCATCCGCTCGTCTGTCACGATGCCCCCCGTGGGACCGATGGCGAGTCCCGCCTCACGAGCGATCTCCACGTTGGGGCGCACTCCCACCGCCAGCAGTACGAGATCCGCCGGGATTTCACGTGTGTCCGTCCGGACCGCCGTCACATTGCCTGCCGCGTTTCCCAGCAGTTCGAGTACGCGCTCGCCTCCGAAGAAGGAGACCTGATGCCGTGCGAGAAGGAATTTCAGCATATGTCCGAAGTCCCGGTCGAACAGGGTGGCCAGGGGAGTTTCCAGGAGTTCGGCGATGGACACGTCGTAGCCGTTCGCCACGAGGGCTTCCACCACCTCAAGCCCGATGAGTCCTCCGCCGATGACCACGGCCTTCTTGCCCGTTCCGTGTCGAAGCGCATCCTTCATTGCCAGGGCATCGTCGAGCGTCCCGAGGGTGAAGACCCGGGCGAGATCGGCCCCCGGCAGTTGCGGCCGGATGGGGGATGCTCCCGTCGCGAGCACGAGCGTATCGTAGGAAAGGTGTTTTTCCACTCCCGTGTCCAGTTCGAGCACGGCGAGCGAACGTTTTTCCCGGTCGATCCGGGTGGCCATGTGCCGTTGAAGAACTTCCACCTGCTTCACCGTTCGGAAGAACGCGCTGTCCCTCAGCACGCCGATGGGTGTGCTCAGGAGTTCGCGACTGTCCTCCACGACACCCTCCAGGAAATAGGGAAGCCCACATCCCGCGTAACTCAGGTGATTCCCCTTTTCGACGATGGTGATCTCCGCCTCGGGGTCGAGACGGCGTAATCTCGCCGCCGTTTTGGTACCACATGCCACGCCTCCGACGATGACGACCCGCTTTTTCATGGGGGTGCCTCCCTCTAGAATTGAATACCTACCCCCGTATGGTATATCAGAGCACATCTTTTGTCCAGTATGACAACGTTTCGGAAGGATCGGAAACGTTGGTCTTTTTCGTGAAACCGAGCGAAGGGTGGTGCGGACATTCCCGGGGATGGGGGTGTGAGGGGCCGCGGATCTTTTCGGTGGCGGTGGTAAATCCGGTGGAAATCAGGTGCTCCATAGGCGGGGTGCGGATGAAGACGCTGTGACGGAAGAGCCGTATCCACCTGATGAAGAACGGATCGGGGGGGCTCTTTGTCGGGACCGGACGTGGCGGGGAAGGAGCAAAAACGCTTCCGTCCGGATCGGACAGGCGGTTCACGTGAGGTCGTTTCGACCGGAAACGGCGCAATTGCCGCCCCTTCTCTTCGCTTCGTACAGGAGAAGATCCGCACGGTGCAGGAGATCCGTGGGCGTTTCGTGCGGGCGCTGTTCCGTCAGGCCGATGCTCAGTGTAAGCGCGTGTCCTTCCTCCTCGATGCGCTGTTCCTGGAGACGCCTGCACAGACGCTCCGCGATGAGGGTTGCGCCTTCGAGTGCTATGCTCGGAAGGAGTACCACGAATTCATCGCCGCCGAAACGTCCGACAATGTCCACGGAGCGGGTGTTGTTCCGGAGGAGTTCCCCTATCTTCTTCAGGAGGGAATCGCCGAAGATATGCCCGCGGAGGTCATTCATGAATTTAAAATTATCCACATCGATCATCATCAGGGAAAGGGGGATTCCGTGGAGTTTTCCTCGAGTCATGTGTTCCGTCAGGGAGTCCATGATGAAACCTCTGTTGTAGAGTCCCGTGAGAAAATCACGAGTGGCCTGTTCTCGCAGACTTGCCGTTGCTTTCTCCAGATCCACCGTGCGCGCCGACACGAGTTCCTCGAGTTGCTTCTGGTAATGGGCCATCTCTGCATTGGCGCGTTTGATTGTCTTGTACTGATTTTGATAGATCAGGAAAAAGGGCATGGCGAGAAAGAGGAAGACCACGGCGGTGACGAAAGCCCGAAAGGTTTCACGGGCGATGATGGCGTTCAGGTGCGAGATGTCCAGGTCGGCACAGGCCAGATAGATTCTCCCGCCGGGGGAGCGCTCGGGAATCGCCACGGAACGGAACGTTCCCCACTGGTCCGTGTACGTCTCATGAACGGTCTTTTTCGTGTGAAAGGCCTCCCGGAAGGAGTCGGGCGCGTCCTCGTAGGGGTAGAAATACCACCGGCTCCGCGCTTCCGCCTCTTCTTCGGTCACCGTCGTCGTCGCGAAAAAGAGTGCTCCATCCTTTTCTATAAGCGTGTACAGATAGACGAAGGGTGTCTCCATGGCGTAGGAGGAGAGACGTCGCCTCGTCTCGAGTTCCTCCTCAAGGCTGATGCTGTTTTCATCCAGGACACGGTCGTGGAAATCCGTCGGCAGCATGTATTTGAGGCTCTTGGCAGCCAGGGCGAGTTCTTTGTCCGCCTCTCCGAACGTGCTCTGTTTTTGCTCCGCATAGGTGAAGAAGACGAATCCCGATACGAAGACGGCGTAGACAAGGAGGAAGAGCAGAAAAATCTCTCTTGAAGGAGTGTGGTGGACTGTTTTGTTCAAAAGCAGTGTCCTCCTCCCCGGGTTGGATTCTGGGGTGTTGTCTCCGGTCTTGCCGCCTTGCCGGTCAGGAAGGCGGTCTGAGAGAAGCGCGCAAAAATGTATTCATAAAATAAAAAACAACAGCATTAGTTTAATTTTATAAAAGGAAAGCCTGAAGCAAATTTTTAAATTTACTTCAGGCTTTAATCACTGAAAGTATAGCAGGTGCACGTAGGGTCGTCGAGTGAGTTTTAAGGAATGTTGTGAGCATTCTCCGGCTACAGGCCCAGAAGCCTTGGCACGGTGACGGTCAGGGCCGGAAAGGAGATGATCACCAGCAGGACTGTCATGGCTACAGCGATAAAGGGCCAAATGGCCTTGAAAAGGTCTCCCAGCGGCACCTTTCCCACGGCGGCGACGATGTAATTGCAGGCGCCTACGGGGGGAGTGATGAGAGCGATGGTCACGTTGAGGGTCATGACGATGCCGAAATGGAAGGGGTCGATACCGGCTCTCGTGGCAAGAGGGGCGAAGATGGGGGTGAGCAGCGTCAGCACTGCCACCTCCTCCATGAACATGCCGATGATGAAGATGATCGCGCTCAGGGTGATCATGAGCAGCCAGGGGCGTTCGAGAAGTCCCATGCCGATGATGGTCGCGGCGAACTGTTGGGTGACCCGCTCCCACTTGAGAAACCACCCGACCACGGTGGCGGCGCCCATGATGAGAAAGATGGCACTGGTGAAGCGCACCGTCTCGTAGATGGCCTCGCCCAGCTCACGCCATGTGAGCTGTCTGGTGTAGAAAAAGCCCGCGAGAAGACAATAGGCCACGGCGAGAGCTCCTGATTCGGTGGGGGTGACGATGCCCGTGACGATGCCTCCTATGATGATGAAAGGCGCGATGAGGGCCGCCACGGAGCGGATGAGGATCGGCTTCGCCTGGGCGCGGATTGCTTTGGCGTCCGAGACGGGAACCTGATGTACCCGGGAATAATAGGCGTTGAGCAGCATGAACGCCAGGCCGAGCACAAGTCCGGGCAGTACGCCTGCGGCGAAGAGGCCGCCGATGGAGGTGTTCGTCATGGAAGCGTAGATGATCATGAAGATGCTGGGAGGAATGATGGGGCCGATGAGCGAGCTTCCCGCAGTGAGCCCCGCGGCGTACGCCCGGGGAAATCCCTCCTTCTCCATGGCCGGAATGAGAATGGAGCCCAGCGCGGAGGCATCTGCGGCGGCGGAGCCGTTGACGCCCGCCAGAATGATTCCTCCCACGACGTTGACGTAGCCCAAACCTCCCCGAACCGATCCCACCAGAAGGCGGCTGAAATCGATGAGACGGTCCGTCAGACCTGCCCGGTTCATCAGAATGCCCGCGAGGATGAAGAAGGGGATGGCCATGAGGGAGAACACGTCCATGCCGCCGAAGAACTGCTGCGGAATGACCCGGAGGAGGGTCCAGTCTCCCGTGCCGGCGATGCCGAGAAAACCCGTGAAAAGAAGGGCCACGTAGAGAGGAACGCCCGTGGCCATCTGGAAGAAGAACAGCAACAGCAACAGGATACCCGACATGAGCAGCCCTCACTCTCCCGGAGATGTTGGTGCGCCGTGTTCTTCGGAAGCGTTGCCCGGAGGGTCCGCATCCGACGGAATGTTCGTTTTTTCCGGCAAAGAGGGCGACGGCACGAGCCCCCGTTCCACTGCCAGGAGCAGGGACAGCAGAAGGAGCATCCCCATGCCCAGCGGCACCGCCGACAGAGGAATCGCCTTGGGAATGTTCAACGCCATGGTACGCATAGTCCACGTGCCTGCCACGTTCTGGGCGCCGAACCAGATGAGGAGCCCCAGGACGAAGACCGTCACGCCGAGGCGGAAGAGCCCGAGGGGAAGCCGTGCCCATCGGGGAAACCGTGGCAGGAGAAACTCGATGGCCATATGGTCCCCCCGGTAAAGCGCTCCCGGTGCGCCGAGGAGGACGAGCCACACGAGGGAAAAGCGGGCCACTTCCTCCGTCCAGATGACGGAACTTTTGAAGACGTACCGGAAGAGCACCCCCAGAAGAATGTCCCCCACGTTGATCACGAGGAGGGCACCCGCGAGCCATGCGCTGGTTCTTTCGAGAAACCGGGTCAGTCCTGCGATGCTGCCGAATCCGCGGGGAGGGTGTCCTTCGGGAGGAAGGGAAGGAGCGGCCGAGGCCGCCCCTTCCGTATCGGTTCTGCCGCAGCGGGAAGTATTCGTTTCGTTCACGGTCACTGAGCGGCTTTCTTGTTGGCTTCCGCGGCGCTTTCCAGGGACAGCTTGAGCCATTCCTCACCCACTTTGCTCTTGAGCCATTCCACGTAGGCGGGCTGGCCTTTCTCACGGAATGCATCGAGCTCGGTCGGTGTCGGTGCGTAGGCGATCATTCCCTTCTCCTTGAGGAATTCCACCTGTTTGGCGTCCGCTTCCTCCACCTCCTGGCGGCTGATCTGGTTGGCCTTCTTCGCTGCCTCGACGACCACCTTCTGGTCCTCCGGAGAGAGGGCGTCGAAGAGGTCGCCGTTCATGACCAGGAACTGGTCGGAGTACTGGATGTTCGCCAGGGTAAGGTACTTCTGTACTTCGAAGAGACTTCCCATGATGATGTACATGGCGGGGTTCATCTGTCCGTCCACGACGCCGGTCTTGAGGGCCATGTAGAGTTCGGTCCANNCTGGCGCCGAAGGATTTGTAGAGCACCACCTGTCCCTCGTCCATGCCGCGGAACTTGAGACCCTGGAAGTCCTCGGGGCTCTTGATTTCCTTCTTGGAATTCGTGAAGGCGAGGAATCCCCCCTCTTCGACGGCCTCGAGAAGCAGCGCCCCTGTGCGGGCCCGGAACTCCTCCTGGGCCTTCTTCCAGTAGGCGCTCTCGTCGTGGTAGAGATGCGCGGCCTTGTAGCTGTCGAACATGAAAGGAATGGCCGAAGCATAGATTTCGGGGAAAAGCGGCGCCACCCCCGCGAAGGAGGCCACGTTCATGATGGGTTGGTTCAACCCCTTCTTCATGAGGAGTTCCATGCGCTCTTCCTCGGTACCGAGCTGGCTGTCGGGGAAGAGTTGGAGCTTCACGCGGCCCTCCGTGCCTTCCTCCAGGAATTTCTGGAAATTGACAACGAAGGCGTGGACGGCGTTGTTCGCTGCGTCGGGTGGTCCGTTGTAGGAGATCTTCACCGTCACCGGATCTGCCGTGGCGGGAAGTGCCGCCGTCAGAACCGCCGCGAGGACGAAAAGGAACAGGAAACTCCACCGGGTGGAAACGCGGGTACTGCACTTCATCAAAGACCACTCCTTCCCAAAATGAAATCACCGGGTTCCCGGAAACTCAAGGAACACGATGTCATTCTATCGTGTTTTTCTCTTTTGGGGAGGTGGCTTTTCTTCAAAAAACTCCCGCTTTTCCACTCGGACAGAAGGAAAAGGAACACATTCCGGGGAAGAGGAGGATCTCCCTTGNNTGGGAGTTCCTCTCTCCATACTGGCTCCGGAGAATTTCGGAAGAAATTCACTCCATTTCGAAGAAAAAAAGAGAAAAACGATAAAAATCGACAAATAAGTTTTCTTCTTTGACGGCCACGTCGATTCGCTCCCCTTGTCTGAAGACACGCAATTCCTATACTGAATATAGGTCAAATAAGGTCAAATTTTTCTCAGTGCCTCCGGCGGAACCAAAAAACCGTTCCAGGTTGTGCGGATCGGAGGCTTTGGAAGGGGAGGGAAGAACCATGCCGGTCGCCTACAAGGACTACTATGCCGTTCTGGGTGTGGACAGAAAGGCGTCGGAGGCGGAAATCCGGAAAGCCTTCCGTCGGCTTGCCAAGGAATGGCATCCCGACGTGAATAAAAAAACGGGAGCGGACGAGCGCTATCGTGAAATCAACGAGGCCTACGAAGTTCTCAAGGATCCGGAGAAACGCGCCAAGTACGATGCGTTGGGCTCGGACTGGCAGAACGGTGCGGACTTTTCGCCGCCTCAGGGTCGGAGCGGATTCCGCGGGAGTGCGGGAGATCCGTGGCAGAACGTGGAGATTCACTTCTCTTCCTCCGATGAGCACTCCCCCTTCGGAGATTTCAGCGACTTTTTCCGTGCCGTTTTCGGAGGCGGGGCTTTCGCCGGCGGTGGAGCGGATCGCTTTGCCGCTTCCGGGCGGAGCCGGCGTCGTTCCGGCGCCTCTTCGGGAGACGGTGCGGAATTCTTCGGGGAAAGGGCGGGAGAACGGAGTGACAACGGTGCGGTGGAACTTACCCTGGAGGAAGCCGCCAAGGGATGCACGAAAAATTTTCTTGTGGAGACGGTTTCGGGGGATCGACGCTCCCTCGATGTCCACATTCCTCCCGGTGTGACCGAGGGTTCCAGGGTACGCATCACAGGACAGGGGGACCCCCGCTCCGGCGGTGATCTCTTTCTTCGGGTGCGTCTTCTGCCGCATCGACACTTCGCCCTGGAGGGGCATGATCTTACCACCACGGTGAACATTTCTCCCTGGGAGGCTGCTCTCGGAAGCGACGTTGCCGTCCCCACGTTGAACGGACCCGTTCGGGTGAAGATTCCGGCGGGGAGTTCCAGTGGCCGGCGTCTTCGTCTTCGCGGCAAGGGCATGCCCAAGCGGAGAGGAGAGCCGGGGGATCTCTTCGCGGTGCTTCGCATCGTGGTTCCCAAAGCTCTCTCCGCCAAGGAGCGGGATCTTTTCGAGCGTCTTTCCCGGGAGTCCGCCTTTGACCCCAGAGGAGAGCACGGATGATGCGCGTGAAGGGGCGGGGGTGCTTGTCCGCAGACTTTCGTTTTTTTGTCCGACTTCGTTGAGCGAAGGGCGTCCGCAGGGGACGCCCTTTTGCCTGTGGACCATTCCGTGTGATCCGCGGTTTTGGACTGCCCCGGGACGGAAATCGAGCAAAAAATCAAAACATGGCAAGGATTGGAATCCACTGAAATGTTTCTGTCGCCGTTGCTATAAGTTGCTATAATGTAAAAAGAGCTGGAGGAGGCTGTGAAACAGAAAAAAGAAGGGTGGGGGGAGCATGGATATCTCCAAGGTGGAACTGAAGGATGTCATGGACCTTGAGTTCATCCAGAAATTCCAGGATTGCTTCGCCAAGGCCATGGGAATGGCGAGCATCACCGTGGACATGAAGGGCCCCGTGACGAAGCCGTCGAACTTCACGGAATTCTGCATGGACATCACGCGACAGAGTCCGGAAGGATTCAAGCGGTGCAACGAATGCGACATCAAGGGAGGGCAGGAGGCTGCCCGCACGGGAAAGCCCTCGGTGTACTTCTGCCACGGGGGACTCATGGACATGGCGGCTCCCATCATGCTCAAGGGACGCCAGATCGGCAGCATGCTCGCCGGTCAGGTTCTTCCGGAGCCTCCCGACGAGGAGAAGTTCCGCCGCATCGCTCGGGAGATCGGGGTGGATCCCGATGACTACATCCGTGCGCTCGGGAAGATCCGTATCGTTCCGGAAGCAAGCATTCGTGCTGCAGCGGACCTTCTTTTCCTTGTTGCCAACGCCCTTTCGGAGATCGGCTACCAGCGCCTCCTCAACCGGGACAACGCGGCCCATTTCGAGGGACTTTCGGAGGAATTGAACGGCGATGTGTCGTCCATGGCGGACATGTCGAAGCGTCTTTCCGACCAGGTGGCTTCTCTCGTCACCACCTCCGAGGGACTTCTGCAGGCGTCCTCCGAAGCGCGGTCCAAAGTCTCCGAGACGGACGAAATCCTCGGCTTTATCCGAAACGTGGCGAATCAGACGAAACTGCTGGGGCTCAACGCCGCCATCGAGGCGGCTCGGGCGGGTGTCCACGGCAAGGGGTTCGCCGTGGTGGCCGATGAAGTGCGCAAGCTCGCCGACGTGAGTGTCAACTCCGCCGGCAAGATCGAGAGCATTCTCCAGAGCATCACCGGCGGTATGGACGCCATCGAGGGGGGCATCGGCGAAACCCGCAGCGTCGTGGAGAGCCACACCGCCCACATGGCGGAGATGGCTTCGGTCATCGACCACCTCAAGGAGCTCACCGCCCGAATCGAGGCTGTGGTCACCACCCTTCGGGAGACCGCCACCCGGCGATAGAGAGGAGAGCCCGTCACGCCTGTTTATGGTTTTTTGTTCTCGCGAAGAAGGGGCGGTTCCGGAAGGGGCCGTCCCTTTTCATGCGCAGGGGACGAGTTCCTTGGCGGAGGCCGGAACGCTGTCCGTGCAGAAGCGCCGTTCCCAGTCGGAGAGGATGCTCAGGGAGACTCCCGTGCCGCCGCAGACCACCACGAGGACGCGCCGGGCGTCTTCGAGGACGGGGGCGTTGTCGTAGAGGACGGAAAGGGAGGCGCCGCAGGCGGGCTCCACCAGGACGCGGTGGTCGTCGGCGAAGGCCAGGCAGGCCCGGACCGTCGCCGCATCGCTCACGGTGCAGGAACGGACGGGGTGCAGGGCATTCACTTCCAACGCACGGGGAGTCACCTGTCTGACCGCCAGAGTGGCGGCGATGGTATGGATCCTCTCCAGGCGGACGAGGTGTCCCGCCCGAAGGGATGATGCGAAGGAGGCGGCGCCTTCGGTCTCGACGGCCACGACGGGAACGTCGTCCCAGCCGTGTTTGCGAAGCCCTTCCACGACGCCCGAGAGCAGGCCGCCGCCGCCGACGGAGAGAACGAGCGCGTCGGGTTTGTCCATCTGCACGGTCAGTTCGTCCACGAGGGTGGTATAGCCTTTCCAGAGCGACGGATGGTCGAAGGGAGGAATGTAGGCGCATTCCTCTTCCCGGGCCAGTTCCAGGGCGTGGCGCTCCGCATCGTCCCAGACGTCGCCCGCCGCGATGACCCGGGCCCCCTCCGAGGCGATACGCTCCCGGGCTACCTCCGAGGTGGTCACGGGAACGACAACGGTGACGGGGACGCCGAGCCTGCGTCCCGCATAGGCTACGGCGTATCCCGCGTTACCGCCGGAGGAGGAGACGAGATGGGTTTTCCCCGCCGCCACGGATTCACTGCAGAGGCGTCCGATGCCGCGAATTTTGTAGGATCCGGCGTTCTGGAAGCATTCCATCTTGAGAAAGACGCTTCGTCCGGTACGTTGGCTCAGAGGTTTCGACTCTACGGTGGGTGTCGTGCAGTGCAGTTCCATGGCTCTCGTCCTCCCTGTCTCTGCCGAATCAGCGTTCCGGATCATTTTCCGGAAAAACAAAAAAAGAGGCCGGGGCCCCTTTGTACGGGCCCCGGCCTCGCTTTCGACCATATGGCGCTAAGCGCCGGTCCTGCGAGGAGGAGCCGCGCTCGTAATAATAATGATGGCGGAGCAGAAAGAACACGTGAAACGCGTTGTGTCGTGGTGCATATCACTCATGTCCGTCCGCTCCTTCCGAAAAGGTTTGTGCGTTTATACCACGGAATGCGCGGGAGGTCAAAGGGTTGATTTTTCTTCGGAATTCTTTGCTCTGATTTCATCCCACCTGAGCACGGCGTCACCATATCTGCGAAAGTCCATTGCCCAGGTCACGATCCATGGAAAAACCTCCTGGGGCGGCGCGTTCGTTCCGGTGGCGGGACTGTGCGCATCGAATCCCCTGTGAGGAAAGGATACCAGAGGACACACTGTGTCCACATGTTTCGAGGATAAAACGAAGAAAGATGGCGAATGAGGGAGAAAGGGGCCTGTTTCAGGAAATATGTCTTTTTAAAACCGACAATCCGGGCTTGAGAGTACTTGTTTGTCCTATGCTGACCTTTATACTGGATGAAGATCAAATAAAGTCAAAAACATCTCCGCAAAGCTGTCGTGTGCCCACTGCCGAAGGCGGGGTGTGCCGAGAAACCGGACGGAAACGGGCGGGTGAGGGGCGCGAGGAACGACACGTGAAAGGATGCTGATGCACATGGATCTGAACAAATTGACCCAGAAATCCCAGGAAGCGCTTCTGGCGGCGCAGAATCTGGCCGTTTCGTCAGGGCATCAGGAAGTGGACGGAGAGCATCTGCTCCTGTCGTTGCTCCGCCAGGAGGGGGGGCTCGTCCCCCGGCTTCTGCACCGCATGGAGATTCCCGTGGAGACGCTGGCCTCCGGGGTGGAGCGCGAACTCTCCCGGAGACCCCGCGTGTCGGGCCGGGGCGTCGAGCCTGGAAAGATCTATATTTCCCAGCGTTTGCAGCGCCTTTTGGTGGACGCGGAAGAACGGGCGACGCGCCTGAAGGACGAGTACGTCTCGGTGGAACACCTCTTCGCGGCGCTCGTCGCCGAGGGGGCTGCCACGGCGGTGGGGCGTCTCCTTAAGGAAGCGGGGATTACGGAGGAGCGTTTTCTGAGTGTCCTCGCGGAGGTGCGCGGGCGGGTGCGCGTGCAGAGCGCTACGCCGGAAGGCACCTACGAGGCGCTTTCTCGGTACGGGCGGGACCTGGTGGAGTTTGCCAAAAGCGGCAAGCTTGATCCCGTCATCGGCCGGGACGAGGAGATCCGTTCGGTGATCCGCATTCTGAGCCGCAAGACAAAGAACAA
>DIMS01000084.1:552-1171 GCA_002425685.1 Synergistaceae bacterium UBA5560 | reverse complement strand
CACCGCATCGTCCGGGGCGATGTCCCCGAGGGACTCAAGGATCGCTCCATCTTCGCCCTCGACATGGGGGCTCTCGTCGCGGGGGCAAAGTACCGCGGCGAGTTTGAAGAGCGTCTCAAAGCGGTGCTCAACGAGGTGAAGGAATCCGACGGAAGGGTCATTCTCTTCATCGACGAGCTGCACACCATCGTCGGCGCCGGCAAGGCCGAAGGATCCCTCGACGCGGGGAACATGCTCAAACCCATGCTCGCCCGGGGCGAGCTGCACTGCATCGGCGCCACCACCCTCGACGAATACCGGGAGCACATCGAGAAGGACGCTGCTCTGGAGCGGCGCTTCCAGCCCGTCTACGTGGAACAGCCCTCGGTGGAGGACACGGTGTCCATTCTCCGGGGCCTGCGGGAGCGCTTCGAGGTGCACCACGGCGTGCACATCCAGGACAATGCCCTCGTGGCTGCGGCGGTGCTGTCGAACCGCTACATCACGGAACGTTTTCTGCCCGACAAGGCCATCGACCTCGTCGATGAGGCCTGTGCAATGATCCGCACCGAAATCGACTCGTTGCCGGCGGAGCTGGACGCGGCGGCGCGGAAGGTGATGCAGCTCGAGATCGAGGAGG
>DIMS01000084.1:303-445 GCA_002425685.1 Synergistaceae bacterium UBA5560 | reverse complement strand
TGCGCGAGCAGATCGAGAAAATGCGGCGCGAGATCGAGCAGGCCGAGCGTGCCTACGATCTGAACCGGGCGGCGGAACTCCGCCACGGTGCGTTGCCCGATCTGGAGCGGCGTCTCGCCGCGGAGGAGGAACAGCTCCGCCA
>DIMS01000084.1:0-222 GCA_002425685.1 Synergistaceae bacterium UBA5560 | reverse complement strand
GCCATCGTCAGCAAATGGACGGGCATTCCCGTGTCGCGCCTTGTGGAGGGGGAGCGGGAAAAGCTGCTCCGCCTGGGGGACATCCTCCACCGCCGGGTGATCGGGCAGGACGAGGCCGTGGAGGCTGTGGTGGACGCGGTGCACCGGGCGCGGAGCGGTCTGAAGGATCCCCGGCGTCCCATCGGCTCCTTTCTCTTCCTCGGTCCCACGGGGGTGGGCAAG
>DIMS01000012.1:2124-8415 GCA_002425685.1 Synergistaceae bacterium UBA5560 | reverse complement strand
AATGGCCACCCGCCAGGTCTCGTCGGTGGCGCTGCGGCGGAAGACCGACGCGTCCTCCTCGCGGGGGAGAAGCGTGAATCCCGTGGGGTTGCCCTGATCGTCAAAGGTGCGGACCAGCAGAAAGACCGTCGCCGAATAGCCCGGAGAGACGCCCCCCATGGAAATGTCCACGAGGAGCGTCAGCTCCGTTACGCCGGGATCGAGCTGCGCCAGGATGGAGAAAAGCTCCGATGCCTCCCGGTTGTACATTCCCGCAGCGACCGCCTCGGGGGCGAAGTTGAAGAGCGCCTCGAGCAGGGAGGGGGCGTCGAGGAGACGTGTCAGGGCTTGCGGATCGGTGATGAACACGGGTCCCGCGATGACCGTTCCCCCCGACACGAGGGTGAGGGTGAGGGTTATCTCGGGCAGGGGAATGCTCGGGTCCGGCGAAGGAAAGGGCGACGGCGTGGGACCGCCCGTCGGTGACGGCGTCGCCGTCGGGTCCGGCGGTGTCGGCGTCGCCGTGGGTGCGGCGGTGAAGGCGGCTTCGATGGTGTGGTTCGCCGTCACGTTGGGGAACGTGTAGGTCGTTGCGCTTCCCATGGAGACACCGTCCACGGTGACGTCCGCCACGGCGTAACCCGCGTTCGGAGTGACCGTGAAGGTCTGGTCCGTGCCCTCCGGCACCGTCACGTTTCCCGCGGGAGCGATGGTTCCGCCCGGGCCCGCCGAGGCGGTGATGGTCCAGCCCCGGACGAAGCGGGCGGTGACGCGCTTGTCCCCGTTCATGGTCACGGTGGTCACGGGGTTCGTCCCCGAGACGTCACCACTCCATGCCGCGAAGGACCAGGGTGCGGTGGCGGCGGCTGTCAGGGTCACCATCGTGTTTGTGTCGTAGGACCACTGGTTGCCCTGTGTGCCGAAGGCACTTCCCGGGGATGTTCGCGTCACTGTTCCGGAGCCCTCGGTCTCCACGGCGAGAATCGCCTTTCCCGCCCAGTACTCGTAGGTGCCAATGTCCACGCCCGCGCCCTGGGGGCGGAAGACGCCGCGCTGGTCCGCGGAGAGGACGGTGACAGTGGTTCCGCCGATGGTGTGCACTCCCGTGCCCAGCCCCGCATCGAGGGCGGAGCTGCCTGCGGGGAGGGCCATCGTCTCGGTGACGCCGCCGTGCCACGCCAGGGGGCCGAGATTCGGGTCGATGGTGATGATGTCCGTGCCCGCGTAGCCTCCCCGGACCACGCTGTGGGTCACGGTTGCGGCGCCGGAGCCCGTCTCGGAGATTTCGTCCGCGGCGGAGGCGTTCCAGAAGATGCAATTGGCGATCGTGGGACTGCTGTCCGTGTTGGCCATGCCGGCGCCCTCGCTCGCGGTGTTCCCTGCAAAGGTGCAGCCCGTGACGATGGGGCTGCTGTCCGTGTTGGCCATGCCGCCGCCGTCGCAGGTGGTGGCGCTGTTCCCCGAGAAGGTGCAGTTGGTGACGATGGGGTTGCTGCTGAGGTTGACCATACCGGCACCGCCATAGTCGGTCGCGGTGTTTCCGGAGAAGGTGCAGTTTGTGACGACGGCGTCGCTGCTGTCGTTGACCATGCCGCCGCCACCGCTCATGGCGCTGTTTCCTGAGAAGGTGCAGTCCGTGGCGGTGACGGTGCTGCTGTCGTTGACCATGCCGCCGCCGTCAATCCCAGAAGCGGAATTTCGTGAAAAGACGGAGCCCGTTATGGTGACGGTGCTGCCCGAGTTGATCATGCCGCCACCACTGCTTGTGGCGCTGTTTTCTGAGAAGGTGCAGCCCGTGACGGTGACGACGGTGCCGTTCAGATTGACCATGCCGCCGCCGTCAGCCAAAAGAGCGGAGTTTTGTGAAAAGGCGCAGTTCGTGGCGGTGACGGTGCTGCTGTCGTTGACCATGCCCCCGCCGGCGGGGGCGGCGTTGCTCGAAAAGGTGCAGCCCGTGACGGTGACGACGGTGCTGTTCAGATTGACCATGCCGCCGCCGATCAGGGAGGCGGTGTTTCCCTCGAAGGTGCAGTCGGTGATGGTGGGGCTGCCGCCGTCCGTGACCATGCCGCCGCCGTAGAGGGCGCTGTTCCCTGAGAAGGTGCAGTCGGTGATGGTGGGGCTGCCTCCGTCGTTGAAGATGCCGCCGCCGTAGGCCAGGAGAGTGGTGTTTCCCGCGAAGGTGCAATTGGTGATTTTGGGGCTGCCGTCCGTGTTGACCATGCCGCCGCCCTCTCCCGCGGTGTTTCTTCCGGCGGTGACGGTGAGACCGTCGAGTACGGTGCTGTCCGTGATGCTGCTGTCCGCCGTGACCACGGTTTTGCTGTTGATGCCCCGTATCTGGCCGGCGCTGAGGGTGACGCCGTTCACTTTGCCCACATCGTCGTTCGCCAGGTCACCCGTGAGAACCGTGACGTTGGCGCTCCAGTTCCGGTCCGCGCTGGCAGTTTCGGTGCCGGAAAAGCCGCCGTAGAGCGCCACGCCCTCCACAAGCTCGAAGGTGGCGTCGGCGTCGTTTGTCACCGAGGGGCGGTAGGCGCCCTTGGCGATCCAGAACTCGTCCCCCGCCGTGGCGCCCTGAATGGCGGCGGGGAGCTCCGCCTCGCCGAAGGCGTTGCCCCAGCTCGATCCGTCCCGTGCTCCCGCGCCGCCCTGCGTGACGTACTTCACCGCCGCTTCGGCGGAAGCGGTGCGGAAAACGCTGTGCCAATCCGGTGTTCCCACCCCGAGGCAGAGAAAAAGCGCCAGAAAAATTCCCGCAGCCACGAATCTCATGTTTCCATAATGTGGATCTTCGCTGTGCTGCATGCAGTATCTCTCCCTCGTCGTCGGTTGTGTGCGGGGTGTTTGCGTGCGCACTCCGCCCGGCAGTGCGATGCACTCCATTTCTTTGGACATGCTAAACCCTGACACGCTGTCAAGGTCAAGGGCTTTTCCGCGAAAACAGCGCCCCCGTCGTCGGACGGGGGCGCTGCCTGAATGTGCCTGCGCGGAGGTCTTGCGCTCTTGTGGGGACTGCGGTGTCTACCGGTACGAACCCATGGCGATGGAGCCCGTGTCGCTGTCGAACCGGAAGGAGACGAAGCGCAGCTCGTCCTTGATCTCCCGGCGGGTGCCGCGGATCTCCACGATGACGCCCGGGTGCAGCTTCTGCTTCACCTTGATGTAGCCGCCGCCCCGTATCTTTTGTTCCATGCTGTTCCGCAGGGCGGTCCGCTCGTCCTGCAGGTGGTGCAGCTCCCGGATGGAGGCGTTGTAGTGCTGGATGAGCAGCTCCATCTTGGTCTGGATGTCCGGGGGAAGGACGATGCGGCCGTCCTTGACGAAGCGGGTGACGCTGCGCTTCATCACCTCGGAGATTTTCGCCGCCATTTCCTGAAGTTCCCGGATGCGCGCCTCCAGTGCCTCGATTCTCGCCCGGGTGCGGAAGTCGATGCCCGTTGCAAGAAGGGTGCGGGTGCCCATGGGAGTGCCCGCAGCGACGACGTCGATCCGCTCCAGGGCCACCACGGAGCCGCCGAGGACGCCCTTGTCGGAGCCGCGCCGTCCTTCGAGAATCACGCTCTTGCCGGAGTGGACCCGGGCGTGCATGAGATGGGACTTGGCGATCACTTCTTCGTCGGCGGCAACGATGCCGCCTTCCATGAAGCGCATGGTCACCTTGCCTCCGGCGTCGATGTCGCTTGTCTCGCCCAGGATGCCTCCGTGGATGTGCACGTCCCGCCCGGCCTTGATGGAGGCGGACTCCACGTTGCCGAAGACTTCCACGTCCACTCCGGCGCTGACGAGAAATCCCTCGCGCACGTGGCCCCGGACGATGATGCTGCCGTCGAAGAGCACGTTGCCCACGCTCAGATCCACGTCGCCCCGCACCACCACCACGGGCTTGACCAGGAGGCGGTTGCCCCGGAACATGGGCTGCCCCGTGGTGGCGGCCGTGAAGAATTTGCCGTCCTCGGAGGCGACGCCGTCTCCCATGGTGAGGGGTGATTTGGGCGGGGCGGGGACCTCGATGACGTTGCCGAAGATGTCCCGTCCCGGTTCGCCCGGAATGGCGGGTTCAAGGATGGCGAGCAGCTCCCCCGTCTCGACGGAGAAGATCTCTCCCTTGTCCCGGTAGTCTACCTTCGCCTCGGCGTGTTCCATGCGGGGCGGCTTGCGCCCTTCCAGGGGGAAGAGGATTTCGAGCCGCGCCTCCCGGGGGAATTTCGGAGGAATGCCCTCGGCGGCGACCACCCGGCGCTGGATCTCCCCGGTGGTGTTGCAGAGGCGCACCCCCTCGGAGAGGCTCTCCTCGGCGATCTCCTTGATGCCCATCTCCAGGAGATGGTCGCAGATGGCCGCATAATCCAGCGCTTTGCCGCCTCCCGAGGCGGGGTAAAGATCCGCCAGTGCCTTGAGGCGGTCCTTGGGGACCTGCACGTCGAAGGTGGCGTCCACGGGCTTGACCGTGCCGTCGCTCTCGATGGCGGCCACGTCCATTTCGGAGAGGAGTTTGTCGATGCCCGCCTCGAGAAACAGTTCGGCCCGGCTTTTCTCGCTCTCCTCGGCGTCGGGGGCGTTTTCTCCGGCAGGAGTTCCGGAGGCCCGGTCGAAGAGAAGGCCTGCGGAAGTTTCGGAGAACATGTCGAAGGCCGGAGGCCCCGGCGCTCCTTCACCCGCGTCTGTTTTCGCTTGTCTCGCCGGCTGTTCCGCGAACATTCCGGCGTCGTCCGTCGTTTCCCCGTTGCCGCATGTTTCCTTGTTGCGGGGTTTCAGCACGTCGTTCATGACGCATCGTCCTTTCGGGGGTTCTCTCTTGGGCGTCGTGCCGCACCGCATCGCGTCGTCGCGCTGCCTGCGCCGTTACGCTCTCCCGGGGGCATGCCGCCCGGCCTGAGAGAACGTGTCTCCGGGTTCATGGAAGAAGGGACCGGAGTCACGCCCTCCTTTCGGACAAGGATAAACGTTGACACGCTGTCAATGTCAAGTATCATCTGCGGCGGAAAAGGGGGTCGTCTTCCGGGGAAAAGATGCGACCGAAGGGAAGGAGGCTTGTCCCGGCGAAGAACATCGCCGCATGGTGGTGTTCGCGGGCTGCTCCTTCTCTCTGCTGTAGCGAAGCGCCATCGACTCGTCGGCAGATTCTGTCACAGCGTCGCATGTCACGTTGTTTGAAACGGTATAACACAAGATGTCCCGTATGACATGAGGCCCGAGGCTCATCTTTCGAGGATGCGGCCCCAGGGACGGAAGTGTGCCTGTATCGCCTCCGGGAGCTTGGACTGTGCCGGCCCCGGAAGTGTTTCCGTTGTATCCCGGGAAGTTTCCGCCCGACCCGGGGAACATCTCCGTCCGGGCGTTCGCTCTCCGCTCGGTTCCGTGCTCATTCCGCCCTTGGGGAGGGGGAGGGAAGAAAGGGGCGTCGCGGCAGAAGCCCTCCCAGGCGGCGAAGAATTCCCCGAAAGGTGGGGCGTCGTCGTCGCAGGTGCGACGGCGCACTCCCCGGCGCGGGGAGCAGAGCCGCGAGGAGTCGCCGTTCGCTCTCCGTCGGAAGTTTCCACCCGGCACCCGGGAGAACGGTGTTCGGCACCGGGGTGCCGGGTTTGCCCCGGGGAAACGACGCGGCTCCTTCGAGGAGACGGGGCGACGCGGTCATGGAGGACCCCCCTTTCCTGTGTTTCTTCACGATTTTCCTCGCCGGAGGTTCTCTCCCGGCGTTGTGGCAGGCCCGCATTTTCGCCTGCGTCTTCATGAGTCGGCTGTTTTTCGTTTCGGTGTCCGTGCCGGTGCTCCTCGTCCGTCGTTTGTCGGGCGCCTGCGTCAGCGCAACTGTTCGTCCAGCCAGTCGAAGAGCACCGCCGCGGAAAGGGGCAGATTGTCGAGCTGGCAGTGGGCGTTGGCGCCGCTCTCCCGTTCGAAGACGTGGAGCGTCGCCTTGGGCGCCGCGGCGGCGAAGGCCCGGGACTGCTCCAGGGGAATGGCCCCCTCTCCGGCGCTGACCATGCCGAGGGCGGGCATGGAAAGCGTGGCGAGCTGCTCCGGCGAGATGTGGAACTCCTTCAGCCGGTGCAGCATGGCCTTGACCGAGGGCTCCCCGAAGCGCAGACACAGGTTGAGCAGGGACAAACGGTACTTGGGGGGCATCGCCTCCGGCGGAAGGGCCTTGAGATCCTCCACGGAGAGATCGTTTTCCTCGAACTGCGCCGCCACCTGTTCGCCCATGGTGGCCACGGCGTAGGCGCTCATGTCCAGCAGAGGCGAGTTGGCGACCACCGCGGCGAGGCGCGGTTCGCCCAGCGCGGCGGAGAGGGCGAAGTAGCCGCCGAAGCT
>DIMS01000012.1:0-2065 GCA_002425685.1 Synergistaceae bacterium UBA5560 | reverse complement strand
ACGAAGCGCCGCAGTCCGGCCTGGCCGGGTCCTTCGAAGAGGAGCACATTGTACCCCCTCTCCAGGGCGGCGCGCCCCGCGGCGAAGAACATCTCCTCCGCGGTACCGTCGAAGCCGCTCTGCGTCAGGAGCGTTTTGCGCCGCTCGCCGGGAGCGCCGGAGCGGATGAAATATCCCGGCAGAAAGCCGTCTCCGAAGGGAATGCGCAGGTCCTCCACGTACCATCCGGAGAGGTTCAGCGCCTTGAGAAAGGTCTCCCGGCAGGACATGCCCAGGGCGCGGGTCGTCTCATCGAGCTGGTCGCCGTAGTATTCCGCGGCGCGGTAGTACGAGGCGGCACGGAAGAAGGAGTCCCGGGCGCTGGTCCGGTTGCCCTTTGCCAGACGAGCCTCGCCGTCGGCCTCCAGCCGGGCGCCGAGGGCCGCGAAGGCGGCCTGCCACGACGCGGGGTCTCCGTCGGCGATGTCCTCCGCGGCGAGGAGAATCTCTCCGGGAGTGCCACCGCCGTAGAAATCGGCGCCGAAGCTCCGGAGAAGCTGAAAGTCCATCTCGCCGTCCTTGAATATGTGCAGCCTGACGCCGCTTCGGGAGAGGAGCGGCGCGGTGCTTCCGCCGCCTTCACCGGAATGCTCGCCGCCGGGGGCCTCTTGCGAGACCGCGCCGGGCGCGGGGGATGCCGCGTCGGCGTTGCCGGGTGTGCCCGTCCCGGATGCTGCGGAGGCGGTGCGGGAGAAGAGCGCTGTCGCCACCCAGAACAGAAGAACCGCCGCGAGCAACACTCCGAAGAATTTTGTCATGGTCGTGCTTCGCCTCCTTCTGTGCAATGTGTTTCCGAAAGAAGAGGAATGTCCTGAAGAGGAGGGTGCTCTGAAAAGACGAATGCCCTGATGTCAGTGTACATCATTTTCACTCTTTTCGACATCCCTTTTTGCGCCTGCGCTCGTGCGAAGGGTTTTGCGTGGCGACGGTGCTTTGCGCCGAAACGATTTTTTGAAAGACGCTCCGTCACGGATTTCTGGAAAAGACCTCGTTCCGGGAGAGATGTTTCCAGAAAATGCTCCGGGCGAAAGAGTGAATGTGTCACAAGTGCAACGTTGCGTGAATCTGCATAAGCGCGACGCTGCTTCGCGGAAACCTCCACAAGCGCAATGCCACGCCGCGGAAGTCCTCCAGAAGCGGCAATCTGCCCGCCGCGGACACCTGCCCGAAGCAGTCATCGCGCTTCGGGGGCGCGATTCTGATTCTATCCGGCGTCCTCAAGGCCCCCCGTCTCTTCCTGCGCGCCCGCCCCTTCGTCGGCGCAAAGCGGCATCAGGCCGAGCTGTGTCAGGCGGATCCGCATGGCTTCCCGGGAGACGAGATAGCGCGCCGCCAGCTCTTTCACGGGCGGAACAAGGCGCCGCGGTTCCCGGACCAGGAGCAGCTTGGGCATGAGCAGCTCCGCGGCGAAACGATTGGCCTCGGTCTCGCGGAGCGGTGACCGCTCCAGATTCCACGTTGCCCCCGCCGTTTTGGCGGCGTGTCCCGCCAGCAGGGCGTGCCCCAGCTCGTGGGCCACGCTGAAGCGCTGTCGCTCCCGGCTCAGCGCCCCGTTCACGGTGACGAGACGCCGCCCGTCCCGGGTGCGCGGCGTGTACACAGCGTCGAAGAGCGCGCTGCCGCAGGAGACGACCCAGATCTCGACCCCGAGCGTCCGGCACACCGCGCCCACATCCACGGGCGGTTCCGGACTGCCGAGGCGCACCCAGAGCTTGCGCGCCGTCACCTCCGCCCACGTCATGGGGCGCCTCCGCACCGGAATGCCGGGCCCCGCCGGAAAACCGCCGTGTCGCGCAGGAGGGCGGTTTCGTCGATGCAACGTCCACCATCGGGGAGAGCTGTCGCCGCGTTGGCCGGCATTTCCTTGACCCTGTGGGGCGGCCGGTCGGGCAGCGCCGTCAGGGGCGGGTGCATCAGAAGTTCCCCTCCGCCCGGCGGGCCTTGAGCGACGCGTCCACATAGCCGAGGGCCAGCTTAAGATGCGTCACCAGAAAATCCCAGTCTTCCTCGGTGAGTTCGTGCCGTG
>DIMS01000027.1:20932-21382 GCA_002425685.1 Synergistaceae bacterium UBA5560 | reverse complement strand
CGCGAGCGCTTCCACCCCATCGCCGTTTTCCCGAAAGATCCTACGAACGTTTTTAAGGAGGTCTCGCAATGGTACGACCCAATGTAACGCTCGACGGCAACGAAGCGGCGGCATATGTAGCGCACCTCACCAACGAGGTCATCGCCATCTATCCCATCACGCCATCGTCTCCCATGGGCGAATGGGCCGACGAATGGTCCTCGAAAAACATGACCAATATCTGGAACACCGTTCCCCAGGTGACGGAGATGCAGAGCGAAGGCGGAGCCGCCGGCGCAGTACACGGCGCACTTCAGGCGGGAGCGCTCACCACCACCTTCACCGCCTCCCAGGGACTCCTCCTCATGGTGCCCAACCTCTTCAAAATCGCGGGAGAACTCACGCCCACGGTCTTCCACGTCTCGGCCCGCACCGTGGCGACCCACGCACTTTCCATCTTCGGCGACCACA
>DIMS01000027.1:20535-20798 GCA_002425685.1 Synergistaceae bacterium UBA5560 | reverse complement strand
CCCGGACGTCTTCTTCCAGGCCAGGGAGGCATGCAATCCCTTCTACGCCGACTGTCCCCGGATCGTCCAGAAGGCCATGGACGCCTTCGCCAAAGTCGTCGGCCGTCAGTACCACCTCTTCGACTACGTGGGTGCCCCCGACGCGGAGCGCGTGGTGATCGTCATGGGCTCCGGCGCGGAGACCACCCAGGAAACCGTGGACTACCTCGTCGCCTCGGGCGAGAAGGTGGGCATGATCAAGGTGCGCCTCTACCGCCCCTTCT
>DIMS01000027.1:0-20505 GCA_002425685.1 Synergistaceae bacterium UBA5560 | reverse complement strand
GGTGAACCGCTCTTCCTCGACGTCGCGACGGTCATCAAGGACTCCAGGCCTGCCGTCTCCGTCATCGGCGGCCGGTATGGTCTCTCCTCCAAGGAATTCACCCCCGCCATGGTGAAGGCTGTCTTCGACGAACTTGCCAAAGCGACGCCCAAGAAGCACTTCACGGTGGGCATTGAGGATGACGTAACGCACCTGAGCCTTCCCGTGGATGCCTCCTTCTCCACGGAAAACCCCAAAACGAAGAGCTGCCTCTTCTACGGCCTCGGTGCCGACGGCACCGTGGGTGCCAACAAGAACTCCATCAAGANNAACTCGATCAAGATCATCGGCGAGGAGACGCCGAACTACGCCCAGGGCTACTTCGTCTACGACTCGAAGAAATCCGGAGGAATCACTATCTCCCACCTCCGCTTCGGCCCCGATCCGATCCACGCGCCCTACCTGGTGACCCGGGCGGACTTCCTGGCCTGTCACCAGTTCTCCTTCCTCGAACGGTACGATATGCTGAAAAACCTCAAGTCCGGAGGGATCTTTCTCCTGAACAGCATCTACGGCCCCGACGAGGTCTGGAATCATCTGCCGGAAAAGGTGCAGAAACAAATCCTGGACAAGAAGATCCGCTTCTACGTCATCAACGGCTATGAGGTCGCGGAAAAGACCGGCATGGGCGGGCGCATCAACACCATCATGCAGACCTGCTTTTTCGCCATCAGCGGTGTTCTCCCCAAGGACGAGGCCATCGCCGCCATCAAGAAGGCCATCGAGAAGACCTACGGCAAACGGGGCGAAGCGGTGGTGCGGCAGAACTTCGCCGCCGTGGACGCAGCCTTGGCACACCTCCACGAGGTGAAGACCGACGGGCTTTCCGTGTCCGCCGCGTTCGACATGCGTCCCGCGGTTCCCGCGGAGGCGCCGGATTTCGTGAAGAACGTCCTGGGTCCCATCATCGCCAACGAGGGCGACGACCTTCCCGTGAGCGCCATGCCCGTCGATGGCACCTTTCCTGCCGCCACGACCCAGTGGGAGAAGCGGAACATCGCCCTGGAGATCCCCGTCTGGGATCCCGAGGTCTGCATTCAGTGCGGCAAGTGCGTCGTCATGTGCCCCCATGCGGTGATCCGGTCCAAGGTTTATGATCCCGCACTCCTCGACAAAGCACCCACGACCTTCAAGTCCGTGAACGCCAACTGGAAGAGCTTCCCCGGACAGAAGTTCACCGTCCAGGTAGCTCCCGAAGACTGTACAGGCTGCGGTCTCTGCGTGCAGAACTGCCCCGCCAAGAACAAGGAGAACCCGGAGCGGAAGGCCATCAACATGGCACCTCAACCGCCCCTTCGGGAGCAGGAACGGGAGAACTTCGCCTTCTTCCTCTCTATCCCCGACGTGGCCCGCAAGGATCTGAACCTCAACGTCGTCAAGGACGTGCAGCTCCTCCGCCCCCTCTTCGAATTCTCCGGAGCCTGCGCCGGATGCGGCGAGACGCCCTACGTGAAACTTCTCTCCGCCCTCTTCGGCGACCGGGCGCTCGTAGCGAACGCCACGGGGTGTTCCTCCATCTACGGCGGGAATCTTCCCACCACCCCCTGGGCGGTGAATGCCGACGGACGGGGACCGGCCTGGGCGAACTCCCTCTTCGAGGACAACGCGGAGTTCGGCATGGGCATGCGCCTCGCTGTGGACAAGCAGAACGAGTTCGCCCGGGAGCTGCTTGCGAAGCTCGGCGGCACCGTGGGCGACGATCTCGTGAAGAACATCCTCGAAGCGGACCAGACCACCGAGGAAGGCATCGCCACCCAGCGCGACCGTGTGGCGACTCTCAAGGCCAAGCTCGCAACGAGCACCGCCACCGAAGCGAAACTGCTGCTGCCGGTTGCAGACGCTCTCGTGAAGCGAAGCGTCTGGATCGTCGGCGGCGACGGATGGGCCTACGACATCGGCTACGGCGGGCTGGACCACGTGCTGGCCTCGGGCCGCAACGTGAACGTTCTCGTTCTGGACACCGAGGTCTACTCCAACACGGGAGGACAGATGTCCAAGTCCACGCCCATGGGCGCAGTGGCCAAGTTCGCCGCGGGAGGCAAGCAAGCCTTCAAAAAGGACCTGGCCATGATGGCCATGAGCTACGGCTCCGTCTACGTGGCACGGATCGCTTTCGGCGCCAACGACAATCATGTGGTGAAGGCCTTCCGTGAGGCCGAATCCTACGAGGGAACCTCTCTCATCCTCGCCTACTCCCACTGCATCGCCCACGGATTCGACCTGAAGACAGGCATGAGCCAGCAGAAAAAGGCCGTGGAGTCCGGGCACTGGCCGCTCCTTCGGTACGACCCGCGCCTCGCCGAGGCGGGAAAGAATCCTCTCCAGCTGGACAGCAAGGAGCCCACGCTGCCTCTCAAGGACTACGTCTACGGAGAGACCCGGTACGCCATGCTCCATCGGGCACACCCGGCGGAATCGGAGGCACTCATCGAGGCTGCCCAGAAGAACATCCTCTCCCGGTGGAAGCTCTACAAGTACATGGCCTCCATGCCCGAAACGGAAGCATAGGAGGGAGCGATTCCTCCACCCCGCGATAACGTCGCTCCCCTTGGGCATGAGGCGAGAGACATTTCCTTGAAATTCCGAAAAGCAAGCCACCCCCTGCGCTATAATGCAGGGGGTGGCTTGCCACTGAGCACATCTTCGAAAGGACGATGAGACGTCATGGCGAGGAAATCCCTTGCCTTTCCGTTCCTGACAGGTTTGATGCTTTTCTGTTGCGCTGCGATGGCCCTTGCCCAGACGGCATCGCTGCACCCGAAGACCGTGACGTCTCCGGGCATCACCCTTTCCTATCCGGACGTCCTGCTCCCCAAGAATGCCGGAGCGACAACCGCCATCAACGAGGAGATCCAGAAGCTTGTGGAGTACGTCCTCGTCGAATTCGGCAAGGAGGATCCCGCGGAATTCACGGGAGAACTCTCCTGGGAGGCGACACGAAACAGCAAGGGCCTGGTGAGCCTTCTCTTCACGCAATTCACCTATTTTCAGGGAGCCGCCCACCCCGGCACGTGGCTTTACGCCCGCACCTTCTCGGAGGCGGACGGCGCGCTCCTCGCCCTGAAGGATCTTTTTCTTCCCGACAGCGACTGGGAAAAGGCACTGGACGAGCGCATGTCCTCCATGATCCGGCAGAAACAGGAAAATGGAGAGATCACTGCAATGCTGGAGGATTTTCGGGGTGTGGGGGCCACGGCGGACCAGTTTTATCTCACCGACGACGCACTGGTTCTTTTCTGGGAGGACGGAGACTACACTCCCCACTGCGACGGCACGCCGACCTTTTCCATTCCTTTGACCACACTGACGGAGCACCTGAAACCGGATCTGCTCCGCTGAGACATCCCCATTTCTCGCAAGGAGGTTTCCATGTTCCCTTTCTCCGATTCGGGCATCCCTGAAAAGCGCGTTGCCCTGCCCTCCGCCGAGGAGGCAAAGGAACTCGCTGACAGAGTGGAGGAGGCGTTTCTCCAGGCCCTTGCCGAGAAAGAGAACTCCCTGACGAGGAAGACACCTCCCACGGCGGACATGCTCCGGGAAGCCCGCAACACCGCTTTGGCCTGTCTTTCCGAACCCGTCGCCATGGTCATGGAGAACTCCTTTTCCGTCGCGAGTGAACAAGAGAACTCCTTCGCCCCCTTCTTCGCCGATGAGATCCCTTCAGGGCGCCTCGCCGCCATCGCCGCCGCGGGAAGCCTCGGCGGCATGCTTTTCCTTGAGCCTCTCGCTACATACCTGTTGCACATTCCTAAAATGGGACTCTTTCTCGGCGCCCCTCTCGGGGCGTGGCTCCTTCCGAAACTGTGTTTTTTTCTTGAAGAGAATTCTCACCTTCGGCGTGGGCTCCTTGCGGCGCTCGGGGTAGCGACTCTCGCCGACCTGACGGGATTCGGTCCGACCGCCTTGGTGAAGCGGCTTTTCGGCGTGCCCTCCGGGGGTGGGAAAACGCGGCGTCTCTTCCTCTACGGAGGCATTCTCTTTCTGTTCTTTCTCTGCCGCCCCCGAAAGGTCTTCCGACGGAACGAAGCGGCGGCGGCACTGAAAAACAGCGTTCGCGCCGCTCTTGATGCGGAAGGGAGAGCCCTTCAGGCGCTTCCTCCTCCACCGGCATCTCCGGAAAAATCCACCTCCCTGACCGCTCTGGATGTCCTCTCCCGCCTCGCCGGCCCGCTGGAGGATCTTGCCGCTGCCACACAGGCCCCTCCGGAAGGGGCGGAACGGGACAGGACACTCCGCGCCGCCGCGGCACACCTGGTTCAAGAAGCCTCTCTCGCCGGATACTCCCTGGAACCCTCTCCTTCCGATCCCGACGCGGAGAGCGCCCCGGAAACTCCTCTCGCATGGAGCGAGGACCTCGCAACGCATTTCGAGACCTTCGGACACATTCTTCCCGGAGATCCCGTCCGGGTGGAACGCAAGCCGGTCCTCTGGAACGGAAAGGTTCTCTCCAAGGGATTGCTCCGGAAAAGGAGAGTTCCGTGACACGTCCGGACATCTTGGCCGTGGACTTCGGCACGAGCAATACCCATCTCTGCCGTTGCAGTGCCGACGAACCGCTCCCCTCTCCGGTCTCCCTGGACCGAAACGGCCGCCCGGGCATTCCCACGGCACTCCTCCACCGCCCGGACGGAACGATCCTCATCGGCCACGAGGCACTGGAGGAATGGGGCGAGACACCGCTTTCCCTGCGGCGTGATCTGCGGCTCCGGGTGCACTTCAAACCGGATCTCCTTGGTGACCCGCAGTGCGAGGAGGACGCCCGCCTCTTTCTCGGCGCTCTCCACTCCCGATGCGCCGCCACGTTTCTGCGCACTCCGGAAAAGACGGCAACACTCTTCGGAGTCCCCGGCGAGGCCTCGTCGGAGTATCGGGCCGCACTCCGGCGACTCGCCTCGGAAGGTGGCTTTCCGAAGATCTCTCTTCTTGCGGAACCCTGGGGAGCGATCCTGTACCATCTGAATCGGAAGGACCTTTCCCTGACGCTCCGGGAGGCGACGAGAAGCGTTCTCGTTGTAGATTTCGGCGGCGGAACCTGCGATTTCGCCCTGCTTCGCCGGGGGAAACTCGTCTCTTCCTGGGGAGACATGCTCCTGGGGGGACGCCTGCTCGACGACCTCTTCTTCCAGTGGTACCTGGAGCAGCAGCCGGACAAGCGGGAGGAACTCGCCGCCTCCGGCGACGAATACATCGTGCACTGGCACTGGTGCCGGGAATGCAAGGAGCGTTTCTCCACCTTCCTGGCCTCGCGGCGGGAACAGGGGCGCGATGCCGCCCCCTGGAGCGCCCCCATGGGGCCGGGAGGCCTCTACGGACGTCTTGAGGGACTCACCGAAGGAGCCTTTCTGGAACGCGCCGCTTCCTACACGCCGTCACGGGAATTCCTCGAACGTCTTCGCGCTTCGGAAGAACCGCAAGGCCCCGAACTGGCCGACCGATCCGGCACGGATCTTTTCGCCCGCTTCCGCAAAGCGCTTCTGGAAGGGCTTGGAGACGGCGGGGGCATCGTCGGTGTGGACAAGGTGATCCTCACGGGGGGGAGCAGCCTCTGGCCGTTTCTGCCCTCCATGGTGGCCGAAACGCTCGCGCTTCCTCCGGAGCGGGTGGTGACCAGCGAACGCCCCTACGCCAACGTGGCGGAGGGACTCTCCCTCTACCCAGCACTCCGAAGGCGGAGCAACGGCATAAAGGAGCGCCTGTATCGCGGTCTTCCCGCTTTCCTCGAAACACTGGAGAAAACNNCCTTGCGGAACGGATACGGGACTTGGAGACGCGCATCTGCCGTCGCACGGAGGAGCGCCTCTTTGCAAAGCGGCTTCGCCCTCTCCTGGAGGAGTTCCGCATCGAGGGCGGTTCCGTGGCGAACTTGGAGAAGCGCCTGAAAAGAACGGCGGAGGGATTCGCCCCGTCGCTCCGGAACATCGTCGAGGAAGCCCTCGGAGAGGTCTTCTCCGGACTCGACACGGCTGTTCGCGGCGCGGCCCGGGACTGGTTCCGCCGGGAAGGCGTCGCCTACGTGCCGGAAGAACTGCTCGACACGGAGGAACTCTCCTCCGAGCGTGTCGCCGGACTTCACGCACAGATGAATGTGGGGAAACTCGGCAGCGGCTACGTGGAATTCGCCACCCTCGCCACGGTGATCCTCACCGCAGCGGTCTGCGGAGGCGGCGGTACCGCCCTGTTGCTCTCCGGGCCTCTCGGCCTCGTTCTCGGCGCACTGCTCGGCATTTTCCTCGCCATGGCAGGAAAGAAGGCGGGGAAAAATCTTCCGCTCCCGGGACTGCTCACCCGACATCTCCTTTCGGAAAAAGCCATCGACACATGCCTCGACGACGCAAAACAGACCTTCCACACCGCCCTCTCCTTCCGCATCGACAAGGAACTCCTCCCGGCGAAAGAAACCCTCCGCCGCCGTCTCGACGAGGCGCTCCGGGAGATCATCGACTCTCTTTCTCTCCTTCACCAGATCGGAGAGGAGAAGGAACCGCCCCGGTAAGGCACGGAAAGGGTTGGTACTTCAGGCCCTCAACGAAACCTCGGGGACATCGGATCACGCCCCGGGCAAAAAGGTTTTCTTCTCTCCGTCTCCGTGCTCTTCGCGTCGTTTCGCCTCGTTGAGCCGTATTGCCCCGCGGGGGCAGGCGGCAACGCAACCGAGACAGCCGAAACACGAAGAGGACACGGGAAGCGTCCCGGAATCCTCGCCCCTTGCCTTTCTCGCCGCCGCCTCGTTCAAAAGTGGTTCCAGAAGCCGATCCGGCATGTGACACGCCTTCGTGCAGGCACGACACCCCACGCAGCTGCGTACGTCCAGCGCCACGGGGCTTCGTTTCGCTGCCCTCGCCAGAAGAGTCCCCAGCGTTCCACCGGGGCAGACGTGAAGACAGAACGCCCGGGGCTCGAAGACGATCCCCATGACCGCCGCGAGCAGGATCATGCTCTGGCAGAACCGCAAAAAAAGCCAGCCGTGTGCATCGTAGGATGCAAAGGCCACGGGCAATCCCAAATGGACGTTTACGTACCAGACCACTCCGGCGAACCAGGCGATCATGCCTCCCACAAAGAGCGCCCGGAGCACGTTTCCCTTTCCGAGCCAGTTCGGAAAGGGAAACAACCGCAGAGAAACGCGGCTCCACACGAGGTCCGCGAGCCCTCCGTTCGGACAGAGCATGCCACACCACACTTTTCCCTGAAGCACCGAGAGCATTGCTCCAAGCCCGAGCATCATCACGCAGAACCACCATTGTTTCATGATCATCACGGTCACGAGAAACGCAATGACGAGTTGCGCCTGCAGAATACGCCGTACCTTCGGCCAGGCGCTTCCCAGAGGATTTGCCATGTCTTTCACTCCCCGCTTTCTTCCAGTCTTTTCGGGAAATATTATACCCATTATGGGTATAATCGTCCAGGCGTAAGGACGCCGCGCATTCTCTCCCTCGAAAACCCGTGTCCATTCACTCCCAGCTTCACAAGAGCAACTCTGTCACAAAGAGATGTTCCGTCGCTCCACTGGCACCGCACTTGGAAAAGGTGGCGTTTTTCCTTATAATTAGCAAAAATGTCCGTGTCCTTTTTTTCAGGATACAGCGTTTTCTCTTTTGTGTCCGTGGAGGTGATGCCGAGAAGAAGACAACTCCTCACAGCAGTAAGCACGCCGTTGTTCCGGGGCTCGCACGAGATGCGGCCATGGCCACGAAGTCGCGACTGAAGACATGGGAGGTGCAAGAGATGAGAGGAAAGCCCCTGTCCCGATCCGTGCCGTCGATTCTGCTCGTCCTCTGTTTCGCGCTGTTCGTTTCCGTTTCCCTGGCGGAAGCGAAGGCGGAGTATTCCTGGAAATTCGCCCAACCCTGGACGCGTCCGCTGCAGAACAAGGGGTATGAGCTTTTCTGCGACAAGGTCAAGGAGTATTCGAACGGAAGAATTGAAATCAAGTTCTTTCCTGACGGACTTCTCGGAACCCACGACGAGTCGTTCCACGCGGTACAGATGGGTAGCGAAGCCCTCGGCGTCTTCGCCCCCTACGTCAATCTCGTTCCCGGGGGCATGCTGAACTGGATGCCCTGGACCATCGAAAACTGGGAGGAGTGCAAGGTCGCCTTCATGCCTCCCGACGGCATTCTCTATAAAGTCATGCAGAAGGCGTGGAACGAAGTGGGCATGCATCAGCTCTTCGTGGTCTCTCAGGGTGCTTATGGTCTCGCCAACAATGCCCGCCCTCTCCGCTCTCCCGATGATCTCAAAAACCTCAAAATGCGTGTTTCCGCCTCGCTGGCGAGCGTGAAGATGCTGGGCAACATGGGGAAGGGGACAGGCATGACCATGGAGACCATCCCCTGGGCGGAACTGTACAACGCGCTCTCCCGGGGTGTCGTGGACGGCTGCTGGTCCATGTGGCCCTCTCTCGTGGAAGAACGCCATTACGAAGTGCTGAAACACTACTCGGACGTGAATTTCCTCTGGGACGTGAACAACGTGGTCATCAACAAGACCATCTGGGACAGGCTCCCCGACGATCTCAAGGACGCCGTGAACAAAGCCGCACGTGATGCGGAGGCTTTCCTCTACGACGTGCAGGAAAAAGCGGAGGCGGAGTATATCAAGAAACTCTCCGAAGTGGGCGGCTTTGAAATCACCAAGCTGACCCCCGAGGAGCGGGAAGTTTTCCGGGCGAGGTCGAACATGCCCGAAATCTGGGATGAACTCTGCAAACCCTGGCTCGACAAGCACTATCCCGGCGAGAACATGACCGAAAAGGTACAGGAGGAACTGCTGAAAATCCACAAGGAGATCCTGACAAAGCAGAATCCGTAGGAAAACCGCCATCGGCGCCGTATCCCACCGCTCCGACCGTACAGGGAGTGGCGGGATACGGCACCTCTCACGCGAAAAAACCGCCTTTTCGAGGTGTTGTCTTCTTTTCTTCGAGGAAATCTCCGCTCCCCTGTGAAGCAGAGGGCTTCCTTCCGGTCCCTTCCGCTGACCGTGGCGAAAGGCACTGCCCGGCGAGGGACTTTCGGAAGGAAACGACCGCACACCGGAAGCGCACAACGGATCAACGACAAGGAGGAATTCCATGACGTCTTCAGGCCGCTTTTTCCAGTGCTTTCTTCGCGCCATTGAAATCGCCGAGAACCTCCTCTGCGGCCTTGGCCTGCTCATCGTCACGGCCATGACGTTCTTTCAGGTCCTCAACAGATACTGGCTCCACCTGGAGATCATGTGGCTCGGAGACCTGTCTCTCTACCTCTTCATCCCCTTCGTCTTTCTCACCATCGCGCTCACGACAAGGGAGAAAGGGCATACCGCCGTGGATGTGTTCGGCGAGAAACTTTTCAAGGAGAAACCCCGAGAATTCGCCCTCTACAAGATCGCACTGCAGCTCGCATCTCTCGGAGTACTCCTGCTGTTCGCCCAACCCACGTATGAGTTCGCTCTCGCTTCGGTCCGCTATCCACAGTACGGCACACTGGTGACGTGGTTCAACACAAGCTGGCTCATGCAAAGCCTTTTTGTCTCGGTCCTTCTCTGCATCGTGCATCTTCTGGCCGTCATCGCCAGGGACACCGTCGAATACCGGAACCGTTTCGTCAAACCCGGAGGGAGGAGCCCTTCATGAGCATCGGGGTGCTGTTCGCCTTCGTGGTCTTTCTCGTCGGACTCTTCGGAGGACTGCCTCTCGGATGGCTCTTTCTGGCATCCTCCGCGGCAGGACTTCTTCTGGACGGGGATTCCCTCTCCTTCATCGCAGGCACCTTCTACCACGCCATCAACAACTACGTGATCATGTCCATCGCCTTCTTCGTCTTCGCCGGAAGTCTCATCTCCGACGCAGGGCTCGCGGACCGCATCGTGCGCTTTTCCTACGCACTCGTGGGCCGCGTCCGGGGCGGCATGCAGGCCGTCGGCATCGTCGCCACGCTCATCATGAGTTCCCTCACGGGATCTTCCGTGCCGTGCATCTCCGCCCTCATTCCCCTTCTCGTGCCGCGCCTCGAAAAATACGGTTATCAGAGACGATATACCACGGCACTTCTCTGTTCCTCCAGTTTTCTGGGCTATCTGATTCCGCCCAGCGTACCCGCTCTCATCTACTGCCTCGTGGCACAACAGTCCGTCTCCGCTCTTTTTCTCGCCACGGTGATCCCGGGACTCCTTCTGGCTCTGGGGTATGCGATCCTCAACTATTTTCTCTGTCATCGGTACATGGATATGTCCCTCGCCACGGAGGTCCAGGAACGTCCTCTTTCGCTCGGAGAATCCATGACGGAACTCGGCCGCGCCACCTGGAGCGCACTGCCTGCCCTGGGATGCCCTCTTGTGATTCTCGTGGGCATCTACGGAGGGATCTTTACCCCCAACGAAGCGGGCGCCATCGCGGTGGTCTACTGTCTTTTCGTGGGATTTTTCGTTTACCGCGAGTTGAACCGCCACACTCTGTGGTCTTCGATCTTCAGCTCTCTCGTCTCCATCGGAGTCATCACCATCCTCATCGCCGCAGGAACGGTCTTCGCCAGATATCTCATCCGCCTCGGCGTGGCTCAGGAACTGGCGACATTCATCCTCCAGCTCTTCTCCCAGAAAATCCTGGTTCTTCTGGCCATGAACGCATTTCTGCTCTTTCTCGGCATGTTCATTGACGGCACACCCATTCTGATCCTCGCTGTACCGCTCATTCTCCCCCTGGTGACCCAGCTCGGCGTCAACCTCGTCCATCTGGGGGCCATCGTCATTCTCAACATCGGTCTGGGCGTGATCACGCCGCCCTTTGCCATCTCCATCTTCGTGGGCTCCCGCCTTTCGGGGTGCTCCTACACGGAACTCGTCCCCATCATGCTGCGCTTTCTTCTCTTCGTGGGCATTCCGGTGCTGCTCCTGACCACCTATATCCCGGCCATTTCCTGCTGGCTTCCCACCCTGCTCCTGGGACCGAAGGTGGTCGGCCCCTGGTAAGCGCCAGGAGCAGCTTTCCTGCTCAAAGGGCAAGCTTTCCGCCGAAAAAACGGCGGTCCCGTCCGGAATGGACACTTCCGGACGGGACCGCCCGAAGCACTCCCCTGGGGAGTGAATTCACCACAGAATAGTGAGGAGATGTACTTCCATGAGTGCTTTCGATCTCGTCATCCGTAATGCCCGCATCGTGGACGGAACGGGAAGTCCCTGGTTCCGGGGCGATCTCGGCGTTGAGGGTCACCGCATCGCCTGGGTGGGACACCTTCCTCCCTCGATTTCCGCCCCCAAAGTGATCGATGCGAAAGACCGCATCCTCTGTCCCGGCTTCATCGACATTCACACTCACTCGGATTTTCTGCTCCTTCGGGATTCCTCTGCGACAGAGAAACTCCGCCAGGGGGTGACAACCCAAGGGATAGGGCAATGCGGCTTCAGTCCCGCACCACTTCTCTCGGAGGAGAACATAGCCCTCCTCGACCAGTACGCGGGATTCATCAAGGCCGGATCGACACCGGAGTGGAACTGGAGGAGTTTCGGTGGATGGCTGGACGTCCTGGAACGACTCCCCCTGGGAACGAACATTGCTGCCTTTTTCGGCCACGGCACGCTCCGCATCGCCGTCATGGGTTTCGACGCCCGGACACCGCAAAAGGACGAACTGGACCGCATGAAAGACCTCGCAGCACAATCCATGGAGGAAGGCGCTTTCGGCATGACCAGCGGCCTCGTCTATCCTCCCGGGGTCTACTCGCAATTCGACGAAATCGTCGCCCTCTGCCAGATCGTCGGAGTACGAAACGGGCTCTACGAATCGCACATGCGCAGCGAATCGGACCACGTGGTTGAGTCCGTGGCGGAAACCGTCCGGGTGGCCGAACTGTCGAACATTCCCGTACAGATCTCCCATCACAAGGCAGCGGGACGCAGAAACTGGGGAAAAGTCCATGAAACGCTCCGCCTAGTGGAGGAAGCTCGAAACCGCGGGCTGGACGTGACAGTGAACCAGTACCCCTACACGGCGGCGAGCACCACGCTCCGCTCCATCCTGCCGCCCTGGGTCCACGAGGGCGGGCTCGCCAAGTCGCTGGAGCGACTCGGCGACATGACGACGCGGAGGAGGATTCTCCAGGAAATCCTGGAAGAATCCTCCTGGGAGAACTATCTTCTGCGGTGCGGCGGGGCTCAGGGAATCACCGTCCTCAGCTCCCCCAGGCTCCCCGAGTACGAAGGGAAAAACCTGGAAGAAGTGGGGGAAGCCTTCGGGAGACACCCCATCGATGCGGCAATGGATCTCATCGTCGCCAACAAGGGGGAGGATACGGCCTGTTACGACATGATGTCCGAGGAGGATGTACGTACCGTTCTCCGGCATCCCCGGGTGATGGTCGCCTCCGATTCCATCCCCGGAGCACCGGGAGCACGGACCCATCCCCGAACGCAGGGGACCAATCCCCGCATCCTCGGCCGCTACGTCCGGGAGGAGAAGGTTCTTTCCCTTGAGAATGCCCTGTGGAAGATGACGGGGTTTCCTGCGGCACGTCTGGGTCTGAGCCGAAAGGGAATCCTTCGCCCCGGTATGGATGCGGACCTCGTGCTCTTTGATCCGGATACGGTATTGGACGGGGCCTCCTATGCGGATCCGCTGCGCCCACCCCGGGGAATCGACTACGTGATCGTCAACGGAGACCTGGCCGTTGCGGAAGGAAGCGTCACGGGCACTCGCTCCGGAAAGGTGTTGCGGAAAGGAAGCACCTCGGCATGACCTTCGAAGACCACGTTGCGATACGAGAGGGGAGAAACGAACCGTGAAAGCACACGGCCCAAACGAGATCCTGGATGTGGTCTCGCTGTTCCGGGAGCAAAGCGCCGCTTGCGCGGGCGAACTGGTGACGCTTCGCCGGGATCTGCACCGCCATCCCGAGCTGAGTTTTCAGGAGGAGCGTACCGCGGCGGTGGTCGCCTCCCGCCTGGAGGCATTGGGGTTTACCGTACGACGCGGTGTGGGCGGCACGGGCGTTGTGGGCCTCTTGGAGGGAAGCGCGCCCGGCCCTGTGGTGGCCCTTCGTGCGGACATGGACGCACTCCCCGTGCAGGAGGAGACGGGACTCCCCTTCGCCTCCTCGGTGCCGGGGCGCATGCACGCCTGCGGGCACGACCTGCACACCACCTGCGTTCTCGGGGCAGCGACGCTCCTCGCCTCGGTGCAGCACCTCCTGAAAGGCACAGTGCTTGTGCTCTTTGAGCCTGCGGAGGAACTGAACCAGGGTGCCGCAGCGATGATTCGGGACGGCGCACTCGCCTCTCCGAAGCCGGACATGATCTTCGGCCTTCACAATCACCCCGAATACCCCGCAGGTTCCATCGCCGTCAAGGAAGGTCCCCTCATGGCTGCGGTGGACACGCTTCGCCTGGACATCCGCGGAAAAGGAGGGCACGGCGCACTTCCACACCGGGACAGGGATCCCATCGTGGCCGCCGCGTCGGTCATCATGAACCTCCAGACCCTCGTGAGCCGCGAAACAGATCCGCTCGCCGCTGCGGTGGTGAGCTTCGGCACCATAACGGGAGGAACCGCGAACAATGTCATTCCCGACACTGTGGAACTTACGGGAACCGTGCGCTCCTTTTCGCCCGAGGTACGAGCCGCGCTGACTGAAGGAATTCGCCGCGTCGCAGGCCACACCACCACCGCCCTCGGGTGTACCAGCGACGTGACGCTTCGCCACGATCTTCCCCCGGTGCTGAACCACCCCGAGGCGACACAGCTGGTTCGGGAAAGCGCCCTCGCCCTTGCCGGTCCGAGCGCGGTGGTGGAGCCGACGCCATCCATGGGCGGCGAAGATTTTGCTCTTTTTCAGGAACAGATTCCAGGATGTTTCTTCTGGCTCGGGGTGGGCAATCCGGATCTCGGCGCGATCCACCCCTGGCACAGCCCCCTCTTTCGAGCGGACGAGATGTCCCTTCCCCTTGGCTCCTCCGTTCTTGCTCTGGCCGCATGGAATGCGTTGAAGAAATCCGTCTGAGTGGAGAGAAAAACGCTCCTCGTGAAAACACACGCTTCCGAGCACGTGGCCCCCTCCGGACAGGGCTTCGAAAGCCCGCCCCACCCGAAAAGAAAACCCGCCCGCCGGATTCCTTCGGCGGGCGGGTTTTCACTGTGCAGTATGTTCCGTGCTGTTCACTCCACTTCTCCTGAGCGTGCCCGATCCGGCATGTGGCACGCCTCCGTGCAAACCCGCCATGCCACAAAGCTCTGTAGGTCCAGCACCACGGGACTTCGCGTTGCCGTTTTCCGGAGCGCACACCCGGGAGACACGCCGGCGGGTGGAATCCGCTCAGAGAACCGTGAGCTCCTTGGAGAAACGGCTCATGGGCTCGGGGCCATCGCCGGTGAGGACCATCACGTCCTCGATGCGCACACCGATTTTTCCGGGAATGTAGATGCCGGGTTCCACACTGAAGGCCATGCCCCGCTCCAGAACCTGGGTGTTCCCCTCCCGAATGTACGGATCCTCATGGATAGCCACTCCGATGCCGTGGCCGGTACGACTGATGAAATACTCCCCGAAGCCCGCCTTGGCAATGATTCCCCGTGCCGCCCGGTCAATGTCCTGAGCGGCGGCACCTTCCGCCACTGCGGCCTCTCCGGCGAGGTTCGCCGCGAGAACGGTCTCGTAGATGTGCCGCTCTTCTCCCGTGGGGTTTCCCACAAAGAACGTGCGCGTCGTGTCGGAGCAGTATCCCTCGAACTTACACCCGAAATCGATGAGCACCGAATCCTTCTCCCGAAGAACCGCTCCGCCTCCGTTGTAATGAGGATACGCACCGTTGGCGCCGAAAGCGACGATACATCCGAAGGAAAGGTCTGTCGCACCCTTTTCAAGGAGCAACTCTTCCAGGCGCTTCGCCAACGTCCGTTCGGTCACACCCGGGCGGATCTCCTTCGTCAGAGCTTCCAGGGCCGCATCGGCGATCTGTCCCGCCCGGCGCATACGGCGAATCTCCTCGGCGTCCTTTCGAAGACGGGCCTCCTCGCCGACAAAATGTCCGTCTCCGAACGTCGCGGGAAAACGCTCCTGGAGATTGAGCATGTCCACCGCACGGATACCCTCGTTCACGGCGATGCGGCCATTCCGGAGCCCCCATTTTTCGAAGGCCGCCACGGTCTTCTTTTCGAACCACTCCGCATCGTCCCAGACGACCGTCTCCACTGCGTCTCCCAAGGCATTCCGCATCTGCTCCACGTAAAGCTTGGGTGAAACGGCGCAGAGCCGCCCGTCCCGGAAGCACACGAGAACCTTGAAGCGTTCATCGGGATGCAGTACAAGACCGGACAGATACTCCATGTCCGGCGAGGGCCCCACAAGCAGTGCGTCATAACCAGCCTTGTCGAGCAGCGTCGTGAACTTCGTCAAACCTTTGCCGTTGATCATCTTCAGTTCTCCCTTCGTGCCCTTCCCGGAATGTCGGGCCTTCCGCTCCGGCAACACCGGAAAGAGCGTCCCGTCTCCGGAAGAAATGTTTTCATTGTGTCCTATGATATATCAGATATCTGAAATGGGTCAACGAGGAAAGAGAGAACGCCCGGATCCGATCTCCCGCATCGAACCCGGGCGTTCAAAGACTTCGTCGAGTCAAAAACGCACCTGAATTCCCTTCGGATGGCCGGCACAGCAAAGACGTCAGGTCTTTCTCTTGGCCTTCCCCTGCCAGGCATGGAGCGCCAGGGCAACCCCGATGACACCGTAGGTAACGAACACCCGGAAGTATTCTCCCACCTGAACGTTGCCCAGCAGGTTCTTCCCCGCCAGGGGCGAGACGATGAACATGGTGTGAAAAAGAAGCGTTCCCATCAGCGCCTGACCGATGGTGGCCTTGGAGACCGACGCCCCTCCGATGAGGATGGCCGCCACGGCGAAGGTACCCACCTGGACGTGCGCGCCGTAGGTGTTCATGTTACCGATGTTCTGGAGGAAGATGATCTGCCCCCACGCCGCGAGGACCGTGGAGAAGATGATGGCCAGGATGCGGATTTTGTCCACCTGGATGCCCGAAACTTCGGCGATGTGCCGGTTCTGGCCGGTGGCCCGGAATTCCTGCCCCAATTTGGTCTTGAAGAGGAAATGCATGCCCACGCAGAGAAGCGCAATGACCGCGAGGGTCACCACGGGAACGACGATGGGCATGATCGACCCGGGAATGGAGATGCGGACTTTCCAGAGATTGTCCAGAGCATAGTGCATGATCTTCAGGTCCACGGTGTTCCGCAGGCCATAGCCTCCCGGAATGAGCATCTCGGGCACGCGGATGGGAATGAGATTGCCCATGAAATAAAGGTTGATGAGCTGATAGACCCCGTTCGCGAAGAATCCGAGGATGATTCCGGTGATCATTTCCTTGCCCTTGGCGCTGTTGAAAAGTTTCCCCGTGAGCCACCCGAAGAAGACCGCCAAGGGAAAGGAGAGAAGGCAGGTGAGGGTGAACCCCCAGAGGCCTGCGATCTGCCAGTTCACCGTGGCGAAATAGGCGAATTGTCCTGCCATGGCTCCGAGCACGATGCCGAAGTTCAGCCCCATTCCGGCGAGGATGGGGATGATCAGGGAGATAACCAGAAAACTGTTCCGGGCCATGCGTACCACGATTTCATTGAGCAGGAAGGGCAGAGAGAGCCCGCTGTAGTAGGCGCCGATCACGCAGATGACGAGAAAGAAGAGCGGCACAACATTGCTGCGAAGTGCATAGGCGAGCTCGAACTTCTTCTTTGCCGGAGGTATCGGTGGAACCGCGTTCTGTGTCGTCCTGGTCTCCTGTGCGCTCGTCATCGCACATCCACCCCCGCTTCTTTCCGCGTCAACGCGTAGAGAATGATACCGTTGCTGATGATGATCCGCACCACGTCGGCCAGGTTGTCCGCCACGACCAGGTTGGCCACGGGCATGGAGACAACCAGGATGGACTGGAACAGAAAGGTGCCGATGACGGCGTGGGTCACCGTGGCCCGCTTCAAGGAGGCCCCTCCGATGAGAATGGACGCCACTGCGAAGAAGGCCATGAAGAGCGGCCCCATGTAGAGCTGAAGAAATCCGTAGCTCTCCGCGTAGACCACGATACCCACTGCGGCGAGCATCTGGGAGAGCACGGAACCCAACACCCGGAGCCTATTCACGTTGAGCCCTGCCGATTCGGCAAAACGAGGGTTGCTGCCCACCATCATCATGGCGATGCCCGATTTGGAGCGCATGTAGAGCCAGGTGAGCACGCAGAAGAGCGCGAAGAAGAGGAGAAGCCCCGTGGGCACCGTGACCCCCATCACATCGAAGGAGAAGAGGTTGTCGAGAACGCCGGCGAAACGCTTTTCAAGGGTGATGGTGACCCGAAGCCCCGAACCGCCGTAGGGCCATATCATCTCCGGGCTCTTGAAGGGAACGAGGGTCCAGAAGATGCACATGAGGGAGACCACGGAAAAGCCCACGTAGGTTCCGACGGTCATTTCCTGCCCCTTCACTTTGTTCTGAAAAACGCCGTAGAAATAGCCCGCGATGCCCGCCAGAAGAGCTCCGAAGCCGGCCGAGAAGAGAAAGGCTGAGAGTCCAGTCATGTCCAGTTCGATGCTCAACGTCATCGCCACGATGCCGCAGGTGATGCCAAGGGGAAGGACGAAATTCGGTCCGGTTCCGGACTGAATGGCGGGAATCATGGCCAGAACGAGAATGCCGTTCATGCCGAAACGAGTGAGGATGCTGCCAAGAAGCTGCGGCATGGAAAGTCCAAGGACTTTCGCGGCAACGATGAGCAGGATCAGAAATCCGAGGATGATGAAACGGGGAATGCCGAAGTCCTTGATGACCTCCCGGATCCGTTCGCCCATGCTCTCCCGGGGCAGGCCATTGTTCTCCAGATCCGCCATCACGATGCCTCCTTTCTCGAATGGGACATTTCACCCGCCATGAGAAGGCCGAAATCGACGTCGCTCGCGTCGGGGGGCAGAACGCCCTCGAGTTTTCCGTTATAGATGATGGCGATGCGGTCACAGATGGAGCGCAACTCCGCCAGTTCCGAGGAGGTGATCACCACGGTGACACCCATCTCCCGGTTCAGTCGGACCAGAAGATCGAGCACAATCTTCTTGGCCCCCACATCGATGCCCCGGGTGGGCTCGGAGACGAAGATGAGCCGCGGCTCCAGCGTGATCGCCTTGGCGATGCACACCTTCTGCTGGTTTCCTCCGGAAAGGCGCCGCACGATCTGCTCCGGTCCGGTGCAGCGGATGTCCAGGTCCCTGATCATCTTCAGGGCATGACGGCGAATGGCGCCCCCATCGGCCAGAGAAATCCCCATCCGCCGGAGGAATTTCTCCTGGCACTGCATGGCCGTGACGGTCATGTTGGTCTCGATGGATTCGTCGAGGAGAAGGCCTACGCCGCGCCGGTCCTCGGAGACGAAGGCCATGCCGCTCCGCAGCGCCTCAAGGGCATTGTTCAGGGGAAGCTCCTTCCCGTCGAGGATGAGCTTGCCCTCCGCAGGATACATGCCCAGTACGCCGTTGGCGATGCCGATCTTTCCGTGTCCAGCCAGACCGCCGACGCCGAGGATCTCACCCTCGTACACATCCAGGTCGAGCCCACGAACCCGCTCTCCCGGCATGTCCACACGGAGGTCCTCTATCTTCAGGAGCGTCTTGTCCCCCTTGGGGCTGGGGGCACAGGCGTCACAGCCCACCGCCTCAAGCTTGCGTCCCACCATGAGTTCCGCCAGACGGCTCACCGAGGCCTCTCCGGTCTTCAGCGTCGCCACCTGCTCGCCATCGCGGAGAACCGTGATGTCCTCGGAGACAGCGAGCACCTCGTCGAGACGATGGGTGATGAAGAGGATGGAGATTCCTTCTCCCGCAAGCCGGCGCATGGTGGCCAAGAGCACTTCCGCCTCGGATTCGGTGAGCACTGCCGTGGGCTCGTCAAGGACGAGGATCTTCGTCTTCTCCTTGTCGATCTCCCGGGCGATCTCCACAAACTGCATGTATCCCACGGGAAGCCCCGCCACAGGGAGCATCTCATCCAGCGTCGAAAGCCCCAGACGGTCCAGTGCTTTTCGCGAGTCCCTCCGCATGGCGGGAATGTCCAGACTCTGGAGCCTGGAACCGAAAAGACGGCTCACCATGTTGGGGAACGTGATTTCACGGTTGAGTTTGATGTTTTCCGCGATGGAAAAACCCGGAAGAAGCATGAATTCCTGATGCACCATGCCGATTCCAAGATCCACCGCATCCTGGGGAGAGGAGATGCGGACGGGATTGCCGTCCATGAGGATCTCCCCCGAGAATCCTCCAGTGTTGTGAATGACGGGCATGCCGAAGAGGATGTTCATGAGAGTTGATTTGCCCGCGCCGTTCTCACCCACGATGGAATAGATCTTTCCCGGCTCGACCCGGATCGAAACGCCCTTGAGAACCCGATTTCCGAAGTATTCCTTCTGGATGTCCCGCATTTCCAACCGATACGCCGCCACCAGGGGGTGCCCCCTTCCTTCGTCTGCTCTTGCCGATGCGCGGGGCCGTCCCTCGGCCGGCCCCGCGCATTACAACAACTCTCTTGCTTTCGCTTGTTCCCGTGAATTACAGACCGAAAATGATGGATTCGCCGACGAAGAGGATAAAGTTGTCTGCCTTCTCCTTGCCGTCGGGAGCAACGTAGGTGCTGGTCTTGATGCCGTCGCCGCAGTACTTCTTCAGCAGCTCCACCATCTTGCCGTTGTCATATCCCTTGATGGATCCGTCGCCGATGCCGAAGGCATATTCCGTCGCGGCATAGGCCATGCCCATGGTGGCAGGAATCTTCCACGTGGCGAACCGTCCCGCACCGCCGCCCTCCTTCACCTTCGCACTGATGGCCTCGAGAATGAAGGCCACATCGCCGGCCTTGTCGGCGGGAATTTCGATGCCGAGAGCGCCGGGATAGGCGTGGTAGGGGCTGGGGCAGCACTGNNCTTGATGAGGGGTTCCTGCATGCCGCAGTTGGTGCTGAAGAAGGCCGTGTCCTTACCGTACTTCTCCACCTGGCGAGGCACGTCCTCGAGGATGAACTGCTGCGCTCCGGCTATTCCCGCGTCACCCGTCGGATCGGGGGCGTTGACGAAGACAAACTCGATGCCCTGCTTCTTGCATTCCTCGATCATGATGTCCCGCCGGTTGGCGAGGAGCGGATAGGACATGTGCCGGGGGAAGGAGTAGTGGATGAACGTCTTGGCGCCCATTTTCTTGGCCATCTCGATGATGCTGATGCCGCGGGCAGGGTTGTCCGTCTCGAGGCAGATGTCGGCCTTCTGGGCGGACATGAGTGGATCTTCGTGGGGCACGATGTTGATGAAGAACATGTCCGGGCGGATTTCCTTCACCTTGTCGATGGCGGCGGCGGTGCCGGGAACGCCCTGAACGAGGACGATGGCCTTCACGTCCGGATCCTGGGCCATGCTCAGGATCTGCTGGATCGTGGTCTCCTGCTCGTCCATGAACTTGTC
>DIMS01000088.1 GCA_002425685.1 Synergistaceae bacterium UBA5560 | reverse complement strand
GCCTTTTTCCTCATGAAGCCGCATCTTGCTGCGCCAGGAGTACAAAAGCGCTTCCGACACGCCTTGCTGCCGTCGGGACGCCCATCCGTTCCACGAGCTTCAGCGCCTCTTTCTTGTACTCCTCTGGATATTTGGTCCGGGTTCGCTTTTCCTGCTTCGCCTCGTTTTTCATGACCCACCTCTGACTGGTATTGTACTCGCTTGTCCGGGTGTCCATCAAAGGTGGGGAGATCAGATCGCCTACCCGATCTATCTCCCTCCGAAAACCACCCTCCCTTGCACGCACACAGCACCGCCAAGAATTATTATACATACATCTAAATATACACATACCACTCGAGCCACCGCATGAAGCGCTCTGTGATCATCAATTTTTGTTCATAAAACGATACGCGTGCAATCGTAAATTAAAAAAGGGAACCCCCTCCATCAACTCGGGGATTCCCTCATAGACTACTATAACTGGTGCCGGAGGGGAGACTCGAACTCCCACAGGGGGTGAACCCTGGCGGATTTTGAGTCCGCTGCGTCTACCATTCCGCCACTCCGGCTTTTTTTGACACGAAGGGATCATACTCGATTCCTCAAAACACGTCAAGGACACCGCCATGCACATCATTGACTCACAAAAGAGATCTTCGAAATGGTAACACAGTCCGATAGAGTTTCCAGATGGAAGAGAAGGGTAACTTTTGGAAAAAAGAAAGAGAAGGGGCGGAAGGGAAAGGCCTATGGCGAGTTTTCGCCCTCAAAAGCAGGAGCTTGCCATGTCGAGACTGCAGGAGGATCTTGCAGACCTCCGGAGCCGCTCTTCAACGGGAATGACGGAGACAACGATCATCCCGGCGGAACCTCATGGTCATTGCTGTTGACAAATCCAGTCCAGTCGGTAGTCTTGGGGTGTTCTCCGAAGAAACACCGAAGAACTGGAGGGTTTTTCCATGAAGGCATGCCTGAGAAGCCCCGGTTGCTTTGTCTGCGGAAGTGTCGAAAGCAACCCGAGGGCATTGGATCTCGCCATCTTCTGGAACGAGGAGGAGCACCGCACGGAAATCCCCTTCAGAGCGGACGAAACGTGGTGCGGCTACAAAGGCGTCGTCCACGGGGGCATCCTCTCGGCAATCACCGACGACGCCATGGCCTGGGCTCTCCGAGAAACTTGGGCGGATTGGGGGTTCACTGGCTCTCTCTCCGTTCGTTTTCTCCGCCCGGTCATGGCAGGAATACCCTATACCGCTTTTGGCTGGGCGGAGGAGCGCCGGGGCAGAAAGGTCGCCACCAAAGCGCACATCCTGGCCGAGGATGGAACGATCCATGTGGAGGCCAAAGCTCTCTTCGTCATTCCCGAAAAAGGCGAATGACCGAACGGACCAATGAAGGAGGCTCTCTTGTGAGTGAAATCGTGATAACCCACTATACCCTTTCGGATGTTTCCTGCGAAAGCTGGAAAAAAACCGGGGAAACCCTGCGCAAACTCCATGATCAGATGGCCCCGCGTTTTCGCCTTATGGGCATGGAAGTGACCCTGCTGGAAAAGGAACTTTCCGGCACGGACGAGGAGACGGTACGCCGAGGCAATCTCGTCACCTTCACCTTGAGCGAACTCGGCGGCCAAGAAATTCCTCTGGAGGATCTCATCGGTGCGGAGACATCCTTCGAGCCCTGCTCCTGCGGCGAGACGGCCACCACGTGCCGCACGATACGGTACGAAGGTCACGGATACCAGGAAATTCCTTCGGGACTTCTTGCCGATGCCATGCTCCGGGCTTCCTTCAGCACCCTTGGAGGCGGATGCGGCAGCGGGTGCGAGAGCTGCGGAGGCGGGTGCGGCGGATGTGGCNNGTTCGGAGGTCCTCAGATATCTGAAGTGTTCTCAAAAAACGGGGAGGTGAAACGGCATGTCGGAGGTATGGATCACCACCAAGGGCGGCGACAAGGGGGACACGTCCCTCGGAAGCGGCGAGCGGATCCCCAAAGATCATGTGCGGGTGGAAACCTACGGCACTCTCGACGAGTGCCAGGCCGCCCTCGGCATGGCCAGGGCAACCTGCTGCGACAAGGACATCGCGACGGAACTCTTCCGGCTTGAAGAGGAATTGGGACGTGTGATGGGATATATCGCACAATATCCCGGCCTTCCCGAACCGGACCCCGCGACACTTGAGGCACTGATTCTCAAAGTCCGGGACATCACCGGCGCCACGTTCCATTTCGTCCGTCCCGGCGATTCCGTGCCCGGGGCGGCGCTTCACATGGCCAGAACGATCGCCCGTAGAGCCGAGCGGATCGCAGTCAAACTCTATCGCGAGGGAGCGCTTTCCGAGAACGCCTATCGCTACGTGAACCGTCTGTCCGATGCCATTTATGCTCTCGCACTCTGGACGGACAAGGTGAACCGGGAGTGCGAGGAAAAGCTGGCAGACAAGAAAGGGCAATGAGTCCATCCGTTCTACTGGGGGAGGTTCGTACCCTTTTCGCCTCTTCCAAAGAAACTATTTTTGTTTTTTTGTCCGTCCAGAAAAACACAACAAGAAAAAGGGGCTGGCATCGGGCTCGGTCTTTTGTATAATGAGCATCGTATGCTTCTTGTGATGCCATTTTCGAGGAGGGGTTTCGAAATGCCGGCACGCCCGCTTTCCCCTGCCCAGAATCTAGATCTTCGGCAAATCGTTTATGAGAAAATCAAGGAAGCGATCATCGAGGGAGTCATTCCCCCGGGAGAGCGTCTTTCCGAAGTGGATCTCGCGGAGCAGCTCATGGTGTCGAGAACGCCGGTTCGCGAAGCGATCCGGCAACTCGCCCAAACGGGGCTGATTACCTTGGTACCTCGCAAGGGAGCCTATGTAACCCTGCCTACCATCAAGGATGTGCGGGATCTCTACGAACTCCGCATTACCCTGGAGGTTCTCTCGCTCGAACACGTTTGCGCGAATCCACCGAGGGAACAGTTGGAGGAATTCCGCAATCTCTTCCAGAGCGTCAAGGACACGGACGACCCGAACGAATATCTCCGGGGCGACAGGGCATTCCATTCCATGATCCGGGAGGCCACCGGGAACCGCTTTCTCGGCAGCGTTCTCAACAACGTGATGGATCTCATCCACCTCTGTCGTCATTATTCCATCGAGGGCGTTCCCCTGAGTCGCTCCTCTCAGGAACACGTAACACTCATCTCGGCCATTCTGGACGGAGAGACGGACCTCGCGAAGGACAAACTGCGGACGCACCTGCTGGGAGCACTGGAGGCACTGGTCGTATTCCTGAAGAAGCATCCGGAGTTCATCAACCAGGAAGGGTAACCCCGGACAAGGAGCTCCTGCGTGACGGACCCGGCCTTTGTCCTCTACAAAATTCTCGGAACGCTCCTGGTGCCACCGGGGGCGTTTGCCTTGCTCCTCATCCTTTTTGCAGCCATCGCATTCCGACGCCCCTGCAAACCCTTCCTCGGCGGGGCACTGTTTGTGTCCGGTGTTCTCTTTTTTCTCCTCTGTCTTCCCGCAACAGCCCGACTCATCACGGGAACTCTGGAACACGCATGGAAGGCCGTACCCCCTCCGGAAAACCGGCGTTGGGCTGTCGTGGTCCTCGGCGGAGGAATTCACCTCGGTGAAACACCGGAAGATGCGACACCGGGAGCACATACGCTCGAACGGCTTTTCGGAGCATGGAAACTCCTTCAAGGCAAGGAATGGCCCGTGGTTTTCTGTGGTGCGGCAACGCGGAAAGGATTTCCCTCCGAGGCGAAAATCATGGAGGCGACATTGCGCGAGCTGGGATGGCGCGGAACAGCGATTCTCGACGAGAACTCCCGCACGACCTGGGAAAATCTCACCGCCGCGAGGGATCATCTCGGCCCCTTGAAAGCGGCGGGGGTCATTCTGGTGACAAACGCCTTTCACATGCCCAGAGCGTATGAAACGGCTCTCCGAATCCTTTCCGTGCCGGTCCATCCCTATCCGGCGGGATATCTTACAGACAAAGGGAGCCTTACGTGGTACGAATTCCTGCCCCAGGGAGGAGCATTTCTGGACACCTTGACGGGATTCAGGGAACGAATAGGCGCCGTGGCCTATCGCTTCTTCCGTTAATCACACCAGCGGAACGCTCAAGGAGCGCACGCGATCGAAAAACACATCCAGCGTCTTCCCGTTCCCGGCGGCCTCTTCAAGAGCCAGCGCAATCTGAAATTCCTCGATCCTTCCCGCTTGGGCAGCCGCACCCTTGAGGCGGTTGGCCCAGAGTCCGATGATTTTCGCGTCCCCACCTACAAGGGCATCGAGAAGTCCTTCCCGAATCTGGGGAAGCTCCTCCCGAAAAACCGTTGCTACCAGTCGCCCCATGTCCTCTTCCTCGTTCTCCCCCCCTACGACGAAACCCGTCCATTGAGCGAGGATGTCACGGAGAAGCTGCGGTGTCACGGGCTTCATGGCATAATCATCCATTCCCGCCTCGAGCGCTTCGAGCGCACCCCCTGCGCCACCCGCCGTGAGCGCCACCACCGGAACGGTCATGCCCCTTCTCCGAAGCTCCCGGGTCGCTCCGTATCCCCCGAGCACCGGCATGAAGAGATCCATGAGGACAAGATCCACAACATTTCGCTCCAGCAGGTGCAGCGCTTCCTCGCCGTCCCTGGCGCAGTGGACATCGCACCCCCACCGTTGAAGAATACCCTTGAGCAGTTTCCGGTTCACCAGGCTGTCGTCGACGACGAGCACCACAGGCGGCGTCGCCCGTTCCTCCGCCTCTCCGATCCTCTGTTTTCCCGAGACGAACAGGGGAAGTCGGAGTCTCCAGAACAGTCCTCCCGAGGTGTGGGTGATATCGCAGGACTCGGCGTACATCTCGATCTGGCGATTCAGGAGGGACCGCAGGGGGCCCGGGATCGCCTCTCCGGAGAAGAGAACCTCGAAGGCCATTTCCAGCTCTCCCTCTTCGAGCGTCGCCATGCAGGCCACCGCGGGGGCATTCATCTCGCAGAAACAGTATTCCACGAGACTCGTCAACAGAAACGCCGCACCCTGGGAGAGAAATCTCTCCTTGGGAAACGGCGCAAAGGTGCAACTCCACTCTCTCCCCGAAAGATTGCGCCACGCCTGCCCCAACGCGTCGAGGCGGGCAAGGGAATCACCGAGGGCAAGCAACATGGGGGAAAGATCCCGCACACAGGAAGCGCACAGGAGTGCCTCCACGTGAGCCCGGAGAAGGACGAGCTGCTCCCGCACTCTTTCGGAATCGGTGTTGCCTCGCCCGGATGCGGACAGATCCTCCATGCCGAGATCCAGGGAGAGAAAGGCGGCGTTGATCTGCTCTCCGAGAACGATTCGTCGGCTCTCCATCTGCCAGGCCGTCCGGGCATCCAGAGCGAGAACCGCCAACGTCGCATCGTCCTCGAAACAGGCATGTTCACGTTCCGTGTAGGCCGCCTCGCATCCCGCGACGAGAAAAAGCTCCTCCCCTGCGAGGCTGCTGCGCCTCAGAAGCAGCCGGGGATCGAGACGCCGCCCCCGGAGAAGGGGCACCACATCGTTCTCGCGATTGCTCCCGGGAAGACCTGCCAATGTGTGCACCACCGCCAAATCGTCCCTGTCGAGACGAAAGAGGCGTCCGAAATCTCCGCAGTAGAGCCAGCCGGCACGACGGGGTGCCGCACAGCGCCAGAGGGCATATCGGCTTCCCGTACGTTCCGCGAGATAAGGCAGCAGAATTCCTGCAAAATGCTCGCTGCTGGGGGCTTCTTTGAGTTTTTGTGACAGGTCCACGAACCGGCTCTGCGGCATGGCACACCCCTCGACGATTCGCTCCGGCGGATCACATGTCCTTCCCGGAGCGCGCTGAATACACATAACTATCCTATTATAATCATACGGCGTGCATGCAAAGAGTGCAAACACATTCTTCCCGAAAATACCTCAGGGCTCCTCGTCCCGAAAACGGCGCCAGAAACCCCGGAGGCGGGCCCCCATCTCCCGCTCCGCTCCCAACGCTCCCGGAAAATAGCTTCGGAGGAGACGATCCATATAGTTCTGGGGAACCCAGTGCCGCGGATCATCGTGGGGATAGACGTAGCCCGACCCGTGCGGACGGAGGTGTTCGGGCACTTCCTGGACATTCCCCTTCTCCAGGGATGCCAAGGCGGTGTTCACCGCCAGATAGGCGCTGTTGCTCTTGGGCGCCGAGGCCAGATAGACCACCGCCTCGGCGAGAATGATCCGGGCCTCGGGAAACCCCGTCATGTCCGCCGCGTAGGATGCAGCGGCTGCGAGCAGAAGTGCCTGAGGATCGGCAAGTCCCACGTCCTCCGCAGCGAAGATGAGAAGACGCCTGGCGACGAAGCGGGGATCCTCGCCCGCAGCAATGAGACGTGCCAGCCAATAGATCGCCGCGTCGGGATCGGAGCCGCGCATGCTCTTGATGAGGGCGGAGATGACCATGTAATGGTCGTCTCCCTTGCGGTCGAACCGCTGCAGCGCTTTGGGCAGGAGCGCTTCCACCGCCTGGGCGGTGATCCGAGATCCTCCTCCGGCGGCCACGGCGTTCGCCACGGCCTCAAGACGCATCAACGCCTGTCTCGCATCACCCCCGGCTCCTTGAGCGATCATCCCGAGGACATCCTCCTCCGGGGTAAGTTCCAGCATGCCCAGCCCACGTTTCCGATCCCGCAGAGCGCGCCCGAGAAGAGCCTCGAGCGACTCCTGCCCCAAGGGGCGCAATTCAAAGACAAGCATGCGCGAGAGAAGAGTCTTGTTGATCTCGAAAAAAGGGTTTTCCGTGGTGGTTCCTACGAGAATCAGATCTCCCGACTCCACGGAGGGAAGCAGGGCGTTCTGCTGCTGTTTGTTGAAATGGTAGATCTCATCCACGAAGACAAGGGGCATTCGCCCCTTGCGGGCGTGCTTGCGTCGGCGGGCTTCCGCCACCAGATCACGGAGTTCCGCCACCTTGGCGGTCACGGCGTTGATCTCCAGAAGATCCCGCTCCGTCGCAGTCGCCATGAGACGCACCAGCGTGGTCTTGCCCACCCCCGGAGGTCCGTAGAGAATGCAACTGGGTACATTTCCGCTCCGGAGCAGTCTTCCGAGGGGTGTTTCGGCGCCCACGAGATGCTCCTGGCCGACATAGTCGTCCAGACTCGTCGGACGCATGCGGTCCGCCAGGGGTCGTTCGCCCCTCGAAGCCGTATCGTCCCGGAACGGGGTGGCCGAATCTCCCAGGAGAAGCTGTCCCTCACTCACGCATGCCCCCTCCCCTCAAGGCGGGACACATGTGTGTCAAAAACGGCGGCCACCTCATCGGGATCGGACGGAAGGAACACCGTCCCCTCCTCCCCTTCGAGGATTTCAAGAAAGGGGTAGCGCGCTCCAAACACCCCACGGCAAACCCGAACCAGTGGCTGCCCCAGCCATTCGCAGGAGAGCCCCGACCAGCTTTGCCACTGGGACGCCTGCAGCAGAAGATTCCCAGGAACAACCAGGGTACCGGCACCAAGAGCGGCAGCCCGCTCAGCAACCTGACCCACACAAGGCGACGCCCCGGGAAGAATCCCACGGATTGTCCATGCTCTCTCAAGCCATACCGGGTCGAGATGCGCATATTCCCAAGGCAGGAGAGAGCGGGGAGTCTCAAGAACGTCTACGAGATCGATCATGCGGGGAAGGGAAAGATCCGTCCACTGGCGCCAACCTTCATCGTAGCGCTGCACGAGAAGTGCTCGCATGCCGGCCCTCCGCGCACCGATGAGATCGTAAAGGAAATCGCCCACGACGACGCACTCCCGCGGCGGAAGCCCCAGCGCCCGTGCGGCGTTCCAGAACGCGCCCGGTTCCGGTTTCACCGGCGCCACATCCCGGGTGAACACAAAGGGAGGCAGAGGAATGCCACAGACCGACGCGGCGCGCTCCACAGACTCCCGACAGTTCCGGGAGACAACACACCAGGGCATGTTGCGCCCTTCGAGCCATCGCAACACGTCCATCGCACCGGGAACAGGTTCGGCGTTTTCCGCCCCGTCCATCTCCACGTCGAAAAGTGCCTGCTCCAGATCCTTTCGGACGCCTTCCTCCAACTGAGGAAGAACTTCGAGCAGCATAACCCGTTTCCCGCCGAAAAATCGCTCGTAGATGGGGGCAAAACTGAGACGCGTCTCCGCGAGAACGCCATCCCAATCGAAGAGAATCCCCTGCGCCCAGGCAGGGTGCCAGAAAGGCGCGGAAGCAGCAAAGCCGTCCATGGATCGTCCTCCCCGTCGTCTCCGTCTTTTGTGGAAAACCGTTGCGGAAACGCTTCTTTCCTCCATGGTACCCCTTTATTCGCCCCTTCGCAAAACGGCGGGTGGGGAGAACGAATAA
>DIMS01000082.1 GCA_002425685.1 Synergistaceae bacterium UBA5560 | reverse complement strand
AAGGGAACGAGGAGATCCACCACTTTCGTCGGCAGGGGAAGGAGGCGGAGGATGATTTTCGTGATGATCCCGAGGGTTCCCTCGGAACCGGCGAGGAGATGGACGAAGTCGTAGCCCGTCACGTCCTTGCGGCGTTTGCCGCCGAACCAGGTGACGGAGCCGTCGGCGAGAACCACTTCGAGGGCCAGCACCGAGGTTCCTGTGGAGCCGTACTTCACAACCTTGTTGCCTCCGGCGTTCTCCGCCACGTTGCCTCCGATGAAAGAGGCATCACCGCTGCAGGGATCTCCCGCGTAGAGAAGCCCCGCAACGCGGGCGGCCTTCGTGATCTCCGCGGTCACCACCCCGGGTTCGACTGTGATGGTGAGATTGTTCTCGTCCAGCTCCAGGATTCGGTTCATCTTCTCCGTGGAGAGGACGATGCCTCCGTGCAGGGGAATGGCGCCTCCCGAGAGCCCTGTGCCGGCTCCCCGGGGTGTCACGGGAATGCGCAGACGGTTCGCGAGGGCGAGCAGGGCCGCAATCTGTTCCGTCGTCTCGGGAAAGACCACCACGTCGGAGAGAAATTTGTCCTCCCAATGTCCCCTCGGTACTTGGTCGAAGGAGTAGGTCTGCCGTTTCTCCGGATCCAGGGAGACGTTCCTCTCGCCGAGGATTTCCCTGATTTTCTCCAGCACCTCTTCGGTGAGTCGCCCGTAGGTTCTTTTTTCGGAAATGTGTTCTGTGGACATCAGCGTCGTCTCCTTCTCGGTCCATGTCATGTTCGCCTGGGGGAAAGGAAAAAGAGAAGGCCGGGAGCCCTTTTCTTCGGGCTACCCGGCCTGAGTTTCGTTCGGCACGTCCGCCTTTGCACCGACCGTTCCAGGTGGGAGCCCTCAGGTGGCGTACCAAAAGTAAAAATAAAAAGACGCGTTTCCTTGTCCTGCGGAAAGACGAAACACGTACACAACCCCTCTCTTGCACGGTGCAGAAATGATCAACATTTATGGTGCTGAAATTTATCAAAAAACCGCGAGAAAGTCAATGCCGGTTTTTTTGTTTGTGACAGGACAGGGAAAATGTCCTCGGTCACGCGCAGCGTGGTTTTTCTCTGGGATGGAGTATGGAGTAGGAGCGGTTGTTGCCTCAACCCGGCAGAGGTGGACAAAACGGTAGTGCCGGACAGCGCTGCGAAAGGCGAGAGAACGGCGGGGGAAGGGGCGGTTCGCCCCTGTGGATGGGGAGGAGTGGCTGCTTCCTGGTTCTGAAGAAGGCGAGCAAAGCCGCGGTTCCGGAGGGGATTTCGAGGGGGACGCAAAGGGAGATGCGGACTTCGGAAAGAGCGTGTACGTCGACATGGCGTTTTTTTACGGAGGTGCTTGCGGCGCCGCCTCTTTTGAGGCACCATGGAGCGTAAAGAAGAACACATTTTTCCCGGAAATGCCGCACAGGTCTTTTCAAAAACGGCGACGGAGAGGGAGGAACAGTGATGCGCGCTTTACGGATCCGGGGAGGAAAACTGTGGACCGGCGAGGCCGGATGTCCCCGGGCGAAGGAGATGCTTGTCCTCGGGGAGAGAATCGTTGTGGTGGGTACCGCCGAAGAGGTCGAGCGGCATCCCTCCGCAAGGGATGCGCGTTCTCTCGACCTGTCGGGAGAGTCGGTTGTCCCCGGGATGACCGATGGGCATCTGCACCTGAACATGTACGCCAAACAGCGCTTTGCCCTCGACCTTGAGGACGCGGTTTCGTTGAGCGATCTTCTGGCGCGGATCAGGAACGCCGCCGCCGCCTGCCCGCCCGACGGGTGGATCTACGGTGTGAAGTTCAACAACGCCCGATGGAGCGATTCCCGCATGCCGGAGCGCCGGGACCTGGACGGTCTGGGTCTTTCACAGCCCGTGGTGCTGCAGCGGGTGTGCACCCACGTGAACGTGGCGAACGGTAGGGCGCTTCTTCGAGGCGGGCTCATCGGCTCCCCGGAGAGCGACCACGACGGGGTCCTGCTTGAGGAAGCGGCCTTTCCCCTCCTGGAGACCATGAAGGCGGAGCTCTTTGGTGGCGGGCGCATGGAGGAACTCCTGGGCGATGCCTGCAGAGAACTCGCGAGCTATGGCGTCACCTCCATCCATCCCTGCGGCGCGGACTACTACGGCATGGAGGAGGGACTCGACCTCTATCAGGGACTCTTCCGGAAGAACAGACTCCCCGTGCGGGTCTTCTCTTACCACGACAAGTTTCCCGTGCCTCCTCTGCAAAGCGGCTTCGGCGACGGACGGGTCACCTTTCAGGGGTTCAAGCTCTATCTCGACGGCACCATCGGCGCCCGAACGGCGGCGCTCTCCGAACCCTACGCGGATGATCCGGACAACAGAGGGCTTCTGAACCACAGCCTGGAACATCTCGTCGGACTGCTTCGGGAGGCCCGGACCAGGGGATTGCAGACCCTGATCCACACCATCGGGGACGCCGCGCTGGACCAGGCTCTGGATGCCCTGGAGGCGGTGGAGTCCGCTCCGTGGCCTCCGCTGGCTTTTCCCTACCGCATCAACCATCTCCAGGTGTGTCGCCCGGACCAGGTGGCGCGTCTCGCTGCGTTGCCCGTCTTCGGGGACGTGCAACCCTCCTTCGTGCCGAGCGACCTGGGCATTGCTCCCCTCCGTCTCGGTCTCGTCCGGGTAAACTGGAGCTATGCCTGGCGAACGCTCCTGGAGGCGGGGATTCCGCTTTCCGCGTCCAGCGACAGCCCGGTGGAACCCCTGAATCCCTGGCGGGGCGTCTGGGCTGCGGTAAACCGCACCGACGACGCGGGCAATCCCGAAGGTGGTTTCCTGCCGAACCAGAAGCTCGATCTGGACCAGGCACTCCACATGTTCACCACCACCCCTGCCCGGGCGGTCGGTCGCGGAAAGGACCTGGGGCGGCTCGCGCCGGGGTGTCTGGCGGATTTTACCGTTCTCGAGGACGATCTCTTCGCCATGCCGCAGAAAGAGCTTTTGCACGCCAAGGCACGTCTCACCTTCGCGGGAGGAGCGTGTACCTGGGGCGATCTCGACGGTTGGGAACGGATCGGGTGATTCCTTCGGAGCACAGCCGCACCTGAGGTGATCCCGACCGAGGGAGGCTACGGTGCGGAGTGCCCGGAGAGGCTTTCCCGGGGAGGGATGAAACATGTCCGGAAGAAGGGCTTCTCCGGGATGGGGACGAGTGTCCCACCTGAGGGAGCGGGTCCGGAAGCTCGAAAAGGAGCGGAAGGCCGTTCTCAAAGTTCTCGGAGCGGCCACGAGGATCGCGGACTACTCCATGGTCGTGGACAGGGCGGGTGGTGCGGAGGCGGTGCTCTCCGAGGCGGTCTCGCGGATCCGAGCGCTTCTGCCTCTCCGAGCCGTCGCCTTTTTCCTTTTTGCCGAGAGCGGTTCGGAGATCGTTTGTGCCTTCGCGGATCCTCCCGAGGCGATGGCCTTTCTGGAACGGGAAAAGGAGTGTCTCATCGAGAACCGTACCTTCACCTGGCTCGTGGAGCGGAGGAAGCCGCTCATCGTGGCCGCCGAGGACGGTGAAACCCTCCTGCTCCTTTCCGCCGCCTCGGCGGCAAACCGTACCATGGGTGTTTTCATGGGCGTCCTGGAGGCAGTTCCGGAAGAGGCGCTGGACATGTCCCTCGCGTTTTTTTCAGGAGTGCTCAACAGTACAGCGAGCGTACTGCAGAATCTGGAGCTGTACCGGATGGTCCGGAACCTGAACGAGGAACTCCGGAGGAAGATCGACAGTCTCGAACGCTCCGAGGCGGCGCTTTCGGAGTATCGGGACCAGCTTGAGATGAGGGTGGCGGAGCGGACCGAGGACCTTGCCCGGGCGAACCGGGTGCTTCTCCAGGAGATCGCGGAACGCAAGCGTGCGGAGGAGCTGGCGAGACGCCTCGCCTCCGAGGCGGAGGCGGCGAACCGGGCGAAGGACGAATTTCTGGCGAATATGTCCCACGAAATCCGCACCCCCATGAACGGCATCATCGGCATGGCGGAACTGGCGCTCATGTCCGAGCTCGATGCGGAGCAGCGCGATCAGATCGAGACCATTCGGGAGTCCGCCGCCTCTCTCCTTGAGATTTTGAACGACATCCTCGATCTGTCGAAGATCGAGGCGGGAAAGATGGAACTCCACCGTTTTTCCTTCGATTTCTCCGTTCTCGTCGAGGGGGTGGGGCAGCTCTTCTCCGCGAGGGCGGAGGAAAAGCGCCTCGGTCTCTTCGTCTTCTTCGATCCCGCTGCGCCGCGCCGCGTTCTGGGGGATCCGGGACGCATCCGCCAGGTCCTGGTCAACCTGCTGGGAAACGCCGTCAAGTTCACCGAAAAAGGGTACGTGTTCCTCCATGTGAGCTGCCCGGAGCGGAGCGAGGGGCACGGCGTGTTTCGTCTCACCGTTTCCGACACGGGCATCGGCATGTCCATGGAGGCGCAGCGTCACGTCTTCGAAAAATTCATGCAGGGAGACTCCTCTGCCTCGAAAAGCCACTCTGGCACGGGACTCGGACTGTCCATCAGCCGGAGTCTCGTGGAGCGGATGGGTGGAAGCATTTCCGTGTCGAGCCGGGAAGGGGAGGGGAGTGTCTTCACGGTGCTCCTTTCCCTCCCGGTGGACGAAAGGCACGACGACGCGAAGGAAGGAACGCCGGAACTCCTCGGAAAGCGGGCGCTCTTGGTGCGGCCCGATCCTCTCGGTGTGTTCGTCCTGGAGAAATATCTGCGATGGTGGGGGATGTCCTGTGAAAGTGCGCTCTCAGCGGATGAGGCGAGCGCTGCTCTTCGAGAGGCGGAAGAGAGGGGGCTTCCCTTCGACGTGCTTGTGGTGGATCAGGACATTCCCCCTTCGGGAGGCGACGCGCTGGTGAGGACACTTCGGGAGGCTGCGCTCCCGGCGCCTCCTCCGGTGATCCTGCTCGCCTCCATGGCCTACAAAATCCGGATGACCCGGGAGCAGGAGAACACCCGGGTCTGTCTCGTCAAACCCGTCCGTTCCTCCCTGATTCGCAGCACTCTGGTACGGCTTTTGCGAAACAGAGCCGATACAGAGAGCGGTGGGAGTTCGGAACGGAGCGGAACCCACTGGAAACGGCGCCGGAGTGCCGTTCCTCCCGTTCCGGAACTCAAGGCCAGGGTGCTTCTCGTGGAGGACAACAGGGTAAACCAGGCGGTTGCCCAGGGAATGCTCCGGAAAATGGGGTGCGAGGTGACGGTCGCGACGAACGGGGTCGAAGCGTTGGAGCGGTTCGAGAAGGATCTCTTCGACCTGGTGTTCATGGATTGTTCCATGCCTGTCATGGACGGCTACCAGGCGACTCGGGAGATGCGCCGCCGCCAGGGAACAGCAATGCGCACCCCCATCGTGGCCATGACCGCCAACGCCATGGAAGACGACCGGAATCGTTGCCTTGCCGCCGGAATGGACGACTATCTGGCGAAACCGTTCACGTTCGCGGCGCTTCGTGAGCTTCTGGAGCGGACTCTCTCCCGGGTCCACGCGGAGCGGAAGAAGTGACGCCGCTCTCCGAGGGCGTTTCTTTCTCCGCGAGCACCGCCGTCAGGAGGGATTTTCGATGAATGCCATGGAATTTCTTCCCCTGTTCGCGGAACTCATCGGCAGTATCGCCTCCACGCCTGTTCCCCTGGGAGCATTCGGGCGCATTGACACCAACGGGGAACGGGCGGGATACGTCATTTCCGTCGTGGTGGACGAACGGCGTCTCCGGGATATTCACCCCCTCGATACGGGAGAGAGTTTCAACATCTACGTCTGAGGAAGAATGCGCAGTTCCGGAAAGAGCGCGTCCCGAAGCGCTGCGACGACGGCGCACATGTTCCGGATCGGTTCCTGGGACGGGATGCCCCGGAGCGTGCGGAAGGGGTGGTCACACCCGTCGAGGACCAGAAAGCGTCTGTTCGTGCCCTCGCAGTGCACCAGATTCGCGAGCCTCCGGCAGGAGTCCTCGGGGAACGTGGTGTCCTCGCTGCCATAGAACGCCGTGAGGTGTCGCACTCGTGTCCTCCGGGCGGCCTCGTGGAGACTCGTCTGGGCGAAGAGCGAGTCCAGAATGGGAAGCTTCCGGCTTTCCTGCGCCTCGGGCCTGAGGACGTCGCCACTTCCGGAGAGGAAGAGACACGAAGTGCCGGAGACGTCCGGCTCCGGAAGCCCCTCGGAGCCGGGGACGTGCGGTGGAGTGCTTCCCAGAAGGAACAGCGATTCGATGCCCCCGAGGGAAAATCCCCAGGGCCAGAGGGAGCGTTCGGGAAAGCGCGTCCGCACGTGGCGAAAGGCGGCGAAGATGTCCCACAGGTCCTGGGAGAAGGTTTTACCCCGAAAGGCTTCTTTGGCCCATCTGCCGCGATCTTCCCCGAAGGTCTCCCGGTCCCGGCGCAGGCGGCTCGTTTCCACGAGACAGGAGGCGATGCGCTGTTGCAGCAGGAGCCGGGCCATGTCCCCGTACTTGTTTCCCTCGGTCATGTCGGCGCTCCCGTGGACGCCGTGGAACAGAAGGACGAGCGGCCCCGGATGATCCGTCCCGGTGAGATGCAGCAGAACCTTTTCGTCTCCGAAGGAACCTCGGATGGACACTGTTTCCACATTCATGAAAGACCCTCCTCGTGACGGAAGAATGGCGAAAATCCGTGCGGAAAACCTTCCCGCACAGTCCGTTGCGTCGAAAGAACTTCCCACGGGGCATTCTTTGCCGCTCCTTCCGGGCGGGTGCCTTCTTCCCGGTGGTGCTTCGCCGGAAACCCCGGAGTTGTGTTTCGAAGATCACAATACCACTACGCCTTGCGGAGAGGCAATGCGGCGGAAGAATGCCTCGCGGCATCCGTCGGGAGCGCGATCCCTGGGGAAGTCGTGGCAGTCCTTCGTTTTCGCGGTGTTCGCGGCGGAAGAGGGAGGCGGAATGACGACAAGCCCCGGGCGAATGCCCGGGGCTTGTCGTAGAAAGGTCCGCTGGGAAAAGGTGTGAAACGTCGGGGTCAGTACTGCATCCACTTGTCCCGAAGTTCCTGGAGCTTGCCCGTGTCGTCCATCTCCTTCAGCGCCTTGTTGAGTCCTTCCAGGAAGGACGTCTCGTCGAGGCGCGTCGCCAGGGCTTTTCCCGTTCCGGTGATCTCCTGGTCGAAGGCGAGCTGCACCTGTCCCGCGAAATCCTTCTGGTCGACGAACTTCACCGCCACGGGGCGGTCCATGAGGGTGGCGTCCACCCGGCCGAGGGCCACTTCACGGACGCAGTCGTCGAACTTCTGGAAGCGCTTCACCTCGACGCCCTCGATGGTTCCGGCATAGGTGTCCTGAACGGTCCCCAACTGTGCGGCGACGGTTTTGCCCTTCAGATCTTCCAGGCTCTTGATGTCCTCTCGTCCGGCTTTGACGATGAAGGTACTCAGGGAGATTTCGTAGGGAGTCGTGAAGGCGACCCGCTTGGCGCGCTCTTCCGTGGCGCTCATGCCTGCGGCGATGAGGTCGATCTTGCCCGAGAGGAGGGCGGGAATGAGGCTGTCGAAGGGCATATCCACCCACTCCACCTTTTTGCCGAGCTTCTCCGCGAGGGCGTGGGTGAGGTCGATGTCGAATCCCTGGAGATTGTTGTCCTTGTCCCTGAATTCATAGGGCGGATAGGTGCTCTCCGTTCCGACGAGGATCGTCTCCTTCTCGAGGATTGCCGCCCCCGCCGAGCCGAAGGCGACGAGGAACATCAATGCCGTGGTCAATGCGACTGCGAGACTTTTTTTCATGTTCTTTTCCCTCCTCAGTGATATGGTGATACATTGTGGAAATCGAAACGCGAGACGGAAAAACGAAGACGCCCTTCTATACCAGAGTTGCGCGAAAAGCAAAAAAATGCACTCTCTGGCATGATTCGGCACATCATAATAAGATGTGGGCGTTGTTCTGTCAAAGGGGAGGAATGGTTTTATGGTGGCTGCCGTCGAGGTGAGGGGGCTGCACAAGTCCTTCGGCGCCCTGACCGTGCTTCAGGGGGTTGATCTGTGCATCGGGGAGAAGGAAGTGGTGTCTGTCATCGGGCCCAGCGGCTCGGGAAAAAGCACGCTGGCCCGCTGCATCTGTTGTCTGGAGGAGATACAGCAGGGGGAGATTCTCCTCCACGGAGAACGCGTGGACGGAGGGCGTCTCCGGAACAAGGCCATGGCGCATCTCGTGGGAATGATCTTCCAGCAGTTCAACCTCTGGCCGCATCTCACCACACTGGAGAACGTCTGTCTCGCCCCCGTCCGGGTGCTCGGGCTCGCCCCCGAAGCCGCACAGGAAAGAGGGGCGGCCCTTCTCGAACGGGTCGGCCTCGGGAACAAGCTCGGTGCCCGTCCGGCCCAGCTCTCGGGAGGACAGCAGCAGCGGGTGGCCATCGCCAGAGCTCTCGCAATGGAGCCTCGGATCATGCTCTTCGACGAGCCCACGAGCGCCCTGGACCCGGAACTCGTCGGGGAGGTCCTTGAGGTCATGACCGACCTCGCCGCGTCGGGGATGACCATGCTGATCATCACCCACGAGATGCTCTTCGCCCGGGAGGTCTCCCACCGGGTTATCTTCATGGCCGATGGAAACATCGTCGAGGAGGGGACTCCGGAAGCGCTCTTCCTGAACCCCCGCATGCCGCGCACGAAGAGCTTTCTCCACCGCATGTCCGCGCATTTCGGCACCGCCCTGGTGGCGGAGGAAGGAGGACGGCGATGACCCTCGACTTCTCCGTTCTGGTGCCCTACGGGCACATGTTCGTCCAGGGCTTGCTCGTTACCGTGAAGGCCTCGCTCTTCGGGCTCTCCATGGGAGTCGTCATCGGCGTTCTCGTAGGAGCCCTCCGGGTTGTCCCTATCCTCCCCCTGAGAGCGCTGGCGGCAACCTACATTTATGTCATACGGGGAACACCCCTTCTGATTCAGCTCTTTCTCATCTATTTCGGCCTGCCCTCCCTCGGCATCAACCTTCCCGCCTTCGTGGCGGGGATCATCGGCATCGGCATCAACTCCGGAGGCTACGTGGGAGAGATCGTCCGGGGCGGGATCGAGGGTGTTCCCAAGGGACATTGGGAGGCCGCTCGGGTCCTCGGTCTTTCCTACGGGCAGACCATGCGGTGCATCATTCTTCCCCAGGCGGTGCGGAACATGCTTCCCGCCTTCGGAAACGAATTCGTCACCCTCATCAAGGAATCCTCCCTGCTCTCCACCCTGGCCATCACGGAGCTGACCATGGTGGGGCAGCAGGTCCGGAGCGTGACCTACGCCTCCTTCGAGACCTTTCTGCTGGTGGGGGGCATCTATCTTCTGCTGACGAGCGTCGCCGGAGGAGCGCTGCAGCTTCTGGAGAAGCGATGGCAGGTGCGGTGAATCGGATCGGATCGAGTCCCTTGGAGCTTTCGAGATGGCGCACGGCAGAGGAGACAGGGCAACTTCCAGTGAAGAAAGGGCACGATCCGGCTTTCCGGTCGGACGCATTTCGCTGCCGACGGGACGGTGCGTCAATGCGGCGTGCAATCTCAGGATCCGCTGGGTTTCCTTAAGGAAACTCTGCTTCAAGGAGTGTGTTTCTCTCGTTTTTGATCACATCGCCTTTTTCCGAGGCCGACGTAGCGTTTTTTCGGAGGTCCCTTAAACAAGGGAACGACGGCGGGTTTCACAAGGAATTTCTCCAAACGCTCTTCGGTCGAATGGGTTTTGCAACAGTGTGTTCTTCTTCTCTCGCAACATGGAGGATTCTCCCGAACATTCCAGAAGTGCCGGGGGATCTTCGGCATTCTTGTCCGGGCCGGGGAGCTTTCACCTCCAGCCGGCCTCCGGGCCGTCACCGGCCTTGGTCGGCGTCTCTCTTGAGAGACGTCAAGAGGATGGAAAAACGAAACATCCGCTGCTTGCATCCTCGCAACCGGTCTGAAAGACTTCTCGTATCGGGCGCGAAGGCGTAATGGAAAGAGAATGCGGCGGAAGAGCCGCATCTCCGTCGTCCTGTATTTCGAGAAAGGAGGGACAACCATGCCGGGAAGCTATTATCTCCCTGCGGTGAACCTCATTGATTTCGGTGCCGTCGCCAAGGTGGGGGGCTGGATTCGTACGCTCGGCGGGAGCAGGGTCCTCATCGCCGCCGCCGCGGCCCATCCCGGGGAGGAGCACGCCGCCCTCGCGGCGGAACACCTGGGCAGGGAGGGAATCGCCTCGGTGCCCTTCGTGAAGGTGCTGCCCAATCCGACGGACGTGCTCGTGGAGGAGGGGGCAGCGCTCTATCGGGCCGAGCGGTGCGATGCGCTGGTGGCCATCGGGGGCGGAAGCGCCATGGATTGCACCAAGGCCATCGGTGCCGTGGTGACCAACGGAGGGTCCATACGGGACTACGAGGGTACCAATCGGCTTCGGATCGCCCTGCCTCCCTTCGTGGCCATCAACACCACCGCGGGAACCGGCAGCGAGATCACCCGCTTCGCCGTCATCACCGACACGGAGCGCCACGTGAAGATGACCCTGGCGGACTGGCGCCTCACTCCGGACGTGTCCATCAACGATCCGGAACTTATGCTCTCCATGCCCCCCGGACTGACTGCCGCCACGGGTATGGATGCGCTCTCCCACGCGGTGGAATCCCTCGTGTCCCTCAACGCCTCGCCTCTCACGGAGGCGCTCTCCCTGAAGGCGGCACGGCTCGTCTTCGATTTCCTCCCCCGGGCAGTGCGGGATGGAAACGACCGCGAGGCGCGGGAAATGATGACCCACGCGGCCTTTCTCGCCGGAGCGGCGTTCAACAACTCTGGGCTCGGGCTGGTGCATGCCATGTCTCATCCCCTGGGAGCGAAGTACAATCTCCCCCACGGTGTTCTCAACGCCCTGCTTCTTCCTCATGTGGAGCGCTACAACGCCGTGACCTGCTTCGAAAAGTTCGCCCTTCTGGGAGAACATCTGGGCATCGTGCGCTCCTGGCATTCCTCCGGAGAGAACGCGGAGACGACGCTCCAGGCCATGGGGCGACTCGCGGAGGACGTGGGTATTCCCGCGTCGCTGGCACGTCTCGGGGTGAAGAGCGAGGATCTCGGGGAACTTGCGCGCCAGGCGGAGCAGGAAGAGATCGGACGCACCAATCCCAGAAAGGCGAGCGTCGAAACGATTCGGGAACTTTACAGGGCGGCTATGTAGCGGAGAGTTTTTTCCGTCGCGACCCATCCAAAAAAACGAAGAACACCAGACCCCCTGTTCCGGCCCTTTTCCCGTCCGCCGGCTACAGGGTTTTTTTTGCGGCGCTTCCTCTGGAGGTGCGTGCGAAGGTCAGGCGGGCGACGCAACCTTTGGCGTTCCGGAGGGTCATCGTTCCGTCGAGCTGCCGGGCAAGGGCATGGACGATACGCAATCCGAGGGAATGTTCCTTTTCCGTCAGAACGGCCTCCGGGAGGCCCACCCCGTTGTCGGTGATTTCGAGGACGAGGAGGTTCTCCCGTTCCTCGCGCAGGGTGATCTTCACCTCGGGTTTTCGCTCGTGTCCCGGAGGAAAGGCGTGACGAAGCACGTTCGTCAGTAATTCGGTGAGGATGAGACCGCAGCAGATCGCCTGATCCAGATCGACGAGCAGCGTCTCGGGAATGGCGAGGACGAAGTGGAGTTCATGCCCTGCCTTGCCGTAGAGGCTCCTGATGTGGAGGACCAGGTCGGCTGTGTATGTGGCCATGAGGATCGCCGAGAAGAATTCCTGTTTGTAGAGATGCTCGTGAATGAGGGCCATGGAGCGGATTCTCGTGAGCGTCTCCGTGAGATGCTCTCGGGCGAAGGGATCGCGGACCTCCTGGAGCTGTAGCGACAGGAGGCTGGAGATGATCTGGAGGTTGTTCTTCACCCGGTGGTGGANNTTCGTCCCTCCGTCGTCGATCGCCCGTCCCCGGCTGAGCATCCAGCGCCAGGAACCATCCTTCGCACGGAGACGCGCTTCCGTCTCGATGCGATTCGTTCCTGCCGCGAGGAGCATCTCCTGGGCGTGGCGGAGGCCGGGGAGGTCTTTCTCGTGGATGAGCGTGAGAAGCTCCTCCGTGGTGAAAGGCGTTTCGTCGGAGGAAGGGTAGCCGAGCATGGATGTCCATCGACTGTCCGGATGGAATGCTCCCTTTTCGGGTTCCCATTCCCAGACACCTATCTGGGCTGCTTCGAGGACGAGTTCGAGGCGCTCCATCGCCTCCCGGAGGGCGACCTCCGCCTGCTTGCGGGGCGTGACATCCACAAGGACGCCCGCGAAACGCAACGCTCTTCCCTGGTTGTTCCGCTCGACCACCTTTCCCTTCCAGAGAATCCACTGCCAGGAACCGCCCCGGGAACGCATGCGGCATTCCATGTCGAAGAATGCCGTGTCTCCGGTCATGCAGCGATTCAGGGCGTCGTCGAAGCATGCTCCGTCCTCGTCGTGGAGGAGTGAGCGCCACGCCGCAAAGGACGAGGACAGATCTCCCGGCGCATAGTCCAACATGGTGTATCCCCGGGAACTCATGACGATCTCTCCAGAGGCGGTATCCCAGTCCCATACCCCCGCGTCCGCGCCTTCGAGCGCCATGCGGAGGCGCTCTTCCGCCGTGCGGAGGGCGGTGGTTCGGAGCAGCACCAGGGACTCGGCGTGTTCTTTCCGGGAGAGTGAGAGGAAGAGAACAGAGCCGAAGAGAGCGGTGAGGAGCACCCCGAAAGGCGGAATCCAGAGGTGCCCGCGGGGAAGATTGTCCGTCATGTAGATGCTCCCGGGGCGGATTTTCACGGCCCATTGGCGGTCGCCGAGGGGGAACTCCCGGAGCTTCCGGAGGTGGTCCGGCGGTGCGACGGCGTTTCCAGGGTCCTCCAGACGCGGTTTCCAAAAGGCGAGTGTCTGTTGCTCCGAGGGTGCGGAGAGATCGACGACCCAGGTGGGGAGGCCGAGGGGTTGCGTCGCGGTGATGATCGCCGAGAGCACGTCGTAGGGCGCGAGAATGCCTCCCACGAAGCCGAGAAGTTCTTTTGTTTCCGCGTCGTCGATTCCATGACGGCGGACCCGAAAAACAGGCTCCAGGCCGAACACCAGAAACTGCTCCGAGGCGCCCCCCTCAGGGGAAAAACGCCCCGAGACGGCGAGGCGTTCGCCTCCCCAGGCGCGTTCCAGGGCGCCCTGCACGGCGGGAATCGTGAGAAGATCCGTGTCCTGCAGGCGGGCAAGCTCGGGCTCGGCCTCAAGGTACAAAACGGGGCAGGTGAGCGCACGGGGAGAGGCGGAGTTCTGATCGTCCGCGGCATCCTCGCCCCAATCGCGGATTTTCAGGGGATGAACGTCCCGTTCGGGAAGAACGGTGCGTCGTTCCTGTCGATCTGGCAGTGGAGAGACCACGAGGGGAGCCCAGAAGAATCCCCGGAGACCGTTGCGGTCGTGCAGTACCGGGGCGGTGAACGTGCTGAATTCCTCGGGGGTGACGACGTCGGATCCTTCGAAGAAGCGCCGCANNCGCAGTGCGCTGATTTCGAGAAGCCGTTCCCGGAGGTGGTCCGCGACGGCGGTGGCACGGAGTGCCGCGTCTCGTTCGAAACGTTCCAGGAAAAGCGCATGAGAGCGTTCTCTCTGGGAGGCGGCGATCCAGCCGGTGCACAGGAGCCCCAGGAGGACGCAGAGGAGAACTCCGTATCGGGAGGCCCGGGACGAAGAGAGGCGAGAGAAGACATTCGGGATGCGAAGAGCCTTCATGGCCATACCCCCGTTTCTTTGGAGAGCCTCTCCCGGAAATCGGTAAAAACGCCTCCGCACGACAGGGAAATCTCTTTCGCGTGGGGTCTTTCGAAGGCGGGTGTCGTTTCACCTTCTCCATCGTATCGGTGCTGCAAAATGCCTGAGAAGCGCAGTAATAGTTTACGTGTTGTCCTCATCGAAGGCAATGGGTTCTCTCGAAATCTCCACGGATGCTGATGCCGTATGTTTTGGAAGCCATTATGGAAAATGCGGTCACCTTGTGATACCGTAGCGAAACGGAAGCCTTTCCACGGTTTCCCGAGTTCGTGCAGGGACGGTGATGCGCATGCGACATGTAACGGAACGTTCGGCCTTGCGGGAGGAACTCCGTCGCCTCCGGAGCGGTGGAACGCTGGGACTTATTCCCACCATGGGATATCTTCNNCTTGTGGGAGGAACTCCGTCGCCTTCGGAGCGGTGGAACGCTGGGACTTGTTCCCACCATGGGATATCTTCACGAGGGGCATCTTTCCCTGGTGCGACGATGCAGGACCGAAAACACCTCCACGGTCGTCTCCATTTTCGTGAACCCCACACAGTTCGGTCCCCAGGAGGATCTCGCCAAGTATCCCCGGGACCTTGAGAGGGATCTTTGTCTTCTGGAGGCGGAGGATGTGGACCTGGTCTTTGCTCCGGAGCCGGAGGAGATGTACGCACCGGCCTCCTCCACCTGGGTCGAGGAAACGGCCTTGAGTCGGGGTCTCTGCGGTGCTTCCCGCCCCGGGCATTTTCGGGGCGTCTGCACGGTGGTGCTCAAACTTTTCAACCTCGTTCAGCCGGATCGGGCGTACTTCGGTCAGAAGGATTTTCAGCAGGTTCAGGTAATTCGCCGCATGGTGCGCGACCTGGATGTCCCCGTGGAGATCGTCTCCTGCCCCATCGTGCGCGAGCCCGACGGCCTCGCGATGAGCAGCCGCAATGTCTACCTTTCGGAAACGCAGCGCGGTTCCGCCCTTCGTCTGAGCCGGGCACTCGAAAGGGCGCGCCTTTGCTTCGACCAGGGAGAACGGCGTGCGGACAGACTGCTCGGAGACGTGCGGGCCTTTCTGCTGGAGGATCCCGCCGTGGCGGTGGAGTACGCGGAGCTGCGGGACGCGATGACCCTGGAACCCGTGGAGGCGGCGGACGCTCCGGTGGTGCTCGCCCTTGCCGCCCGGATTGGAAATACCAGGCTCATCGATAACGCGGTGCTCGCCCATGGACCCGGATCAGGATCGTAATGGGCGGGGAGAGTCCGTTTCCGAAGGTGTGCTCCGCCGGGAGGAGGCCGAGGCCTTCGGACCGGTGACCATCGTCGGCTGCGGCGCCCTGGGCGGGCGTTTCGCCGCCTCGCTGGCCGCTGCGGGGGTGCGGGTTCAGGCCCTCCAACGGCGGGGAGAGCATTTCGATGTCTGCCGGGGGCGGGGGCTCATCTACGTGGATGCCCGGGGGGAGGAGTGCCGGGTGCGCTTTCCCCTGAGCGACGACCCGGGAGAGCTTGCCGAGAGTCCTCTTGCGGTGGTCTTCGTGAAGAGCGGCCAGACCGGGGAAGTGGCCCCTCTCGTGGCGCGGTGTCTTACCCGGGACGGCATCGTCCTCTCGCTGCAGAACGGCCTCGGCAACGGAGAGGCCCTTGCGCAGGTTCTCGGTGAGGAGCGGGTCGCCCTCGGCGTCACCACCTGCGGGGCCCGGCGCAGCGCTCCGGGAGTCGTGCACTGGGGCGGAGATGGAGTGACCCGCATGGCTCCCCTGAGGCCGTCGAGGGATCTTTCCCGGATCGCCGCGCTTTTTCGCGCCGGGGGGTTTCTGGTGGAGCTCCTCCGCGAACCCTGGCGAGCGGTTTGGGAAAAGGTGATCCTCAACGCCGCGGGAAACCCCGTGAGCGCCCTGCTTCGCTGCTCCAACGGAGAGCTGTTTCGAAACGCTTCCGCCCGCGTCCTGATGCGCCGTCTTCTCGCCGAGGGAGTGGCGGTGGCCCGGGCCGAGGGGATTCTTTTCGACGAGGCGGAGCTGTGGTCCTCGCTGCTGCTGGTGCTGGAGCGTACGGGCACGAACCGGACGTCCATGCTGCAGGACGTGGAGCGGGGAACTCCGACGGAGAACGGGGCGATCAGCGGAGCGATTCTTCGCAGGGGCATCGCCCGGGGCGTCGCGGCTCACGACACCGCCTGCGTCGTGGCACTGATGGAAGCGCTGGACGAGGCGATGAAGCAACGAAAACGACAGTCTGCCGATGGGGGGAAAATGTGCGAATGAAAAAGATGACGGTTCTTCTCGGAAGTCCGAGACGCGGAGGAAACAGTGAAATGCTGGCGGATTCCCTGGTGCAGGGATTCGGCGGGACCGGCGGGGAGGCGCTGACCATCCGTCTCGCGGACCTGCGCCTCGGAGGATGCGTGGATTGCCGCAGGTGCTGGAGCAGCGGCCACCCCTGCGTGATCGACGACGACATGCAGTCCGTCTATCTCGCCCTCGACGAGGCCGAGATCGTGGTGTTCGTGTCGCCTCTCTATTGGTGGAGTTGGTCCGCGCAGATCAAGCCTGTGTGGGACCGCCTGATCCCCTATGGGGCCGACGGCGCTCCCCGGAATCTTTCGGGGAAGGGTGCGCTCCTTCTGGCCACCGCGGGAGACGAGGACTCCGGCTGCTTCGAGGGACTCCGTTTCGCCTTCGCCAGGGGCACGAGATACCTTGGCATGACGCATCTGGGGGAGATCTGTGCTTCCGGCGTGAACGCGAAGGGGGCGATTCAGGGGAGCGAGTGGCTCGAAAAGGCGGAGGCGTTGGGAAGATCCCTTTCTGCGTAGGGAACCTCTGAAGAGCGCTGAGCCAAGCTCGCAACAACGAGAGACGATCAGGCTCAAGGGCGGGAGAACTCCCTTCCATCAGAGCTTCCGTGGGAAGAGGGCTTCCGTTTTCGGATGCCCTGCTCCGACTCCGAGAGATCCGTCGTTTTCGAGGCGGGGCGGGCCTTTTTTCCGCGAGGGGAGACGCCTTTCTGTGCTACAATTCTTCGAGCGGCGGAAGAGTGATCCGCCGCTGAGATGAAGGGTGCGGTTTCGTCAGGGTAGGGCGGAACGCACCGGAGGAGGAGAGACTCATGTCTGAATGCACCATGCAGCATCCGTCGGAGGATTTGCCCCAAAGAACGGCCGGCCGGCTTCTGTCGGAACGAGGGCTGCTGAAGGGGGCCGTGGCGGCAAAGGTGGAGGAGCGGCTTGTCGATCTCTCGAGCGCTATCGCCGAGGGAATGACGATCGAGCCGGTTCCGGGTGAGAGCGAAGAAGGGCTTGACGTCCTGCGCCATTCCGCCTCGCATCTCATGGCTCAGGCGGTGTGCCGCCTGTTTCCCGGCACGAAGCTGGGAATTGGCCCGTCCATCAAGGACGGTTTCTACTACGACATGCAGATCGCCGGGCAGTTCACCGAAGAGGACCTGCCCCGCATCGAAAAGGAAATGGTCCGCATCGTGAACGAGGGACTCGCGGTGGAACGTGTCCTTCTTCCCCGGGAGGAGGCGCTCGCGCTTTTCAAGGAACGGGGAGAGAGCTACAAGGAGGAACTGATCCGGGACCTTCCGGACGAGCAGATCTCCTGCTACCGCCAGGGAGAGTTCATCGACCTGTGCCGGGGACCCCACGTACCGAACACCAAAATGCTCCGACACGTGAAGCTCCTCTCCGTCGCGGGCGCGTACTGGCGGGGTGACGAGAAGAACGCCATGCTGACCCGGGTGTACGGCACGGCCTTTGCGAGCGCCCAGGCGCTGGAGGACTATCTGAAGAGGATGGAGGAGGCGAAGCGGCGGGCCCACCAGAAGCTCGGAAAGGAACTCGACCTCTTCAGCATCCAGCCCGAAGGGCCGGGCTTTCCTTTCTTCCACCCCAAGGGTATGGTGATCATCAACAACCTCGTGGACTTCTGGAGAAAGGAACACGTGCGCCGGGGCTACTGCGAGATCCGCACGCCCCTCATTCTCGACCGGGAGCTGTGGATCCGCTCCGGGCACTGGGATCACTACCGGGAGAACATGTACTTCACCAAGATCGACGACCGAGACTTTGCCGTGAAGCCCATGAACTGTCCCGGGGGGATGCTGGTCTACAAGTCCCAGCTCCGGAGCTACCGGGATCTGCCCCTCCGCATGGCCGAGCTCGGAACGGTGCACCGCCACGAGCGCTCCGGCGTGCTCCACGGGCTCATGCGGGTCCGCTGCTTCACCCAGGACGACGCCCATCTCTACGTCACGC
>DIMS01000104.1 GCA_002425685.1 Synergistaceae bacterium UBA5560 | reverse complement strand
CAGGGAGGCGTGTCCTACCGCTGGTCGCTCTTCTTCTGGAACAACGAGACGGGGCAGTGGGAGGCGGGAGTGGGCGACGAGGAAGAGAGCCCGGAGAGCCGCGGGTTCGTCGCCCGGGACACACAGCTCGAATGGACCTTCGAGGACGGCGGTTCCTTCGACCTCGATGGCGTGCAGGATGGATTCGTCTCACTCCGCCGGGCGTCGGTGCTGCTCGGTGCCCCCGTCGCCACCACGGGCGCGCCCGAGGGTGGAGGCGGGTCGGGATGCGGCATTCCCTCGGTCTCGCTTCCTGCGGCACTGCTGCTGGCGCCGCTTCTGTTCCTGTTCTGGCGCTTCTGAACGGCGAAACACTGCCGCCGCCTCCGTTTCCGAGGGAGGCGGCGGGTTACAGGGAGCGGAGGGAGTCGCCCAGGGCGACGAAGGGTGCCAGGCACTCCGCCGCGCGGGGTTCCTGGGGGGCAAACTCCACGAGGCTGAATCCCGCCACGCGTCTCTCCCGGAAAATCGCGCCGAGGATTGCCAGCAGCTCCTCCGGGGCGAATCCTCCCGGAGTGGGGCAGAGGCAGTGGGGAAAGCGCGCCGGGTCCATGGCGTCCAGGTCCAGATGGATGTAGACCGACGAGGCCTGCGTGCCTTCGAGAAAACGCCCGATGGACTCCAGGCACGCCCCGGACGGTGCGGGGGGAATGACCCGGATTCCCGCGGCGTGTACGTAGGCTTCCTCCGGCGGGTCGAGGTCCCGGGTGCCCACAAGGGCCACCTGGTGCGGTTCGAGCCAGGGTGTGCAGAGGGCCGTAAAGGCCGGGTCTCCCTCGCCGAGGAGACAGCGGAGCGGCATGCCGTGAAAGGCGGCGCTCGGAGACGACTCGGGGGTGTTCAGGTCGCCGTGGGCGTCGAACCAGAGCACCGCCAGATCCCCGCCGCAGCGGGCGTTCAGATACGCCAGGGGAGCGAGTTCCACCGCGCAGTCCCCTCCGATGGTGAAGATCCGCTTCGGAGCCGCTTTCGCGAGCAGCTCCCGTGCCGTTCGCAACTGTTCCAGCAGGGCGGAGCGTCCGTGGATGCCCGCCTCCAGACGCCGTTCTCCTCCGGTCGGCACGGGAACTTCCAGGCACGCTCCATCCGCGAAGAATCGCTCCCGCAGCAGTAGTGCGCCCCGGTGGAGCGCCAGGGTGTCGCCCGACCCCTGCCACTGGGGAAAAAGGAGCCGCAGCGGTTTCCGAGGGTCTCCGCTCCGCGCCGCCGCGGCCTCTGTCGTCGTTCCGTTGTGCGTCATCGCCGTCATGTCCCTCCTCGTCGTTCTTTCCGCATGTTTTTGCCTCTTCCCTGACCGGAAGGCCTGTCGTTTCGCCGCCTGCAGCCCTGCGCTCGCCCTCGCCCCCGCCCCCGGAAAGAGGTTCGTTTCCGCGGCCGTCTTCGTTCGCAGGTGGCCGGAGGGACACGCTTCTCAAGGCTGAATTCCGCCACGTGCCTCCCCCGGAAAAGCGTGCCGGGGATGACCGGTGGCGCCTCAGGGGGGCGAATCCTCCCGGCATGTGTGGAGCCAGTCTACCCCTTCCTTCGTTGGTGTTTCAAGAAGAGAATTTTCTTTTTTTCGTCCTTTCCGGTAGACTTAAATGGTTCCGGAGTAGGCTCCTGGTGGGTGCTGAGATGTGTTTCGTGTGAGCCGAAAGTCTTTGCCCTGCCGGGCGAAGAGACGTGCCTGACCTGTGCGTGGGCTGCAGACTCTCATGACTGTCCTGCGCATGTTTTCGCGGGTTCTGCGGAGCGACGCTCAAGATGTGCGGTACCGGACGCGGTGTCGTTTAAGGTAATGCTTGAGGCGGACGGGTGTCCTTGTGACGTGCTGCATGGTGTAAACTTGTGAGAAACCCCTGCTGGAAATTGCTTTAGTACTTCAAAATGTAGAATTTTGCAACCGGAGAGCCGGGTAGCATGGGAAAGACCTGAAGGCTAGACGACCCGAAGAATCGGAGAACCGGAGGGCCTCAGAGCCTGAAGGTGTGAGGGGCGGAATGTCTGAGGGGGCTGAGGCTTGGAGAGTCCGAAGACCTCGGAACCTGACGCCCCGGAGCCTGAGAGACTCGTGAACCGGAGGACCTGCGGACCTGAAGAGCGGAGGGGCTGCAGATCCGGGAGCCTGAAAATCCGCGAACCCGAGCCGGAAGACCGGAGGGCCTGAAGGCCCGGGACTCTGAAGGAGCAGGGTGTCTGAGGATCTGAAAACCGGAAGGTTCGTAGAGATGAGGACTGAAGACATGGAGCGAGAGGGACACTGGAAGAACAGGGAGCGAGAAAAACAGAGAGGACGCGGGATGGAGAAGAGAGACGCAATGGCGAAGCGTGATGCAATGACAAAGGGAGAAGGAATGACGGAAAACGCCGGAACGATCCGCGGCGCTCCGGCGTTTGAAAATCCCGGAGACGGGCAAGGCGTGGAGGAAACGCTCCCGGAGGCGGGCCTGGCCGGAGAAAAAAAAGACGCGCCGAGCCCGCCCGTGCGGGAAGAGGGCTTCGGCGGTTTCGCCGGGTCGCTGGCGAAGGAGGTGGCGCTGCGGGTCTCCCTGTGGGCGGTGCTGCTGATGGTGGTCATCACCGGCCTGGGGTACTGGACTCTTTTTGTCGCCCGGGAGGAGCAGACGCTGGAGAACCTGGCGGACTTCGCCGCGGGGCGCGTGGAGAGCGAGCGCTTTCTCTTCGATCTCGCCCGGGACGACCTGCGCATCCTCGCGGAGGAGTTCCTCGACCTCTACCGTTCGGACGTTTCCTTTTCCGAGGAGGAGTTCTGGACCTACTTCTTCCGGGACGACGAAGGGGCCGTCCGGCTCCGCCGGAAGTACTTCGACGGCACGGCCCCGGCGAAGGGACTGCTCTTCCGGGATATTTCCGCCTTCGTGGGAAACAATCAGAAGACGCTCGACGAGGATTTCCGCCGCCGCCTGCTCCTGTCGTACTTTCTCGTCACCCGCCTCGGCCCCGCCTGGATCGACCGTTTCGCCAACGTCTACGTCTCCATGCCCGAAAACGGCATGGTCATCTACTGGCCCGAGGAGCCCTGGGGGCTCACCGCCCGGGCCGATCTGGTCATGACCGACGGCTCGGTGATCAAATCCACGCTCCAGGAGTTCAACCCCGAGCGGAAGCCCGGCTGGACCGGGCTCTACTACGATCTCACCGCGGAACACTGGATGATCACCTACCAGCTCCCCGTGGATTACGAGGGGCGGCATCTGGTCACGCCCGGCGTGGACGTCACCCTGGACGATCTCATGGAGCGCCTGGTGGCGCGGAAGATGGACGACACCGAGGGTGCCTACAATTTCGTGGTCACGTCGGACGGCAAGCTGGTGGCCCATCCCGACCGGCTGCACAAGGCAAAGGAAGAGCGGGGAATCCTGAGCATCGACAAGCTCGATGACCCGGACCTCGCCGCCCAGTACGCCCTCGTCTCCGCGAACGCGCCCGGAGAGGGCGAGGCGCCTCGCATCGTCCGGGACGAGCGCCACGATCTCTATCTCGCCGTGGCGCGCATGCCCGGGCCGGAATGGTTCTTCGTCGCCGCCTATCCCCGGGCGGAGCTGCTCGCCCGGGCCCACGAGTCGGCCCGGCTCGTCCTCGTGTTCGGCGTGCTGCTCTTTCTCGCCTTCATGGTCGTGGTGACCCTGGTACTCAGGCGAAGCGTCGCCGAGCCGCTGGGCGTGCTCCGCAACGTCTCCGGGGCGCTGTCCCGGGGCGAGTACGCCGCCCTTTCATGCGGAGCCTTCCAGGCGGTGGCGTCGGCCCGGAACGAAGTGGGGCTCCTGGGGAGAGCCTTCCGCGACATGGGCTTTGCCGTCCGGGACGCGAGTCGCCTTCTGGAGGAAAAGATCGCCGCCCGCACGGGCGAGCTTGCCGCGGCGAACCTCAAGCTGGAGGAACTCAGTTTCCGGGACGGGCTGACGGGCATCTACAACCGCCGGGCGTTCGACCGGGACCTCGACGAGGCGTTCCGTCGGGCGCTGCTGGGGCAGGGAGGATTCGCGCTCGTGCTCTGCGACGTGGACTGGTTCAAGCCGTACAACGACACCTACGGTCACGACGAAGGCGACAGGGTGCTCCGGGAAATCGCCCGGGTGATGACCGAGAACGTGGGGGCCTGTGGCGATGTCTACCGCTACGGCGGAGAGGAACTGCTGGTCATCCTCCGCGGCGCCGACGGCGACGACGCCCGGCACGCCGCGGAGCGCCTCCTTGCGGAGGTGCGCGCCCTGGGTATTCCGCATGCCGCCAGTCCCCACGGCATCGTGACCGTGAGCGCCGGTGTGGGCGCCTTCAGCCCGGAATACCAGTCCCCCGGCGAGATGGTCCGCGAGGTGGACGGCAGAATGTACCTCTCCAAGGCGGGAGGTCGCAACCGCGTCACCGCCTAGAGCCGGAGCGCCTCAACAGCAGGGCCGTCGGGACGGCCAGAAGGAGCAGCATGGGAAGCGCGCCGCCGAAGACGCCGTTTC
>DIMS01000089.1 GCA_002425685.1 Synergistaceae bacterium UBA5560 | reverse complement strand
GCGGGACGCTTCACCTACAAGACCGTGTCGGAAATGATGGACGATCTCTTCGTCCGGGACCGGGTGACCCGCATGCTGGTGGGACTCGTCGCCTCGCTCATCATGATCGCCTGGGTGGGCGGACAGGGCAAGGCCTTCGGCCATATCTTCAGCGTCATCACCGGCGCGAACCCCACCTGGATCATTCTCTTCTTCTCTGCGGTGTTCATTCTCTACACCACCCTTGGCGGCATCTATTCCGTGGTGTGGACCGACTTCCTCCAGGGCATTCTCATGTTCATCTTCGGAGCGGTGTTCTACTACTACGCTTTCGCCCCCGTGGATTTCAGCCTCACCCAGCTGGCGACGAAACTCGCCGAGGGAGGGCACGGCAACCTCTGGGCGGTGGAGCACGTGAACACCATGTCTCTCGTCACCATGTTCGTCACGGGGTGCATCGGCATCCTGGCCGCCCAGATCTACTGGCAGCGCTGTTTCGCCGCGAAGGACGGGCGTACAGCCCGGAACGGCCTGCTCTACAGCGGCATCATCGCGATTCTTATGGTGATGCTCACGGCTCTCGTGGGAATGGTCATCGTGGCGGTGAACCCGGAGATCCTGGGCGCGGACGGCAAGCTTGCCGCGGATCCCATGTCCTGGTTCCTCCAGAGCGCGCACATTCCCACCTTTGTGGCGGCCATGATCTTTGCGCTCATTCTCGCCGCGGGCATGTCCTCCGCGGACTCGAATCTCAACTCCGCGGCCACGCTCATCGTGAACGATCTGATTCTGCCCCTCAAGAAGGACGCCACGGACCAGGAACTGGTGCGCTACGTCACCATCGCCACCGTCGTGGTGGGCATTTTCGCGGCTCTGGCCGCCCTTTACGCCACCACCATCATCGGCCTTTTCTCCAAGGCCTATTCCATCGCGGGAGGAGCCCTGGTACCGCTGCTTCTCGTGGGACTTATCTGGAAAAAGCGCGCCGGTGAGGAATTCCGTATGGGAACCAGGAACAGCAACATCACTCCCTGGGGGGCTCGAACCGGCATCGTCGTGGGAGGTGTGCTCACCCAGATGGAAGCCCTCGGTGCACACCGGAATCTCATCGCCCTCGGGGTGTCCGCTCTGCTCATCGTGGTGGTTTCCCTGTTGACGAAGGAAAGCATGGAGGAGAGTTCCCTGCGGGCTTGAGGCGAGGCCCCCGCACAAAGAGAAACGTGCCCCGTTCCGGGCGAGGATGATCGGTCCGGAACGGGTTTTTTCGAAAAAGCACGTCGCCCCGCGCGGGCGAAAAACGAGAGTTTCCCCGCAGTCGACGAGGTGTGTACGTTCAGAGCGCTCCTGCCCGCCGTTTCGTCCGGATCTCCCGAAAACCGAGCCGTCCGCTTTCTTCGGAGGGGGCGTGCCCATGGAGTGTTGCCGGAGAATCGGTCGCGCCGAGAAAGGACATTCCCGCCGGAAACGGGTGAAAGAAAAACGTGACGCGACGAAGCTCTTCGTCGCACCGGCGCTTCCCCCGGAGGGGAGTGAAGAAAGGAGTCTGATGGACATGCAGGAATGGGGACGATTGATCACCGCGATGGCGACGCCCTTCGACGCCGCGCTCGACGTGAACTACGCCGAGGCGGCGGCTTTCGCGAAAAAACTTGTCGCCGAGGGGACCAGTGCCCTCGTCATCGGAGGGACCACGGGGGAGGCCCCCACGCTGTCGGAAGAGGAGAAGTGCCGTCTCTTCCGGGCCGTGAAGGAGGCCGTCTCCGTGCCCGTCATCGCCGGCATCGGAACGAACTGCACGAGGAGCACCGTCGCGATGGGGAAAAAGGCGGCGGAGTGTGGCGTGGACGGCGTGCTCGTGGTGGTTCCCTACTACAACAAGCCGCCCCAGCAGTCTCTGTACGAGCATTTCAAGGTCGTGGCCGAAGAGGTGAAGTTGCCGGTCATGCTCTACAACGTGCCAGGCCGGACCTCGTGCAATCTCACGTCGGACACGGCGGCGGCCCTCTCCCGGGTTCCGGGCATCGTGGCCCTCAAGGAGGCGAGCGGCGATCTGGAACAGACCACGAGAGTTCTTCGGGATGCCCGAAAGGGATTTTCCGTCTACACCGGCGATGATCCGCTGACGATTCCCACCTTGGCCGTGGGCGGCTACGGCGTGGTGAGCGTGGCGGCCATGATCGCGGGTCCCCGGATGAAGCGCATGATCGATGCCTTTTGTGCCGGAAACGTCGCGGAGGCCGCGAAGATCCACCAGGAACTCGCGGAACTCATCAAAGCCCTCTTCGTGACCACCAATCCGATTCCCGTGAAGGCCGCCCTCGCACTTTTGGGTGTCCCCGTGGGAGGGTATCGTCTGCCGCTCACCGGAGCGACTCCGGAGGTGGTGGAGACGCTTCGCGTCGCTCTGGAAAATCTGGGGCTTTTGTAAGGGGGATCTTCGGGCCATGACGGAACGGATCGGTTGCGGACACAATGTCCGAGGTGTGGACGCGAAGAAGGAGGTTTTCGAGGGATGACGTTTTCCCGAAGATTCGGAAGGCTCCTACAGGTGGATCTCACCTCTCGGAGCGTGGAGGAGTTCTCGGTAGCCCCGGAGGAGGTGCGCCGCTTTCTCGGCGGCAAAGGGCTCGGAATCCGGCTTCTGGAGGAGTTCCTGCCGCCGGGAACCGATCCGCTGGCCCCGGAGAACCTGCTGCTTTTTCTGAACGGCCCTTTCACGGGGACGCCTTTTCCAACCTCGGGGCGCTTTGCGGTGATCACCAAGTCTCCCTTGACGGGGCTTTTCACGGACAGCCACGCCGGAGGGTTCTTCGGTCCCGAGCTCGCCAAGGCGGGATGGGACGGCATTGTGATCCGCGGTGCCTCTGCGGAGCCGTGTTATCTCTGGATCGACGATGACAGGGTCGAAATCCGGGACGGGGCGTTCCTGAAGGATCTTCCCGTGAGCGCCAAGGTGGAGGCGGTCCGGGGCGCCACGTCCGAAAAGGCCCACGTGGCCTCCATCGGTCCCGCCGGGGAACAGCGCGTGCGCATCGCCACCATCACCGTGGATCGTGACGGCGATCCCTGGCGGTCCGGCATCGCCGCCCGGGGTGGTCCCGGAGCTGTCATGGGCAGCAAGGGGCTGCTCGCCGTGGCGGTGCGGGGCACGGGAAACGCACCCCTCGCGGATGCGGAAAAAATGCGTGCGCTGGCGGTGCGGATGAACGCCGCCATGCGGGAGAGTTCCATGATCCACATCCGCCGCACCGTGGGGACCTCCTTCTGGGTGGATTCCATGAATCGGGCGGGGATGCTCCCCACCCGCAATTTCCAGAAGGCGTCCCTTCCCTTTCACTACGGGCTCACCGCACCGAATCTGCGCTACTACACGAAACGGGACGTGGCCTGTTTCAACTGCACCATCGCCTGCGGCAAGGTGGCCCGTTTTGGTGACGTGGAAGCGAAGGTGGAGTTCGAGTCCATCGCGCTTCTCGGCAGCAACGACGGCATGAAGGACGTGGCGGAGGTCGGACGGGCGGTGCACTGCTGCAACGAACTTGGCCTGGACACCATCTCCGCCGGGGTGGTGGTGAGCTTCGCCATGGAGTGCGGCGAGAAGGGGCTCCTCTCGGGCGTTCCTGCCTTCGGAGACGGGGTGGGACAGCTTCGCCTCCTGGAGGATCTGGCCTATCGGCGCGGCGCGGGAGAACTCCTCGCGGACGGCGTGCGCCTTGCCTCGGAGAAGATCGGCGGAGGGAGCGAGTCCTGGGCCATGCACGTGAAGGGCATGGAGATTCCCGGATACGAACCCCGCGGTGCCTGGGGCATGGCTCTCGCTTATGCCACGTCCGACCGCGGAGCGTGCCATCAGCGGGCCTGGACCAGCCGGGCCGAGATCGACGGCGAGCTTCCCCGGTTCTCACGGGACGCCTTTCCCCGGTTCGTGAAGGATGTCCAGGACGAGCGCGCCGCTGCCTATTCCCTGGTGGTGTGCGATTTTCTCCCCATGACGACGGAGGATCTGGAGGAGGGGCTCGCCGCCGCCCTCGGAGAGCCCTTTTCCTACGAGGAGTATCTCCGGGCGGGGGAGCGCATTTGGAACTGCATCCGTCGCTTCAACCACCGGGAGGGAGGAATCTCGAGGCGGGACGACACGCTGCCGCCCCGAATCCTCGAAGAGGCGCTCGAACTTCCCCCCGGGCTGGAGCGGCGCTCCGTACGGCTTACTCGGGAGGACCTGGAGGCCATGCTCAATGCCTATTACGCCCTTCGTAGGTG
>DIMS01000062.1:33577-40512 GCA_002425685.1 Synergistaceae bacterium UBA5560 | reverse complement strand
GTTCCGTAGGCCTTGCCGACCGCGATCATAACCGGAGAAGTGAGTTCCTCCTCCGCGAGGCCGCGGATGTCGTATTCGCGAAAAATGTGAGACGGAATGTGTGCCAAGTGCGTTGCCCCCTCTGTGCAGCTTTTCCGAAGGACTCCTCGCGTCGTCCTCCTGTGGTTCTGGATTCCAAACGGCGCTTCCCGTACACTCAACTATACACGCAAGCGGCGAAAAACGGAAAGGGGTGCCTCCGTGCACGGATTTCGAATGGTTCTCCCGCTGACCTGCATCATGCTCATCGGATACCTGGCGAAGAAAAAGGGGCTTCTTCCGGACGCGGTGCTCCCATCCATTAACGGCATTCTCTACTGGATCGCCATCCCGGCGCTGCTTTTCCGGACGACCCTTCGCATCGGCGGGGAGGGTGTCGCCCAGATGAACCTCTTCTGGGCCATTCACGCGGGATTTCTTCTCGCTCCCCTGACGGCATGGATTCTCGCCCGCATCTGCCGGAACGAACCGCGGCGGGCGGCAGTGTCCGTCCTCATGGCAGTCCGCTCGAACAACGTCTTCATGGGCGTTCCCGCCATCACCATTGCCATGGGACAGGCCGGCCTGGATGCCCTTTCACACTACCTCGCCATGGGGCTCGTGGGCTACAATGCCATCTCCATCCTCGGCGCGCAATTGGCCTCGGCGAACAGACGCCTTACGCTGCGCGGCGTCGGGGCCACCCTTCTGCGTGTGCTCGCCAATCCCCTGATTGTGGCTACTGCGGGAGGACTTCTTCTGAGCCGGACCTCCCTGCAGCACCTTCCCGAATGGATCGACACGGTACTCAAGACCCTGGGGGACACGGGAAGCGGTATTGCCCTGCTCACGCTCGGCGCTTCCCTCGATCCGGGGCGGTTTGTCCGGGGGCTTCGTCGAACCGGGAGAGACGTCGTTTTCAAGCTCTTTCTCCACCCCGTCATCGCCTGGGGAATGTTCTGTCTCTGGCCCACGGAGCAGATTCTCACCCAAGCCGTGGTACTCGTCTCCGCCATGCCTCCCGCGGTAAACAACTTCATCATCGCCGACGGCATGGGGCTGGATGCCGAATATGCCGCGGACGTGATCGCCGCAGGAACGATTCTTTCAGTGCTGACCCTGCCCCTCTGGGTTCGCATCCTCGGTATCGGTTAGCGCACTGGTTATGAGCGCTTCCGGCGAGCGAGGTGCCTGTTTCGGCGCCGGAATGATCGGAACTCGATGCGGCTGGGGAGGAGCGGCCGCACCCGGGGCGGCAGAGCCCGGAAAGACCAAACGCCGGTGTCCTCGTGAGGAAATCCTTTTCGTGATTTGAAGAAGAAAAGGGGCGAGCATATGTGTGCGCTCTCTCAAAGTTGACAATTCCGCCAGAAAAGCTATGCTTATAAAAAGTACGTCAACTTCAGATGTGATGTTTCAAACCATGACAAAGGGGGTTATTTTCATGAAGGCGCTTCTCGTCTATGCCCATCCTAACCCGAAAAGCTTCAATCACGCCGTTCTCGAAGCGGTGAAGGAGGAATTTGCGGCTGCCGGTGTTGCCTTTGACGTGCGCGATCTCTACGCTCTTTCCATGGATCCCGTGCTGAAGGCCGAGGATTTCCTGGCCATCCGGGAGGGGAAGCCCCTCGCGGATGTCGCGAAGGAGCAGCGTTTCGTCAAAGAGGCGGATCTGCTTGTGGTGATCCACCCCGTGTGGTGGTTCTCCTTGCCCGCCATCCTCAAGGGATGGATCGATCGCGTGTTCTCCGCGGGCTTCGCCTACGCCTACGGGAAAAACGGCCCCGAAGGGCTTCTCAAAGGGAAAAAAGTGGCTCTCTTCAGCACTACCGGTGGAAGTGAGAAGGACTACGACACCTACGGCTTCAAGGGTGCGATCCGTACAGCCGTGGACAACGGCATTTTCGGTTTCTGCGGCATGGAGGTGATCCTGCACCATTTCATGCACGCCGTTCCCGCGGTTTCCCAGGAAGAGCGGGAGGCGATGCTCGTTCAGGTTCGCCATCTCGTGCGGGAGCAACTTCTTTCGGCGTGAGCCGCCGGTTTCTCCCCCGGAAAGAACGGGGGTGCAACAGGTTCCGGATCGGGAACAATCCCTGAGAGGGGAAAAGGCCGGTCGCACGACGGTGCTTTCGCCGTGCGACCGGCCTTTTTTGTGCCGATCCAGGGTTGCCATCCCTCGGTTCTTCCGCTAGAGTCGCGGAGGTGAAAAGAAAAGGGAGTGGTCTCATATGGAACCTCTCGTGCTGTTTCTGGTTGTGGGAGACATCCTGCTCAACGCCGGTGCCCACGTCTCACTGAAAATGGGCATGTCCTCGAAAGGTCCCGTCTCTTCCGGAGGACTCTTCGGTACCGTACGAAGGATTCTCCTCAATCCCTTCGTCCTAGGCGGCATGGCCGCCTATGTCTGCTCCTTCGTGTTCTACGCGGCACTTCTGTCGAAGATGGATCTTTCCCTCGCGTTTCCCCTCTGCACCAGCACGGCCTTTCTGCTCGTCCTCGCCGCATCGGTGCTCCTTTTCCGGGAACGACTCAACCGACGCCGGGCCGTCGGCGCCGCGGCGATTCTCGTGGGAATCCTGCTCATTTCTCTCTGAGGACAGAAAGACGCTCCGAGAGGAAACCCTGAAAAAAGAGGCCGCCTTCGACATGCGGTCGAAGGCGGCTCGGGGGGAAGAAGAGATGGCACAGCGTGTGCACGGATGCTGCGATGTCCGTTTGCGGAAGGGAAGCGCCTTTCTCTTTTTGCGATAAGGCTATGCCTTGGCCTTCAACTGGCGCACCACGTCGATGACGGTGCCGTCGCGCCATTCGATGACGCCCACGATGCGCTCCTCGGTCTGCACGGGCTCCATGGGACCGACGAGGTCCTTTGCCTTGGCGAGGAGTTCCTCCATGGAGAGGAGGGGGAAATTCCCCGCCTCTTTGGCGGCGTCGATCAGGTCCTGGCGGCGGGGGTTGATGGTGACGCCGTACTCGGTGACCACCGCGTCCACAACCTCGCCGGGGGTCGTGACGGAATAGACCGAATCCACCACGCAGGGAATGCGTCCCCGGAGGAGGGGCTGGCTGATGATGGTCAGTTTGGCCCCGGCGGCGGTATCCTGATGGCCGCCGATGCCGTGAAGCAGCGCGCCATCAGCCTCGGTGTTCACGTTTGCGTTGAAATCCTTGTCCAGCTCCGTGGCGCCGAGGATGACCACGTCGAGCATGTTCACGGCGCATCCCTTGTTCCAGGGATTTGCGTACCAGTCGGCGGAGATCTCCACGTGGTCCGGGTTCGACGCGATGGAGCGCACCGCTTCGAGGTCGAAGGACTGCACGTCCAGAAGACGCTCCACGTATCCTTCCTTGAGCAGGTCCACGAAGTATCCCGTGATGCCTCCCAGACCGAAACTCCCCTTCACCTCTCTGCGTTTCATGGCTTCCTTCATGAAGGCCGTCACCGCCAGCGGAATACCTCCCGCGCCGGTCTGGAAGGAGATGCCGTTCTTGAAGTAGGGGCTGGCCTCGATGAGCTGCGCCGCATATCTGGAGATGAGGAGACGCAGGGGATCGCGGGTGATCTGGGTCGTTCCGGAGACGATTCCCGCGGGATCGCCGATGCTCTCCACGGCCACCACGAAATCCACGTAGAGCTGAGAGATGGACACGTTGCCGATGGGATAGGGCTGGAGACAATCCGTCACCGCCACGACACAGTCCGCGTACATGGCGTCCGTGAAGGCATACCCAAGGGAACCGCAGGCCGATTTGGAGCCGACGCCGGAGAGATTGCCGTATCTGTCCGCCCGAGGCGCGGCGAGAAAGGCCACGTCGATGTGCACGTCACCGCAGGTGACGGCCCGAGGGCGCCCTCCGTGACTGCGGAGTACCACCGGCTCCTCCATGCCTCCTTCGGAGACGAGCTGTCCGATGGGGCCGTTCACGGAGCCCATGATCCTGCGGATGACGCCGCTCTTGATGTGGGGGATGAGTTTCTTGTGCACGCCGAAGAGGGCCGTGGGGAAGAGGGTGAGGTCCCGGATGCCCATTTCCGCGCAGGCGTCGATGACCATGTTCACCACGTAGTCGCCGTTGCGGAGATGGTGATGGAAGGAGACGGTCATTCCGCTCTTCAGTCCCGATGCGGCGATGGCGGCTTTGATGTCGGGAAGTACCTTGTCCGTCTGGTTGCCGAAAGTGGCCTTGATGCGGCCTCCGTCTCGGTTTCCCTCGGGAACGCGTTTGTCGTGGCCGAGGAAGGGCTTCACCACCCCGTAGCCGGGAATGGATTCGGGCAGCTCCCGCCCGAGCGCGTTGCGGATCATGAGAGCACCTCCTCGGACAGTCCGGCCCGGATCAGAGTGAATTCCGCCCGTTTCACCACGGGGCGGTCCACCATGCGCCCGTCAACGGAGACGGCGCCAAGGCCCCGCTCGGCGGCCTCTTTGGCGGCGGCGACGATGCGTTTCGCCTTTTCGATTTCCTTCTCCGTGGGAGTGAACACGTCGTGGATGATGGGGATCTGGTTCGGGTGGATGACGCTTTTGCCGTCGAAGCCGAGTTGTTTGATGAAGCCGACTTCCTTCCGGAGTCCTTCGTCGTCGGTGATGCGGGGGAACACCGTATCCAGGGCGTCCACTCCCGCCGCCCGGGCGGCGAGAACGAGCATCTTTCGAACTCCCTCCAGTTCGGTTCCCTCGGCGGAACGATTGGTCCGAAGGTCTGCCGTGAGGTCTTCGCCGCCGGGAATGATGGCGGTCACGCGTTTCGATGCCGTGGCGATCTCGTAGGCGCGCCAGATGCCCTTGGCCGTCTCCAGAAGACAGAAGACCAGGGTTTTTCCGAGCGGAATACCTGCCCGGGTTTCGATTTCCGAAAGTGTTTCGTCGAGCAGGACCATATCCTTGGGATCTTCCACTTTGGGAACACGAATGCCGTGAATGCCTGCGGGAACGACGGCCTCAAGATCCTCTTTCCAGTAGGAAGTGTCCATCCCGTTGATGCGCACCGTCACCTCGCAGGTGCCGAAGTTCCCCTGCCGAAGCACGTCCCGCACGAGAATGCGGGCCGCGTCCTTTTCGCGCATCGCCACGGCGTCCTCAAGGTCGAGGACGAGACCGTCGGGGTTGAAGAGGTGTCCTCGAAGAAGCATGTTGGGATTGTTGCCGGGAAGGTAGAGCATGGTTCTTCGGAGTCTCATGCGGTGTCACCTCCCCGATAGCGAGCCAGTGCGGCTTCGGTTCTGGCCTTGAGGATCAGGTCCAGAGCGCCGTTGTCCTGAATGGAGATGGAAAGATCCGAGGCGCCCATGGCGGTGGCGACTTCCTGTACGGCCTTGCGCATGGTGGGCGCAAAACGGGCCGTGGCGGCGCCGGAGAGCTGAATGGAAAGCCCGCTTCCCGGGGCGCCTTCGCTGACCGTCACGAGGCAGTCCATGGACTCCACCGTTCCGGCCGATGCCGTTTTCATGACGCATTCCTCCTTGCTTTGGATTCTCGATTGTGCGAGTGGGACTCGTCCCGGACGAACAAAGGGGCTCGCCGCGGCGAGCCCCGATAGTGCGTCACAAGGGCCGTCGCGTTATGCGTCGAAGCCGACGGTCTTCGTCCAGTCGCACATTTCCTTCGCCTTTGCTTTGGCGCTTTCGATGTGCGCCTCGGAGATGCCGGGAGTGACCTTCCGGGCGATTTCGGCGGCCATTTCCAGCGTGGAGGCGGCGTCCTTCTCCCAGTTCGGGTCGCCCCGGAAGTCCCGGAGCACGTCGTAGGTGAGCACCTTGCCTTCCACCAGCACTTCGCCGATGGCCTTTTCGATCTTCGCACCCGCTTCATCGAGACCGAGATATTCGAGCATCATCTTCGCGGTGAGCAGGATGGCGCTGGGGTTGATCCGGTACTGATGGGCGTATTTGGGCACGGAACCACTGCAGGGTTCGAAGATGGCGGCCTTCTCGCCGATGTTGCCGCTGGGGGCGAAGCCGAGTCCGCCCACGAGTTGGGACGCCTCATCGGAGAGGATGTCGCCGAAGACGTTGCTCGCCACGATGACGTCGTAATCCTGGGGGTTCTTGATGAGCCACATGGCGGTGGCGTCGGCGTTCTCTTCGATCCCCTTGATGCCGAACTGCTCGTATTCCTTGGCGACCTGGAGGAAGATCTTCTTCATCATGCCGTCGGTCTCCCGGATGACGTTTGCCTTGTTGCAGTTGTGGACGGTCTTGCGCCCCGTTGCCTTGGCGTACTCGAAGGCGGCCCGGATGATGCGCTCGCATCCTTCCTTGGAGAAGACGCGCCAGGACACGGCCACTTCGGAGCACTTCTTGAAACGCTCCATGCCCTTGTGAACGTCATAGAGTTCCTTGGGAAGGGGATTGAATTCCACGGCGGCGTAGAGATCTTCCGTGTTCTCACGGAAGAGGACGATGTCGATCTTGGGGTCGCCCTTCAGCGGGGTGCCGACGCCGGGGAGGACCTTGGCGGGGCGCAGGTTGATGTAGAGATCGAAGAGCTGCCGCATCTGAAGGATGGCGGATTTGAAGCCCTTCACGCCTGCCTTGGAGGTGATGGCCGCCATGAGGGTGGCGTCGGCGTTCTCGATCTTCTTGATTGTCTCGGGGGGAACGGTGTTGCACCGGGGGTCACCCTCGCCGAACTTCGCGATGGACTTCTCCCACATGCACCATCCCAGGTCGGCCCGGACGAAGTCGATGGGGAGATCCATGGTGTTCAGGACGAGCATTGCCGCTTCCATCATGTCGAAACCGGAATCATCTCCGGGCATATAGCACACGGTGTAGCGGTCTTTCTTCTCCTTCACCTGCAGGACGTTGCGGGTCATGGGCGGATTCCCTCCTTAAAATGTGTGGTGAAACTCGATTTTTCCCCTTCGCCCGCGATCCGCCTTCGGCATGACGCCGCGGATCGTGGAGTGCC
>DIMS01000062.1:3342-33562 GCA_002425685.1 Synergistaceae bacterium UBA5560 | reverse complement strand
CCCGCCACTCCTGGAAGCGGCGGGCTCGCGCCGGTTCGAATGGATCAGCTCAGCCCCAGGGACTTCTTCACGTGGGGAATGAGCCCTCCGTCCTCGATGAGCCCCCGGACGAATTCCGGATAGGGCGGGAAGGGGAAGGTTCCCTTCTTCGTGACGATCTGCCCCGCATCGAAATCGACGGTGACTTCCTCGCCTGCCTCGATGGCATCGACGGCCTCGGAAGAGACGATGATGGGAAGGCCCTCGTTCAGGCAGTTCCGGTAGTAGATCCGGGCGAATCCCTTGGCGATGATGGCGCCGATGCCGCGTTCCTTGAGACAGGAGACGGCCTGTTCACGGGAAGAACCGCATCCCCAGTTCTTGCCGCCCACGATGATGTCTCCCGCCTTGGCGGATTTGGTGAATTCCGGGTCGAGGTCTTCCAGAGCCACCTTGGCCATCTCGGCACGATCCTTGATGGTGTAGGTGTATTTCCCGGGAAAGATGACGTCGGTGTTCACATCGTCGCCGTACTTCCAAACTTTTCCGGTGGTCTTCACGACTACAGCACCTCCCTCGGATCGGAGATCTTGCCGGTGAGAGCCGAAGCGGCCACAGTGAGGGGGCTCGCCAGATAGATGAAGCTCTCCTTGTTGCCCATGCGTCCCTTGAAGTTCCGGTTTGCCGTGCTGATGCAGGCTTCACCGGGGGCGAGGATCCCCTCGTGGTTGCCCATGCAGGGGCCGCAGCCGGGATTGGCGATGACGCAGCCCGCGTCGAGGAAGGTGTCGAGGAGCCCCTCTTTCATGGCCTGGCGGTAGACCGTCCAGGAAGCGGGGATGACGATGGTCCGCACGGCCACCTTGTGCCCCTTGAGAAGATCCGCCGCGGCGCGGAGATCTTCAATGCGGGCGTTGGTGCAGCTTCCGAGGAAGGCCTGGTGGATCTCCGTTCCCTTCACTGCGTCAATGGCGGCGTAGTTGTCCACCGTATGGGGTTTTGCCACGCAGGGAACGAGATCGCCCAGATCGTAGGAGAGCTCTTTCACGTAGACCGCGTCGTCGTCCGCCCAGATCGCCTCCCACTTGTCGCTTTTCGCCTTGCCCTTGATGGCGTCGAGAACCTTCTTGTCAGGGGGGCAGACGGCGTTCTTCGCGCCCATCTCGATGCCCATGTTGCACAGGGTCATCCGCTCCGCCACGGTCATGTCGGTGATGCCCTGCCCGTGGAACTCCACGGACATGTAGTCCGCACCATCCGCCTTGATGTCACCGATGATCTTGAGGATGAGATCCTTGGCGGTGACGCCTTTCTTGAATTTTCCCGTGACGGTGATCTTCAGGCTCTCGGGGACCTTGAACCAGATCTTGCCCGTCGCCCAGGCTGCGGCCATTTCGCTCCGTCCGATGCCGGTGGAGAAGGCGCCGTAAGCACCGTAGGTGCAGGTGTGGCTGTCGCTGCCCACCATGATGAGTCCCGGAAGGGCGAAGCCCTCTTCACACATGACCTGGTGGCAGACGCCGCCATTGGACATGACGTCGTAGAAGTTGGGAATGCCCTGCTCCTTGACGAATTCCCGGATTTCCTTGTGGTTTACCGCGTGTTCGTCGCTGGGAGCCGGCACGGCGTGGTCGAGAATGAACACGAGTGCGCCGGGTTTCCAGACGTTTTTCACGCCGATCTTCTTGAAGGTCTTGGCGATGGGTGCGGCGTTGTCGTGGCTCATGCAGAAATGGGGCTCCACGGTGACCACATCGTTGGCCTTGACCTCGTATCCGGCGGCTTTGCCAAGAACCTTTTCGGCGAAGGTCTTGCCCATGGTGCGTCTCCCTCCTTGCGATGTCTCTCGCTCAGGCGCTCTTCGCTGCCTGTTCCTTGAGATACTCGATGAGTCCTCCCGCGGCCATGATGTCCTTCTCGAGATCGGCCACAGCGTCGCCGTGGAAGGTCTTGCCGTTGGTGACGTTCTTGATCTCCCCGGCGGCGAGGTTCACTTCGAGCTCGTCTCCGTCGTTGATGGCCTTTGCCTTGATGGCCTCACTCAGACCGTTCACGAAGAGCACGGGATAGCCGTTGTTGATGGCGTTCCGGTAATAGATGCGGGAAAAGGACTCGGCCAACACCACGGGTATGCCGGAGAACTTGAGGCAGTACACGGCATGTTCCCGGGAGGAACCGCAGCCGAAGTTCCGGCCTGCCACGACGAAATCGCCCTCTTTTACTTCCTTTGCGAAGTTCTCCTTGCCGGGATAGTACTCGAAGGAGAACTGAGGCATTTTCTTGGGATCCGTCTCGGCGAGATACTTGTTGTGGTAGATGAGGTCCGTGTCCACGTCGTCGCCGAAAACCCAGGCACGTCCGCGCAGAATTGTCTGTTCCATCTTCGTGTCCTCCTTGGTCGCCCTAGCAGAGGATATCCCGCGGGTCCGTGATGACGCCGCGGACAGCGGAAGCCATTGCCGACATGGGGCTCATGAGATAGGTGTGGCTTCCCTTGCCCACCTTGCCGATGAAGTTCCGGTTCGTGGTGGAGACGCCCACGTCGCCGCTGGGAAGCACGCCGTAGTGCTCTGCGGTGCACAGGCTGCAGGTGGGGTTGGTGAAGATGACCCCGGCCTCCAGGAACTTCTGGATCATGCCCGCTTCGGCGCAGCGCTTCATGGTCTCCCGCGTCGCGGGGGTGATGATGGTGCGCACCGTGGGGCTGACCTGGAAATTCGCGGCCTTGAGCACGTCGAAGGCGGCGGCGATGTCCTCGAAACGGCCGTTGGAGCAGGAGCCGATGTGCACCTGATCGATGTTGTTCCCCGCGACCTCGCGGACTTTCTTCACGTTGTCCGGCGCATCCGGGCAGGAGGCGAGGGGTTCCAGGTCGTTGACATCGAAGGAGAGCTCCTGGCAGTAGACTGCGTCGGGATCGGCGGCGATGGCCTTCACGCGTTCGTCCACTTCGTTCCCGGCTCGCGCCCGGAGCCAGTCGAGTACGTCCCCGTTGGGAAGGATGAGTCCCACCTTGCCGCTCATCTCGGTGACCATGGAGCAGAGAGTGATGCGATCCGCGAGGGTGGAGTTTTCAATGGTCTCGCCGTAGAACTCCACGGACCGGAAGAACATGCCGTCCGCACCGAGGGTTCCCACGAGCAGGGTGAGGAAGTCGCGCATGCAGACACCCTTCTTGAAGGTGCCCGTGGCGGAGATCTTCATCGTCTCGGGTACGCGGAACCAGTTGGTTCCCTTGAACCAGGACGCCACGATGTCCGTGTTGCCCACGCCGGTGGCGAAGGATCCCACGGCGCCGAGAAGGTTCATGTGGCTGTCCGTGCCGAGAATGACGTCGCCGGGTTTAACCAGACCGTTTTCAAGGAGTACGTGTTGCCCGACTCCCCAGTTCACGTCGAAGACTTTGGAAATCCCCTGCTTCTTTGCGAAATCACGGATAGTCTTCTGGTTCTGGGCGACCTTTTCCGCATGGGCCGGTGCCTGAAGATCGAAGGTGAAGGCGACCTTCTCCGGATCCCAGACTTTTCCCTTTTTCTCCGTCACTTCTTCAAACTGAAGAACACAATTCGCTCCGCCGAAGTCGCGGGCGGTGGACCAGTCGATGTTGCACCAGACGCGGTCACCGACCTTCACTTTCTTGCCCGAGGCTCGCTCGATGATCTTTTCGATCATGGTCTTGCCCATTGTTGCACCACACCTCCTCTTAGAATTTCGTGCTTTCCGTAACAGCATTCCGAAGAGGGCGCCGCATCTCCTCTGGACGAGAACAACGCGGTGCCCTCAAGAGGCCATTGGAAGTGACTTACTTCAGCAATCCGAGAAAGGACTTGATGCTCTCGAAGTTGATGAAGTCACACTTGTTGATGACCACTGCCTCGGGGCTCCGATAACCGCCGTCGCCTTCATGGGCGTGAACGGCGATGGTGTGGGCGATGCGAGAGTTGACGCCGTTCCGCATGGCAAGACCGGTTCCGGAGAAGGGATGTCGGAGGTCTTTGCCGAGACGGGATTTGACCATCTTGCCTTCCGCGTTCTTTTCGTATTCGACGAGCTTTCCCACGTCGTGGAGAAGAGCGCCGGCGATGAGCGTGTCGTGGTCGAGCTGGAAACCACCGTTGTCCTTGTACAGAGCGTTGAACTCGTCGTAGATAACCTTGGCCATGCGGGTGACGCCCCGGGTGTGCACGAGGAGCGACGCGGGGCAATCGGGGATGAGAAGCGTAAAGGGGATCCACTCCATGTCCTCGGGCTGCCAGCCTCCGGTCTTCAGCGCGTCCTCATAGGTGGCGAAGACGCCTTCCTTGATCTTCGGGTCCTGGATCCACTCGATTTCGGGCATCAGGGCAACCAGTTTCTCTCGCATGAACATCCCTCCTGTGTGCTCTGGGCGGAGACCATTCTCCACCTCTCCGTGCACGGCTCATCCCGTGCGGTGACCTACAGCCTCTTCGTCCTCTCGAATTTCCTGCTTCTGTAAAACAGGGAGAGCGTCGCAGAACGTCGGTTACGCGAGCGCCTGCGTTCCGTCCCCACTCTTTTTGCCGTTACGATGCGGAATGACGTCTCGTTTCGAGGGCCATGGCTTCCTGCAGGGTCCGGTAGATGCGTTCGATATGGCCTCGAGCCTCTCGGGAAGCCTTGTCGATGTCGTGATCGAGGATGGCCTCGTAAATGCTTTGGTGTTCGCAGAGAAACGCTTCCTTGTCGGCAAGCAGCGAATAGATTCGCTCATGGGTGGCCATGATGAGATTGAATTCCATTTTGACGATGTTCGTGAAAACGAAATTCTGAGTCGCTTCGGCCATGACGAGGTGGAAGTCGAAATCCGACTGTGCACGGTGTGCGATGGTATCCATATCTTCGCTGGTGACGGAGAGAACCCGGCGGAGTTTTGTGTGGTCCGAGGGAAGTGCCCGTCTCGCGGCTTCGGCGGCAATGGCGGGATCGAGAACGCGTCGGGCTTCCATGAGTTCCAGGATTGCCGCATCCTCGAGTTGGGACGTGGTGGAGGAAGCACTGGCTTCGCTTCGGGGCTTGCGGACGAAACGCCCCTTGCCGGGAATGCTCTCGATGAGTCCCATGAGTTCCAAGACGCGAAAAGCCTCGCGCAGGGAACTCCTGCTGACGCCGAGCTCTTCCATGAGTTGTCGTTCCGGAGGCAACGGATCTCCCAGGCGGAGTTCACCGTTGGCGATGAGCTCCTTGAGCTCGTCCACGACCTTTTCGTAGATTCTGGTCTGTTTGACGCGTTTGTCCATGTCTGCCGGCGCCTCCTTCGATTGGACCACCCAGTGCACTTTATACACCAAGCGGCCCTTTTGCGCAAGGGTTCCCAAATAGTCTTTCAATTCTGAGTTGCCGTATTTTCCGAGGTGTTTCATGTCGGATCGTGCGGTCTTCGAGATGGTTTTTCAGGATGATAATCGCTTGGTGTGCAAGGGTTTCTGAAGTTCTCTCCAAGTGATTCCGTAGTGACGTGATCAGGGAATTTTCGAGGTGGTCCAAGCAGGAAGGATGAGAAGGATGGTTCAGTGCAAAAATGTTTTTACAAGCATGTGGTCCGACCACGAACCAAAGAGGAGGTGATCTGGTGTTCCGGCGATGGTGCATCTACAATAAGAAAAACCGCATATGTCTGTGAGGGGAGTGACGCAATGTGAATCCTGGGGAGCGACGCACCAGCGGAGAAGGAGCGAAGAAGCGGAGAAGATGGGTGACGAGCTGGGTGATGCTGCGACAGGTCCGGTGTTCGAGACTCTTTGTTCTTGTCGCACTTATGGTGGTGTTCTCCGTCGGAAGAGCGGCGGGGGCCGATCCTGCTGCATTGGCGGAGAAAGTGCTCTCCGCCGTGCGTGCCGGAATGCCTTTCCCCGTTCTCGCGGGGGATGAGCCGTCGTTGGACCCGGAAGGCGCCTATGCGGCACAGAAGATCTACGCGGACCGCCGTCTCGAGGGGAAAAACCCCGACGCGTTCAAAGCGGGACTGACGACGGAGGCGACGCAGCGGCGTTTCGGGGCGTCCGGCCCCGTGGCGGGTGTTCTTTTCCCCGAGGGGCGCAGGGATTTCCTCCCCGAGGAGCCCGAACCCGGAATTTCCCTTAAGAATTTCGGAAAACTCATGCTGGAGACGGAGGTTGCCTTCATTCTCGGAGAATCCGTGACGAAACCGCTGAAGGATGAGGCGGAGTTCCGGAAAAAAGTGGCCTTTCTCGCTCCTGCGATCGAGCTTCCCGATCTGGCGTTCGCGGACATGAAGGCCATGAAGGTGACGGACATCATCGCCTCCAGTGTCTCCGCGAAAGCCTATCTTCTGGGCAGGCCCGTTCCGGTGGATGCGGTGGATCCGAATGCAGTGGAAGTCGTTCTCGCAAGGGATGGCAAGGAGGTAAACCGCGGAAGGGGGACCGACGCTCTGGGAGACCAGTGGCGGGCAGGTTTATGGCTGGTGAACGAGTTACTCCGTCTGGGGTGGACCTTCGACGCGGGGGATGCTCTCCTCACGGGTGCGTTGGGGAACATGGTTCCCGGCGAGGAGGGGAGGTATGGTGCTGACTTCGGCCCGCTGGGAAATCTTTCCTTCCGGATTATTCCGTAATCTTCTGTAAAGCGCGTTTTGCGTGCGGTGTACGTTCATCGGAAGGGGCGTGTTCCCCGCCTTTTTTAAGGAATACGCGCCACAAAGTCCCGGGTCGTCTTCTCAGGTTCCGCCGAGGCCACCACGGCGGCGATGACCGCGACGCCGCAGGTGCCGGCGTCAAGGACGCAGCGTACCCGATCCGGGGTGATGCCACCTATGGCGATGGCGGGAAGGGAGATCCGGGAAACCACGCGTCTGATTCCCTCCGGACCGAGGAGTGTCGTAATGGTCTTGCTCGCCGTGGGGAATGCAGCACCGATGCCGAGATAGTCCGCGCCGTCCTGTTCCGCCTGGAGAGCTTCCTCGACGGAATGGGCAGTGGCCCCCACGAGGAAGCCCGGTGGTGCGAGACGTCGCGCTTCCGGAACGGGGAGGTCCGATTGTCCCAGGTGCACTCCGTCCGCGGCGGCGGCGAGAGCCACGTCGATGCGGTCGTTCACGATCAGGAGTGCCCCGCGGTCGTTGCAGAGGTGTCGCAATGCCACCGCAGTCTCGTAGAGCTCCCGGGTGGACGCGTTCTTGTCCCGGAGCTGAATGACTGTGGCACCTCCCCGCAGGGCACACAGCGCCTGTTCCTCCAGGGAACGCGGCGCCCCAAGGATGCGATCGGGAATGACGCAGAGTCGCAGGTATTTTCGAAGCGTCATGGTCATGTCTCCTTTGCCTGAAGAAGAGCACAGCGGCGGAGTTCTTCCGCAAAATCCGACGGTTGGAGCAGGAAAAGTTCGTCAAGAAGGGCCGCCCGAAATGTTCCTGGACCGGAGCTCTTCCTTTCCGCTCTTTCTGCACAGCGCTTCATTGCCACAACTCCGGCGAGCCCTCCGGCGACATGCCCTCCTCCGCAGGCTCCGGCGAGCATGAGGGAGCCGAGGACGCAGCCGCTTCCGGAGATGGCGGGCAAGAGGAAGGATCCTCCCCGGACGGCGGCGACGCAGGAGCCGTCACTGAGCAGGTCCGTTTCTCCCGTGGCGCAGACGAGGGCGCCCGTGCGCCGGGCCAGAGAGATGACCGCCTCGGGAACGGCGCTCGCCGCGAGTGTGTCCACGCCGCGGAGGCTGCCCTCGTGTCCGGCGAGAAGGGAGATCTCGCCCCTGTTTCCCTTGATGATGCGGATCGCCGGGTTTTGCAGCAGATTGTCCACGATGCGCCTGCGGTAGGGAGTGGCTCCGTAGCCCACGGGATCGAGGAGTGCAAGCTGCGCCCCAGCAAGGGCGTTTTGTACCGCCGGCAGGTCCCGCCTTTCCAGGGCACCCACGTTGCAGAGCACTCCGTCGGCCATGGCGGCGAGGTTCGCCGCCTCTTCCGCCTCCCGGGACATGATCGGAGAGGCGCCCACGGCGCACACCGCATCCGCCTGGAACGACGCGGAGATCCAGTTGGTCAGGTGGTACAGAAGCGGCCGCTTCACCTTCATACCGGCCCAAGCCTCGGCCAGGGCCGCTCCGTCCGCCTTTTGGAGAAGGGTTCTCAGTGTCCGGGGCATTCCGCTTTCCCCGCCCGGGCGTGTCCCAGGGTGCCCCAGCCCTTTCCGGCGCGGAAACCGTATTCCAGGGCGCGCCGGAGATAGCGCCGTCCTTCCTCCACCGCAAGGATGAGATGGCTCCCGGACGCGAGTTCCGCCGTGATGGCCGCGCTCAGCGTGCACCCCGTGCCATGGGTGTTTCTCGTCTCCAGACGGCTGTCCCGGAAGGTCACGAGCGTGCCCTCCGCGAAAAGCACATCCACGATCTCGTTCCCCTGGGGAAGATGGCCGCCTTTGACGAGAACATTGGGAACGCCCAGGGCGGCGATGCGTTCCGCGGCGCGCCGCATGTCCTCCACCGAGGAGATCGACTGTTGCGCCAGGCGCTCCGCCTCGGGAACATTGGGCGTTACCAGAAGCGCTAGCGGAAGCAGTTCGTTCCGAAGAACCTCCACCGCCTCGTCGGCGATCAGGGGTGCGCCGCTCTGCGCCACCATGACGGGATCCACCACGAGAGAAGCGATGTTCCGGCGGCGCACGCCCGCGGTGACTTCCCGGATCGTTTCAGGGCGGGAGAGCATGCCCGTTTTTGCTGCGCCGATGGGGAAGTCGGACCAGAGGGCGTCGATCTGTGCCCGGATCATCGAGGGCGGGATGTCGAAGATTGCCTCCACGCCCAGGCTGTTCTGGGCCGTGAGTGCCGTGATGACCGTCGTTCCGAAGACATCGAGGGCGGCGAAGGTCTTGAGGTCCGCCTGAATGCCTGCGCCGCCGCCGGAGTCACTGCCCGCGATGGTTGCCGCGAGTCCGCGGTAGGATGTCATTCCTGTCTGCCTCCTTGTTCGTACCGGTTTCTGTCGAGCGGTTAAATGACAGGTCCCTCGTGTGACGGGAGATCTACAGGGTTGCCGCCATCTTTCGAAATGCCTGATTTTGCCGCAAAAAATGGAGCAGCAGGAATGCCACGGTCGCTCCGGGAATGCTGCTCGCCAGAAACGCCAGGTTGAGCGAGACGAGCCCTACGGATCTTCCCATGGCAGGCCCGAGAAGGAGCGCCGCGAGAGATGCTCCCACCGGGCCGGTGCCGAGAGGTTCGGCGAAGACGGCCCAGTCGTTTTTCCACCACCGGAAGGCGAATCCCGCCGCCAGAGCGCCGGGGATACTCCCGGGAAAGGCGAAGAGGGTTCCCGTTCCCGTGAAGAGCCTCAGGAGGCTCGTCACGGCGGCAATGCCCGCTGCCCACCAGGGGCCGAGAAGCGCTCCGGCAAGGGCGTTGACCGTGTGCTGGAAGGGAAAGCATTTTGTGGGCCCCAGGGGAATGTGAATGCCCGAGAGAAGCAATGCCGCGGCCACGAAAAGCCCCGCTGCGGTAAGGCGTTTGAGGGGAAAGGGAGTCATGAAGGAACACCTCCCCTCCTGTATGGCTGCGACAGGCGAGGAACGCGTCGAAAATGGGAAAAAGGGTGTGTGGTGTGCATGAAAAAAACTCCCGGCAAGGAGATGCCGGGAGCGAAGTCTTTCGTGTAGTGGAAAACACACAGAACTTCCCTTCGCCGGCATGACCCGGATCAGGTTCCAAGGGTCGAGGCGAAGAAGCCCCCTCTCAGCCGGTTCGCCGGCCCCCCCAGTTGCTGTCGCCGTTACGATACGGACAAGGTGCGTCTTTGTCAATGGGTCTGTCGTGTTTTCGTCGTGGAAAAAGGGGGGCCGGCGTGTCCGGCTTTCCGCGCTCCGGAACAATGGAAGGCCGGACCGGATGAAGGCTCCCCGAGAACGTCACGCGTCTCCGGGAGTGAGAGTCCAGAGGTCCTCCTGTGGAGGCGTGAGGAAGGCGCATCCGTTTGAAGTGACCACCACCATGTCCTCCTGACCCAGATAGCCGCAGGATGTCTGCACGCCGAATTCGAGGGTGAAAACCTGTCCTTCCTCCACGGGGAGTTCCACCAGCTTGCCGTAGCGCTCCCATCGGGGACCCAGGAGCGCGCCGCCGTCGTGGGCGAAGGCGCCCACCTGATGCCCCAAGGAATGGGCGTATTCGGGGTAGCCCGCTTCGGTAACAATGCGCCGTGCCACGGCATCCACCTCACAGCCGCGCACGCCGGGACGAAGAAACGCTGCCGCTTCTTCGATGCCGCGCCGAACGACTCCGAAGGCGTTCCGCACGTCCCCGGGTGGTTCGGGAGCCTCCCGGGAAGGTCGGTACCAGACGCGCTGGAGATCCGAACTGTAGCCGTCCTTGCGGATGCCGAAATCCATGTTGAGCACGTGCCCGGGAAGGACGGGAAGATCCGGGGGTGTTCCATGGCCGGGGATCATGTCGGGTCCGCTCGTGATGCCCGGATCGCCGGAGAGACTCCACGAGCCTTCAAGGTTCCGGCGGTGCATTTCTTCGTGAAGAAAATCCGCGATGCGTCGCAGCGTCCACCCCTCCCGAAAGTTCCGCGACCAGAGGTCGAAGAGTTCCAGCGTCTCCGCGATGGCCGCCCGGATGTGCCGCAGTTCCTCCGGCGTTTTGATGCTCCGCACTCTGGAGAAGAGCTCTTCCGCGGAGACGAGTCGTTCCGCATAGGGCGTTCCTTCGAGAAGCGAGTGCAAGCGTCGATACATGCCGCAGGAGAGCCCGTCCACGGCGTAATTCTCCTCGGAGAAGTTGAGCCCGATGGTTTTGGGATCGAGAAGGGCCAGCGCTTCCAGAAGGGGTTCCCGGATAGACTGCACATAAGGAAAGATGCGATAGGTTGCGAGAGCCTCCACAGCGCTCCTGTCCAGGGCCGCGAGAACGGCGAAGGCCCTGCCGTCCCGGGCGAGCAGAAACGTCGCTTCACCCACCACGTCCGCTCCCACGAGGTACCGCATCGCGGGATCGCACATCTCCGACGTCTCCCGGACAAAAGTGCACCAACAATCTATCCCCGTCTCACCGAGGAGGGCCATGGCCTGGTCTATTTTTCCCCGAACGAGGGTTCGCATGGATGCCATCATCTCGTTTCCGTCCGTTTTTTCTCGCCGGACCTCAGTCGTCGGCGAAATTCGCGTTAAGGGCTGCCCTGCGCTCCTGCAGGTACGTCCGTACCTCCGCCGCAGTGCCGAAGGAGAGCGCCTTCCGGGCGATGTCCCGGCAGGCTTCGATGGAGAGCGCTCGCACGAGCCGTTTCGCCCAGGGGATCTGGGAGGGTGTCATGGAGAGTTCCTGGAATCCCAGTCCCAGAAGAAGCGGAATGGCGTCGAGGTCGCCTGCCATCTCACCACACATGCCGAGTTCGATATTCCGTTCCCCGGCCCCTTCGGCGGTGAGACGGAGGAGCTGGAGCACACCGGGGTGAAAAGAGTCGTACCATCTGGTTACTCTGGCGTTCATGCGGTCCGCTGCGAGCGTGTACTGCGTAAGGTCGTTGGTGCCGACGGAAAAGAAATCCGCCTCCGCCGCGAGGAGTGGAGCCATGGCTGCGGCTGCGGGGATTTCGATCATGATTCCCACCTTCACCGGCGGTACCGCGGTACCTTCCGCTTCAAGCTCGCTCCGGACCTGGTCGAGGGCTTTCCTTGCGCCCCGAAGATCCTCCAGTCCTGCCACCATAGGGAACATGATCCGCAGATCTCCTGAGGGTGCGGCCCGGAGAAGTGCCCGGAGCTGGGTGCGGAAGAGATCCTTCTCGTCGAGGCAGATGCGCAGTGCCCGATAACCGAGGAAGGGATTCATCTCCGGCTTGTCGCCCAGGATGCCCCGCAGGGAGGGCACTTCCTTGTCGCCCCCGGCATCGAGGGTACGGATGACCGTTGGCATGCCCTTCATGCCTTCCAGGGCTTTGACGTAGGCCGCGAGCTGTTCCTCTTCCCCGGGAGGCGTGTCACCGCTCATATAGAGAAATTCCGTGCGGAAGAGTCCGACTCCGGTGCCCCCGTAGCTCAGAACCTTTTCCGTTCCCTCCGGTTTGGCGATGTTTCCCCAGAGACCGATTTCCACGCCGTCCAGGGTGATGGCCGGAAGATCCCGAAGTGTTGCCAACTGTCGCGCCGTGTGCAGTCGCTTTTCCCTGAGTGCGGCAAAGTGTGCCGTCTCTTCCGCCGAGGGGGAGAGGACCACGTCGCCCCGTTCGCCGTCGAGGGCCACGGGAAGTCCCTCTCCAATCAGGTCGAAGAGGCTCCCGATGCCCGACACGGCGGGGATTTCAAGCGCCTTGGCAATGATGGCGGTATGGCTTGTGGGGCCTCCCCGTTCGGTGAGGATGCCTGCCACCGTTTTGGACGAGAGCGCGGCCGTGTCCGAGGGGGTCAGATCCTCCGCCACGAGAATCACGGGCTCGCTGACGTCCTCCAGATCGAGCGTTCCCACGCCGAGAAGGTTTCGGAAAATGCGCCGTCCCACGTCCTCCACATCGGCGGCGCGCTCCCGGAGATACGGGTCCGGCAGGGATTCGAAGAGCGCCTTGATTTCCCTGGTCTTGAGGACCACCGCATCCTCGGGCGAAGTCCCCTTGCGGAGCAGTTCCTCCACGCCGCCGGAGAGCATGGGGTCGTCGAGCATGAGACTCTGCGCGGCGAAGACCGCGGCTTTTTCCTGTCCGAGCGCGGCAGCGCTTTTTGCCTGGAGGTGCAGAAGCTGTTCCCGGGACATCTCCAGAGCCTTACGGAAACGAATGTCCGCCGTTTCGGGAGATTCATCTCTGGGCGGCGCGGACATCTCTGTCTCCGAGGCGAGCGCGAAGGAGACGGTGCGGTAGATCCTGGCGGGACCCACGCCGTATCCCGGAGAGAGGGAGATGCCGTGGAGTGTTCTGGAAGCGGTGGAGCAGGAAGGGGTCTTCTGCAAATCCATGAGTTCCTCCTCAGAAAATCTTGAGGCCCGGCCGATAGACGAGGACCGAGCAGTGGGCGTAACGGACCACGTTGGTGGCGGTGCTGCCGACGATGAGATGCTCCAGCGCGCTCTGTCCCTTGTGTCCCACCACGATGAGATTGTAACCGTTGTCCTTGGCTTTGGAGATGACCAGGTCGGCGGGGTTTCCCTCTTCCACGAAGACCTGGTGCTCGTGGCAGTGTTCGCAGGGAATTTCCTCCTCCGCTCTGCGGATCCAGTAGGCGATCTTTTTCTGGGCGATTTCCCTGACCTGCATGTCCAACTCGGGGGGAACCCACGGTTCGTAGCCTCGCCAGAGGGAGGTATGGGGCAGGGCGTGGAGAAAATCCACCTGTACGTCCAGGCGATGGGCGAGCGAATGTCCGTAAAGCACGAGTTCCTCGGAGATCTTGCTCAGGTCGAGAGCGACGAGAATCTTGCGGGGCATGGAACATCCCTCCTGTCTGATGAAGTGAAAGTGTGTATCCGGCACTGTTCGTCTTTTTCGCCATTCCTGTAAGTATACCCGTTCTTTTTGGATGTGGTAGTATGTTCCTGTCAATATCACGCTGCAGGAGGTGCATGACGGATGAGTTCCTATCACGAACCGGTGGAGGAGTTGTCCCAGGCGGACCGGGACATTCACCGTGCGTTGAACAGCCTGAAAGAGGAAGTCGAGGCGGTGGACTGGTACCACCAGAGAGCGGCTGCATCCCAGGATGAGACGATCAGGAGCATCATTCTGCACAACCGGGATGAGGAGATCGAGCACGCGTGCATGATGCTCGAATGGCTTCGGAGGACCATGCCCGAGTGGGATGCGGCGCTGCGGACCTACCTGTTTACCACGGCGCCGATCACCGAAGTCGAGGAAGCCGCCACGGGAGGCGAGGGCTCCGGTGACACAGCGCCCGCCTCTTCGGGGGGCGGCATCGGCATCGGGAGCATGAAGAACAGATAGTGTAGAAGGAGACGGAAGGGAGGAGCACGGAATGGACATTCTCAAGAGATCGTTGTCCCCGGTTACGGATGGGGCATGGAAGGAAATCGACGCGCAGGCGCGCACGGTGCTCGAAGCGCACCTCTCCGCACGGAGATTTGTCGATGTGGAGGGACCCCGCGGCTGGGATTACGCGGCCCTGACCCTTGGGCGGCTCGATGTCCCCAAGGGACAGAAGCCCGAGGGCGTTGCCTACGGCGTGCACCAGGTGCAACCCCTCGTCGAGACCAGGGTTTCCTTCGAACTCGACAGGTGGGAGTTGGACAACGTGGAACGAGGTGCCAAGGACATCGATTTTTCGGCCCTCGACGAAGCGGCGAAGAAAGCGGCGCTCTTTGAGGAGAAGGCCGTCTACGAGGGACTCAAGGCGGCGGGTATCGTCGGTCTGGCGGAGGCTGGAAAGGGGAACGCCGTTTCCCTCGACATGAAGAGCAAGGAAACGATTCTCGGCGCTCTGATCAAGGGGCTCGGAAAATTCCAGGATGCCGCGGTGGGCGGTCCCTATGCCCTGGTGGCGGGACCTTCCCTCTGGAACGCCATTCATTCCTTTGGGGACTACCCGCTGCACATGCGGATCAAGGACCTTCTGGGGGGAAAGATCATTCTGCTGCCCCACACCGATGCGGCCTATCTCGTCTCCCTCAGGGGTGGCGACATGGAATTGGTGCTCGGGCAGGATTTCGCCGTGGGATTCGAGGATGTCGCGGCGAAAAAGGTGCAGCTCTTCCTTACGGAATCTTTCACGTTCCGCGTCATCGTTCCCGAGGCTGTGGTACCTCTGACGAAGTGATGCGTCCTGTGGTGAATCCACAGAAAGCGCATCGGAGGCGGACGGAGAGGATTTCGGAAGATCGACGTCTCTTCCGGGAGAGCTTTTTCCGGAAATATTTCTGATCGGCAGGTGGAAAAAACGACCCCGGAGAGCGGCTACGGTCATTCTCCGGGGTCGTTCGGCATTGAGACGCAAGGAATCCGTGGAAATTCCGCAGAGACACAAGGGGAGGGATGGGAAATGCGTTTGACGGTGCGCCTGCTTGTCCTGGTTCTGCTGGCGGTGTGCATGCTGGGCGGTGTCGGCCACGCCGCGCAGGAGAAGGCGGCAGAATTCGTCGTCGCCTCTTTTTCTCCCGAGGGAGAAGTGAAGGGATCTCCCAAGGTGACGGCGGTCTTCTCCGCTCCCGTGGTGCAGAAGACTGCGGTGGGAAAACCTCTGGACGAAAAGAACGCGCCGTTCCTCCTCCTGCCGAGGCTCAAGGGCGGATGGACGTGGAAGGATGAGCGGACCTGCGTCTTCACGCCCGCGGTCCCTTTCGCCTTGGCGACCCGCTACACCGCCACGTTTCGGGATGACCTCCGGGATCAGAACGGGCGACTTCTCGCGGGGCGGCACGTCTTCGCCTTCCGCACAGCACCTCTCGCGTTCCTCGATGCCACGCAGGTCAATTTCGATCCCAGAGGGTCGCTGACCCTTGATCTGCGCTTTTCTCTTCCCGTTTCTCCCTTGCGGCTCCGGGGATATCTCGCCTTTCGCGACGAGGGCGGACGGGATATCCCCTACGATCTTCCCGCCGCTCCTCCGGCCAAAAAGGTGTCGGTGCGCCTTTCCTCGTTCTCCGGGAAAAAACTCACGCTCGAGATCGCTGCGGGATTTCCTCCCGCGACGGGAGACCTCGGGCTCGCCAAGGACGTACGCCAGGAGATCGTGCCCGCCTTCGTGCTCGCCATTCAGAGCGGTTACGCAGAATCCGAGGCGGAGGACCGGGGACGCATCTGGGTCAGTACGTCCGCTCCCGTCGATGTCGGGCGTGCCGCCTCTTTCGTGTCCCTTTCCCCTGCGGTTCCCTTCACGGTGGAGCCTTCGGACTGGGGATTCGCTGTAGTGGGTGATTTTCGCCCCAGAGACCGGGTGGTGCTCACCGTCCAGAAAGGGCTTCCGGGTGCTCAGGGAGGGCGCTTGGAGGCGGAGTACCAGAAGGCGTTCATCTTCCCCGACGTGGCGCCGCTCGTGCGCTTTCCCGCGGCGGGAACCTACATCTCGCCTGCGGGGGATCTGCGGATTCCCCTGGAGACGGTGAACGTGGATGAGGTGGAGATCACGGCCTGGCGTGTGTACGACAACAACGTTCCCCTCGCCATGGGGCTCGGTGAAGAAGGACTTTCTCAGAGCCTTTCCCGACTTGTTGCCCGGGAGAACTTTCTTCCGGGGGGCGGAGTGAACGAACTGACCCGGCGGGCGGTGGACCTTCGCTCCCTCGTGAGCCCGGACAAGGGGATTTTCCTCCTGACCGCCCAGGACATGCAGTGGGGTGCCTGGGAACAGGGACGTCTCGTCGTGTCCGTCTCGGATCTGGGAGTCACGGCAAAGGTTTTTCCCCGAGGTGTTCTGGTGTGGGTGAACTCCATCGCCTCCCTCGCTCCCGTGGGGAAGGCAGTGGTGCGGGTTTACTCCGCGTCGAACCAGCTCCTCGCGGAGGGGAGCACTGACGGAGACGGAGTTGCCCTCGTGGAGACGGATGCCCCGTGGGACGAACAGCTCTTTCCCCGAGTGGTCACCGTCTCTTCCGGGGAGGACGCGACCTATCTCGTTCTGCGGCAGGATCTGGTGGCGCTCGCGGGGTACGAGACGGCAGGGCGTCCCTATCTGCGCAAGGGGTATGACGCGTTCCTCTTCCTTCCCAGGGGGGTCTTCCGCCCCGGGGAGACGGCGGATGTCACGGCGCTTCTCCGGGATCCGGAACACCGTCCTCCCGAGTCCTTTCCGCTCCAGTTTTCCGTGATGTCCCCCACGGGACGGGAACTTCTCCGGGAATCGGCCCTGCTCACGCCCCAGGGGTTCGCCCACGTCGCCATTCCCCTCGCGGACAGCGTCCCCACGGGAACGTACACCGTAAGGATCTTTCTCCCCGGAGAGAAAACGCCTCTGGAGTCGCTGCAGTTCCTGGTGGAGGAATTCGCTCCGCCTCGCATCGAGGTGGAGGCGGAGGCGGACAGAAAGGAGCTCTTCCCGGGGGATTCTCTGGAGTTCGCCGTGACGGGGCGCTATCTTTTCGGTGCTCCCGCCGCGGGCCTTCCCTGCGAGGTGGAGGTCCGCCTGGTTCCCAGGCCCTTCGCGCCTCCGGGATGGGAGGGGTTTGTCTTTGCCGATGGGGAAAAGAAACCTGTCCCCTACCAGGAATTCCTCGGAAGCATCGTTCTCGATGACGAGGGGAAGGGGCGCTTCACCTACGAGGGGCCCTTCGCGGATTCGGGAACGCTCCTTTTCCGGGCGGGCGTCATGGAGGAGGGAGGGCGTTTTGCCTATAAAACACTCTCACTCCCCTACCATCCCGTGGGGACCTATCTGGGCATCCGTGCTCTCAGGAATGAAGTCCGCACAGGGGCAAGCGTTTCCTTCCGCATCGGCGCGGCACTTCCCGACGGCAGTCCCGCGTCTCTCGACGCGGCTACGGCGGAAATCTCCAGGGTGATCTGGCACAGTGTGCTTGTGGAAGAGGACGGACGCTACCGTTTCCAGGGACGGGAGGAGTTCGTCTCTCTGGAGCGGTCGGGTGTTCCCCTCTCGGGAGGCGAGGGTTCCTTCGCCTTTACGCCCAGGGAGGACGGGCAGTATCTTCTCCGCGTCACGGACGAAGAAGGGGGTGCCGCGGCGTCGGTGCGCTTCTACGCCTTCGGCGACGGAGGGGCGGGGGGAGGATCGCTCCTCGATCAGGTGCGTCTTTCCCCGTCGAAGACGCTCTATGCGGAGGGGGACGAGGCTCGAATCAAAGTGGAGGCTCCCTTTGCCGGGAAACTGCTCTTCACCGTGGAGACCGACCGCGTTCTCGAGCGTCGCGTCCTGGATCTCGCGACAAAAGAGACGGAGATCCGTTTCCCCGTGACCGCGGCCATGGCACCAAACGCCTATTGCACTGTCTGGGTCGTCCGGGAGGTCTCGGAGACCGTGGAAAATTGGGGTAGTCACAGGGCGCTCGGAACGGTGCGGATTGCCGTGGATCAGGACGTGCTTCGCCTGCGCACGCTGGTGGAAGCGCCTTCCCGGGTTCGTCCGGGCCGTTCCTTCTCCGTTTCGGTCCGTCTTGAGGATACCCAGGGCAACGCCGTGCCGGGCGAGGCCGCTCTGGCCTTCGTGGACGAGGGAATCCTCGGTCTCACGGATTTCACCACGCCGGATCCCTGGTCCTTCTTTACGGCTCTTCGGGCTCTCGGCGTGCAGACCTTCGACCTCTACGACGACCTGCTTCCCGTCGAGGGCAAGGGAACGGCGCTGCTTCGCCCCGGCGGAGGCGACGGCGAGGAGGCGATGATGCGGGCGAGTCTTTCTCCCGTACGGGCCCGGCGCTTCGTGCCTCTCTCCTTCTTCCTTCCGCCCCAGGCCACGGACGCGGAGGGGCGTGTCACGATGGAACTGGACATTCCGGAGTTCAGCGGGCGGGGGCGCGTCATGGTCGTTGCCGCGGCGGGAGCACTTTCCGGAATGGGCGAGGTTCCCGTTGAAATCGCCCGGGACGTGGTGGCGGAACTTTCCCTGCCCCGGGCCGTCGCGCCGGGGGATACCTTCCTGGTTCCGGTGACGCTCTTCTCCAAGGCGGAACGTTCTCTGGACGTACGGGTCGAGCTGCGGCTCGAAGGACCGATTTCCTCGGACGCGACGCTTTCCTCCGCGCACTCCCTCGATCCCGGCGGAAAAAGCGAGGCGCTTCTCGTCCCGCTTCGTGCCGTTTCCGAAGGCGGCGTGGCGCGGGTCACCGTCGCCGCTTCCTGGGATGGCGACCTGGCCGAGGAGACGATCTCCCTTCCGATCCGGCCCGCGAGCCCCAGGATTTCTCTTTCCGGCGGAGGCAGTGTGCCTGCCGGCTCCGTGGGATCTCTGGAGCTGCCGCGGTCCTGGTTCCCCGGAACGGTTCGGAGCAGACTGGTTCTCTCCGGCGCTCCCGGAGTGGATCTCGCCGGTGTGCTGCGCTATCTCGATACCTATCCCTACGGATGTCTCGAACAGACCGTCTCCAGCGCATGGCCCCTGTTGGCACTCCCCTCCATCGTCGCCGAAGTGGATCCTCTTCTGGCGAACGAAGCGGAACGGAGGCGCCTTCTCGACGAACGGGTGCGGCGAATCATGTCCCTGCAGCGGTGGGACGGCGGATTCAGTCTGTGGCCGGGCAGCGCCGAGGGAACGGACTGGTCCGGCGTGTACGCGGTGCATTTCCTCGTCGCCGCGAAAAAACAAGGAGTTCCTCTTTCCGAAGAATCCCTCGGCTTTGCGCTCTCCTTCGTGCGGCGGCTTCTTCCGGCATTGCCGGGAGGAACGGACGAGGATGTGCTGAACGCCTATACCGCCAAGGCCTACGGTGCATATGTGCTTGCCCTGGCGGGGGAGCCCCCCTTGGCGTGGATGGAACATCTCCGGGAACGGACGGAGCAGCTCCGTGCTGCGGGCCGCCTTTTCCTGGCCGGCGCCTATGCACTCTCCGGTCAGAAGGAGACCGCCCGGAACCTGCTCGGTCAGACCGCTGTCTCCGTGGAGACACCCCCAAGCGGCACGGAAACGCTTGATTCGGGAGTCCGGGACAGCGCGCTCGCGCTGTTGATGTGGCTCCAGATCGACACCACCGCGCCGGAGATTCCTCTTCTTGCGGAAAAACTACTCGCGGCCCGCACGGGGGGAACCTGGTACGGAACCCAGGAAAACGCCTTCGCGGTCCTCGCTCTGGGGGCCTATCTCGATGGTACCGGGAGGGCGAGGCGCCCCTTCACGGCCCGACTTCAGAACGAGGAGGGGCGGCTTCTCGGCGAAGTGCGACAGGGAGAGCGCCTGGTGCTCTCCGAGGAGGACGGGCTCGACCTTCCGCTGCGTCTTTCCTGCAGCGGCGAGGGAACCGTGTATTACGCCTGGGTCGTGGACGGAGTTCCCCTGGAGATGCCGAAGCCCGTTTCCCAAGGGATTTCGATCAAGCGAACGTTCCTCGACAGGAGCGGAACTCCCCTTGCGAAGGATGCGGAAATACGACAGGGGGATCTGCTGCAGGTACAGCTGGAAATACTGCCCGAACGAACCGTGACCGATCTGGTGGTGGCGGACCTCCTTCCGGGATGCTTCGAGATCGAGAATCCCCGCCTTACCGCGGACGCCGAGGGAGAACAGGACGCCAGGGTCAGGGAGGAAGTTCGGGACGACCGCCTTCTCCTCTTCGTGAACCGGCTTGCGGAGAAAAAAGCCTTTCGTTACGTCTATCAGGTTCGTGCCGTGAGCAGAGGGGGCTTTGTCCTTCCTCCCGCCGCCGTGGAGGCCATGTACGATCCGGCGGTACGGGCCATTGGCCCCGCAGGGATGGTTCGTGTGGAGTGAACGCAGGCGGTCGATTCTGGTCTGACCGGAAGAGAAGGCGGATACCATGAGCGAAGAGAGAGCCTCCCGAACACGGTGGAGGTCCGTTGGGATTTTCCTTGCCGCCCTGCTGCTGACGCTTGCAGGAGGAATCGTCTTCCTGTGGAAGGCGGTTCCTCCTGCCGATCCGGAGGCGCTGCGTGAATGTCCCGCGTCGCCTGTGGTCTTCGACAGGGAAGGACGTATGCTTCGGGCCTACCTTGCCCCGGACGGTGCCTGGAGTTTTCCCGTCTCTCTGGATGCCATGGGGACGTGGTTGCCCAAGGTGGCTGTCCAGGTGGAGGACCGGCGTTTCTTTTCCCATCCCGGGGTGGACCTGGTCGCGATTTTCCGGGCTCTCGCGGGGAATATCCACGAGGGGCGGGTCATCTCCGGTGCGTCCACCATCACGAGCCAACTGGTGCGGCTCACCGTGCCGAGGCCGAGGACCATGCGCGCCAAGGCGGAGGAGTTTTTTCAGGCGCTTCGTCTCGAACGGCGCTTTTCCAAGGAAGAGATTCTCGAACTGTACCTGAACAAGGCACCCTTCGGAGGGAACATTCGGGGTGTGGAGGCCGCGTCCCTGCTTTATTTCGGCAAGAGTTCCCGTCATCTCTCCGTGGGAGAGGCGGCTCTCCTGGTAGGACTCCTGAAAAGCCCCAGCGCGCTCCGTCCGGACAAAAACCCGCAGGGAGCGCGGAAAAGAAGAGATCTCCTTCTCACGCTCCTTGCCGAACGGGGAGTGCTCACCTCCACGGAACTTTCCGTTGCCCTGGCGGAACCGGTGATGGGGCGGCTCTATCCCTTCCTTCCCGTGGCCGCCCATGCGGCGGACCGGATACGGGCGCTCGCCGCACCGGACACGACGGTATTTCGGTCGACTCTTGATCTGGGTCTCCAGCGTCACATGGAACGTCTCCTGCACGAGGCCCTGGGTGCGTTTCCTCCGTCGGTGAGTGCCGCCGGAATTCTTGTGGAGAACTCCTCCCGTGCCGTTCGGGCTTATGTGGGAAACGCCAGGTGGGGCGAAGAGCGCGGAGCCGGATGGGTGGACTGCGGTGAGGCGCTGCGTTCCCCAGGATCCACGCTCAAGCCGTTTCTCTACGCTCTGGCGTTTCAGGAGGGACTGCTCGGGCCGGGATCCCTTCTCGCAGACACGCCCCTCGGTTTCCGGGGTGAATCTCCCCGCAATTTCGATCGCCTCTATCGAGGACCCGTGAGCGCCCGCACCGCTCTGGCGGAATCGCTCAACGCACCGGCGGTCCGAGTGCTCCGTACGGTCGGGACCGCGTCGTTCCTGTCGTTTCTCCGGCGTTTCGGATTCGCAAACCTCCACCGCGATGCCTCCGCCTATGGGGATGCCCTTGTCCTGGGGGGCTGCGAGGTGACGCTCCTCGAACTCGCCCGGGCTTATGCAGCCCTTGCCGGAGGCGGACGCCTGTTACCCTTGCGGTGGGTGGAAAGCCAAGAAGAGATGGCGGCGCGTTCTTTCCGGGGTGATGCGGTGGTGGATCCCGGAGCGACTTTTCTCGTCGCGGAATGTCTCCGGGACCCGGGACGGCTCTCTTCTCTGGCGGAACAGCAGTATGGAGAGGACGGGCGGTGGGTCGCGTTCAAGACGGGTACCTCCTACGGATTTCGGGATGCCTGGACGGCCGCCTATTCACCTCGCTATACCGTCGTGATCTGGCTTGGAGACACGGGAGGTACGCCCAGAGACGGTCTTGTGGGGCTCCGGGCGGCGACACCCGTGGCATTGCGGATGCTCCGCCGGGTTCCGGGACTCCCCGGGCCGAAATGGTTCGAGCCCCCCTCCGGCGTGGAGCTTCGTGAGGTGTGTGCGCTCTCCGGGCTTGCTCCGGGGAGCGCTTGCGAGCGAACCTACCGGGAATGGCATATCGATGGCGTCTCCCCGGGCGGGCGCTGTTCCCTCCATGTGCTTCGAAATGGCGTACCCGTGACGCAATGGCCGCAGGAACTTCGGGGATACGAAACGGGTGGACGCCCACGGGGAGACGCGGAGAGACGGGCATTCCGGCTCGCCATCACTTCGCCGGGATTCGGAAAGCGCTATGTGCTCGTTTCCGGTGCGGGGGAACAGAAAATCCCGCTTCTTGCCGAAGGCGGCGACACCGTCCTCTACTGGTTCGTGAACGGAGAATTTTTCGCGCGACAGGAGCCTGGGGGGCAGCTTTTCTGGCCTCTCGCGCCGGGGAGACATCGCATTTCCGTCGCCGACGCGGAGAATATTCCCGACTCCGTGGAGGTGGAGGTCGTCGCCTCGTCTTCTCCGTGACAAGGAAGAGATGTGGAATGTTCCGGTCTCTTTCACGGGATGCGTGCTGCGGTGGAGGAGATGACCAGCCCCCAAATTGACTGCCACGAGGGAAGTTGATATTGGCAACTCCCGGAAAATCAACCCTACGCACGACAGTATTTCCTGGGTGAGCCTGTCGGCGGCAGAGGACGTCCCTCCGGGTGTTGATGCGCGAAGTGATCCCTTCCACAGAAGGACACCACTCCGATGAGTGAGCCGGGGACTTTCCGGAAATGTACGGTGCCGGGTACGGTGAAATCGTTCTGAGGGAAAGCACGTTTCGCGAGAAGGTTGTTCAGACCGGTACGGAGGGTTGCGTCCGGCATGGCCGTTTTGGAGAGTGCCGCTCCCTGTGGAGAAAGGAAGATGCCATGGAACGCATCGATGTCGTGCTCTCTCCGGGAGAACCGCTTCCTCCCGCTGATGTGTGGCTCGTGGTGGATATTCTTCGGGCCACCACGTCTATCGTGGCCTTTTTCGACGGCGGAGGAGCATTGCTCACACCGCTCCGAACCGTGGAAGAAGCCTTGGAACTCCGGAAGACCTGGGGGCATCAATGGCTTTTGGCGGGAGAACGGGGGGGCGTGCCTCCCGATGGATTCCACAGGGGAAATTCACCCCGGGAAATGCTCTCGGGTTCGACGGGGATGCGTCTGCTCTTCACCACTACGAACGGAACGGAGGCGTTGCTTCGGTGTGCAGCGACAGGACATCCCGTGTTCGCCGCCTGCGCCCGGAACGCTCGGGCCGCCGCGAAAGAGGCGCTGCGCAGGGGGAAGCGTATCGGTATCTTCTGTGCGGGACGTCATGGCCGGAGTGCATTGGATGACGCGCTGTGCGCGGGGCTTCTTGTGCGGCGCCTCCTGGAGGAAGGAATGCGCCCGGAAGAGAATGCATTCTCTTCCGGCGACGGAGTCCGGATGGCCCTGGCCCTGTGGCGAGACCTCGGGGAAGAGCGGTTCCGCGATGCCGTGGCGGAGGCAGACCACGCAGAAATTCTGCGACGTCTCGGCATGGAAGAGGACATACGCTTCTGCTGTGACATAGACAGAACAGACATCGTCCCTCGCCTGGGGGTGTGGAAGGACCGTCCGGTCTTTTTCCATCCCCGGGAGAGGGACGATTAGGGCGTGGCACTATTTCTTTTTGAGGATGTTTGCAATCTCCCTCGTGAGGGGGGCCATGCGCTGATCCGTGGCGCGGCGGGCGAGGATCTGCTGCGGGGACATCTCTTTTTTCCAGTAGGCCTTGTTTGCGTCCTGGTCCGTGTCGACCACGGCACCCTCCAGGGAGAGCCCTGCGAAAAGCCCTTTGCTCATGGAATAGCTGTAGATGGATGCCTTCAGCCTGGAATCCGTCGCTGCCTGGGCGCTGCGCCCGACGGGTCCCGCCGCCACGGCGAGATCCCCTCCCAGGGTGACATTGTCCCCCATGAAACCCTGCATGCCCCGGTCGTTGGTGATGACGAGCACCAGCGCGGTGGACTGGATGCCGATCTGGATTCCCCAGGAAGCTCCGGCGATGGTGAGGAAATTCGGGCCGTACCAGTTGCCGCTCTGGGGATCCCTCTTGAGGAGCAGGCCTTCTCCGTAACGCCCGCCGAGGACGAAGCCCGCCTTCACGACGGAGGGGAAGATGGCGATGCCCTTGGCGTCGCGGATAAGATCCGCCATGGTGGAGGCATCGTTCTGTTTCGCCATTTCCCGGAGGATCTTTGCGCTGTCGGCGATCCTGGCTTCGGGGGTCGCCGCCTGGGCGATTCCCTGCGTGACGGCCAGGAAAGTGAAGCAGAGAAGGAACAGTGCCGTTTGGAGGATCTTCGGTCGTTTCATGTTCGCAACACGTCCTTTCTTCGAGGCTGGAAACCTCGGAATGTAGTATAACATTGACGGGGCGAGCCTGCCGAAGATATTACGAAACGCTCTGGCGCATCCCAATGACGGGAGAGGAGACCGGGACATGAATCGATCCGATGAAGAATTGCTGGATCTCCTGCTGCCGGGAGGACACGAGATGTTCGATCTCGTTCCCGTTCCCATGCTTCTCGGCAGTTGCCGGGAGGAAGCGTTCCTCGTGCGGTGCGTCAACCGGGCCTTCGAGGAACAGATGGGAACTCCACGGGAGCTTCCCGGGACCCTCTCGGCGGCATTCGGTTCGGAGGACAGACCTTTTTTTCCGGAGACGTTCCGGGAGTGTCTTGTCCGGAACGGATGGAGCCGTCGCTTTTGGGAGGCGATTCCGGGAGAGCGTATTTTTGATGCGGCCGTTTTCCGGCATTCCGAGGGGGGTGTTCTGGCAATTCTTCCGGACTACTCGGATCGTGTCGTCGTTCGGCGCATGGAAAAACTGGAGGCAGCGACTGCTTCCGCCCTCCGGAATTATACCGTTCGGGAAGTTTTTTCGCCGCTGCTTTCCGCAGTGACGGAGATGCTCGGAGTGGATTGGGCGGGGATTTTTCAGTGGATTCCTCAAGAGGAGCGATGGACGTTGCTCTTTTCGGAGGAAAATGCCCTTCTTCCGGGGAGGATGGACTGGGCTCTCGCCTTTGTGGAGGTGCTCTTCGAGGAAGGGGAGTGCAGCGGTGCCCTTCTTGGTGATCTTGCCGTCGAGGAAGGCGGGCAGTGGTGGGTTCCCTGGGTCTCCTCCGCCGAAGGGGCCAGAAAAGAGCTTTTACAGCGACAGGGCGTGGGGTCTCTTTTCGCGGGAACGCTTCTGGTGGGAAGCGCTCCCATGGTTCTCCTTGGGCTCTCCGAAAGAGAGGGCGTATTCGCCAGGCTGAGCGGAAATCCTCTTCGAGCGCTTCTGCCGGTTTTCGCCTCCACGGCCGAGCGCTACCGAGTAATCACCGGCATGTCCCTCGTCAATGATCGGGACAGGCCAACGGGGTTGCTCTCGCGAGGCGGAGTGCAGCGCTTTCTGCAGCAGGAGCTGGACAAGGCGAGACGATACGAGTTCCCGGTCTCTTTCGTGCGCATTGCATTGGATAACGTCGAGGCGATCAGGGAGGCCGGAGGTGAATCCTCATTTTTCGATGCGCTTCGGATGATCGCCGGAATCGCCGGCCAATGCATCCGCACGGTGGATGTGGCTGCGCGATCCGATGAGGCGACACTGTTACTTGTCCTCCCGCACACTCCTGCGGAGGGATGTGCTGTCGTCGTGAACCGGCTCAGGGAACGCCTGGAGGGGATTTCACCGCTTCCAGGCGTTCCGCTGCAGGTGACATTCGCACACGCTACCTTTGCCGGAGCTACCCTTCCTTCTCCGGAGCGTGTGCTATTCGGAGAGTTCTTCCATGCGTGAAAGTATGTCTAGCGCGGTCTGATCCAGCGTCTCCCAGTCCGTGTCGTCACCGCCGCAGGCCGCCTCGATTTGGCTCCGTCCCATCTCGAGTACGGGAAAGACAGGGGTTTGGGCCAGTTCGGTTCGGATTTCCTCCAGGACGTCTTCGGGGAGTCTGTCCGTGAGATAGCCGAAAAAGGTTGTCGCCGTGGACAGCGCCATGATGCGCTCCTCCGTCTGGACCCATACGGGATGGAGCAGGGTGGCGGCGGAGAACTCGAGCAGCGTGTCCTCGTCGTCTTCGTCGGAGTCGGGAGCGTCCCAATAATCAAGGAGGTAGAAGGGCAGGTTCGGGGCGACCCGGAAAGCTTCAAGGAGGGCCTGATGACTCTCTCTTCCGGAGCCTGCGATTTCCAGCGTCGCAATGGCCTGTGCGTGCGCGGAGAAAGGAGTTTTCTCGCTGTCTGCCAGAACCTCCTCAAGAACGGTCGAATACTGGCCCGTCTGCAGCAAGCCGATGTAGCGAACGGCCCGCGCCCAATAAGCACCGTCGTTCTCCTCCGTGCCTCTCTCCAGAAGAGCCTCCGCCGTTTCGAGCGCCTTCCCGNNTCGAAAATGTAGGCGAAGCCGAGCCGCTGAAGCCCCTCGGTCAGAAAGAGAGAAAGTTCCTCGTCGTCGGGGTTTTTCTCCAAGAGGCGCCGAAGCTCCGCGACGGCTCTTTCCGTGAAACCGACCGACTCCTCGACATCCTCGGTCAGATCGGCGAGCATGAACAGCGCCTCGGGGTTCTCCGGAGAAACAACAAGGATCTGCGACGCCAGATTCTCCACCTTCTGAGGATTTTCCTCGTCGTACATGGCTTCCAGCAGTTCTTCCAGAGAAGCCTTTTTCTTTGCCATGAGCCTGACCTCCACTTGTCTTCAGAATTTTCCCCGTTTTTCGGGAAGAGGCCCCCTCCGAAAAAATCAGAAAGAGCCGATTCGGGGCGGCACGGATTCTCCCATGCCTTGGATCGGTATGTCAACGGCGTGGCGGAGCTTGATGCTGGGCATTCCCACCACCACGATTCCCGATTTCTCGTCCAGGTGGTAGCGTTCCGCATCGGTCTGTCGATCATAGCCGATCACGGTGTTCGGGGGAAGGGTGTTGTGCGCGTCCACGATGGTTCGCCGCAGTTTACATCCCTCTCCGATGACCACGTTCTGGCCGATGATGCATTCCTCGAGTACTGCTCCGGGATGGATGATACAGTTCCTGGAAAGAACCGAAAAATGGACGGTGGCACCGAGAACACGGCTTCCCTCCGCCCGGAGGGCCCCCACGACAGAACAATGCTGCCCTTTCACGGGGTAGGTGAATCCCGGAGGGTCCGCGTAGGAAACGGTACGGATCGGCCAATGGGGATTGAAGAGCGTGAGTTGGGAGGGGTGTTGCAGCAGGTCCATGTGGGCTTGCCAGTAGGCCTCGATGGTACCGACGTCCTTCCAGTAGGGGCGGTCGTTTCCGGGAATGATGTTGGTTGAGAAATCGTAGGCCATCATGCGGCACAGGCCGAAAATTCTGGGCAGAATATCCTTGCCGAAGTCGTGGGTGCTTTGGGGGTCCCGGGCATCCTCGATGAGCGCCTCTTCCAATGCCTCGCGCTCGAAGATGTAATTGCCCATGGAGACGTAGCTGAAACCGGGGCGCCCCGGGATCTGAGGAGGATTCTTCGGTTTTTCCACAAAATTGATGATCTTGTTCGTGTCGTCCACGTCGATGCAGCCGAACTGCCAGGCCTCGGAAGTGGGAACGACGTTCGCCGCCACGGTCACGTCCGCTCGGTTGTCCACGTGGAACTGCAGCATCTGTTCCACGTCCATCTTGTAGATGTGGTCCGCGGCGAAGATGCATACATGATCCGCGTCGTACATGGTTGCGAGATGCAGATTCTGGAAGACCGCATCGGCAGTGCCCTCGTACCAGTGCTCGCCTGTCCACATTTGGGCCGGAACGCTGGTGATGAAGAAGTCCCTCCCTCGCATGGCTCCGCCGAACTGCCATCCCCGCTCGATATGCTCGTTGAGAGATTGGCTCCGAAACTGGACGAGGACGTAGATGGAGTAAAGTCCGCTGTTCACAAGGTTCGAAAGCGCGAAGTCGATGATGCGGTATTTCGCCGCGAAAGGAACCGCCGGCTTTGCACGATACTTGGTGAGGGGCATGAGACGTTCTCCCTTGCCTCCGGCGAGAACGATGCCCAGAACGCGACCGTATTTCCCGTAAATCATGGATGCTCACCCTCCTCTTGTGAGACGTTGCAGGCGATACGTGACCTCGCCTTTGCTCCGCTGGGACGAGAGAAAAACCCTCTCCACGCAACCACCACCATACGGGACGGCCCCTGCGGGGTGTCTCGCATGGTGGCGGGAACGTGGTTGAACATTCGAAAAGGCGACGCTCCCGACGATTTTTTTCTTTCCGGAAATGCGGTCGCGGCAGTTCCGCAAGGAATGCGTCGACCGTCAGTTCCCCAGAAGTTTCAGGTACAGGGCCTTGTATGTCTCTGCGGAGTGCTTCCAGGAAAAATCCTGTTCCATGCCGTGACGGACGATGATTTTCCACTGTTCTCTATCACGCCAGTGCGACAGTGCCCGTTCGACCACGCGACGGAGTTCGTGCGGAGTGTAGTCGCTGAAGAGGAAACCGTTTCCGTCGGGAGAGCCGTCCACGTCGATGATGGTGTCCGCGAGTCCGCCGACGGCACGGACAAGAGGAACCGTTCCGTAACGGAGGGCGATGAGTTGGGAGAGGCCGCAGGGTTCGAAAAGGGATGGCATGAGGAGCATGTCGCCGCCCGCATAGAGAAGATGCGCCAGCGTTTCGTCGTACCCCGCATGAACATGGAGGAGGTCCTGATACCGGCGGGATTCTTCCTGCAGGGCACGCTCGTAGATGGGGTGCCCGCTTCCGAGGATGAGCACCCTCGTTCCGAGCGAGAGGAGGTCTTCCATGGCGGCGAGGAGGATGTCCACCCCCTTTTGTTCCACCAGGCGTCCGACGAAGACGAGCAGGGGACGGTCGTTTTCCTCCCAGCCGCATGCCTGAAGGAGTGCCTTGCGACAGAGGGCTTTTCCGCTGAGATCTCCGACACGGTATGGAGCGGGAAGCAGCGGGTCCGTCTCGGGGCTCCAGACGGTGTAGTCGAGGCCGTTGAGAATTCCCTGGATTTTTCCCCGACAGCTCGCGAGAACACCGTCGAGTCCCATGCCCCCCTGAAGGGTCTGGATTTCCCAGGAATAGCGGGGGCTCACCGTCGTGATGGCATCCGACGCGAGCAGGCCGCCCTTCAGGAGGTTCACCTGCCCGTAGAACTCCAGGCCGTCCACCCCGAAGGATGCGGGATCGAATCCAAGTCCTTCCAGCGACTGCTCCGGGAGGATCCCGTGGTGCGCCATGTTGTGAAGCGTCAGGACCGTGTCGACACCCAGGCCCATCTGGCGGTAATGGCGATGCCATCGCAGCGCGGCAGGGAGAAGGGAGGTCGGCCAGTCGTGGACGTGGTAGATCTGGGGATGCCAGCGGGTCGACGAGGCTAGTTCCAGGGCCGCCAGGCTAAGGAAGGCGAAGGGGAGAGCCAAGGCCTCGTCCAGGTCCATCGGGTAGATGGACGGGTTGGAAAAAAGTTCCGGCTGTTCCAGCAGGTAGACGGGAACACCATCCAGGACCGTCCTCAACACGTGGGCGGAGTAGACCCGCCACCGAAGCGCCACGTTCACCGTGGAACGAAGGCGGGTCAAGGGCAGCTGGTTCTTCTCGATGTTGCCTAATACACAGGGATAGGCCGGCAGGAGAACGCGGCAGTCCACCCCGGTTTGCCTGAGTGCTTTCGGCAGGGCCTGCACCACGTCCCCGAGCCCTCCCATTTTTGCCAGGGGGGCCATTTCCGGGGCGACGTGCAGGACCCTGGGCCGGATTGGCAGGAACAACGGTTTTTCCGCCAGGACAATCCCCTCCATTCCTTGGGTCACAGGCCCCGGAAAGCGATGCCGTAGGCTTTCTCGCAGTATTCCCTAACGAGCCTGTGGGTGTTGAAGACGCTGGCGTTCAGGGCAACGGCGTTTTTCATCATCCAGACCCACCGGGAGCGATTCTTCATGTAGGTGGGGATCACGCGTTTCTCCAGCTTGGCGTAGAAATCCGCTACGTCTTCATCGGTCCGGTTGTCTTCCGATCCAGGCAGGGGCTCCGGGCCGATGGCCCAGCCGGTGACCTCCTCCAGCCATCCTTCGATCCACCACCCGTCCAGGACCGAGAAATTGAGGACACCGTTATGGGCGCACTTCATGCCGCTTGTTCCCGAGGC
>DIMS01000062.1:2297-3279 GCA_002425685.1 Synergistaceae bacterium UBA5560 | reverse complement strand
GCCATGATCACCCGCTGGAGAACCTGCTTCCCTTCCTGGTCCTTCGGGTGCGCCTTGCCGGCAAAGACGAACTGGACCTTTCCCGAACAGATCTCGGTTAGCCGGGAAAGATCCTGGAAAATCATGTCGGCCCGCTTGTAAGCCGCCGCCCGACGGCCGAAACCGATCGTGAGCATGTCCGGGTCGAGTTCCACCCCGGTTTCCTCGNNTGGTGCGCTTTCCAGACTTCTTCGTCAGGCAGGTGCAGGGCCTGGATCAACCGGGACGGATCCATCTCCCAGCCGGGGATGGACTTGTCGAACAGCTTTCGGAAGCCAGGGCACGTCCATGTGCGGGAGTGGACTCCGTTCGTGATGGCCTCGACCCCAGGGAAGTGGAAGATCTCGCGGCTGACCTGGGCATGCTTCCGGGAGACCCCGTTGACGAACCGGCTGAGGCGGAATCCCAGGTCGGTCATGGAAACCCCCCCGGTGCCCATGAGGCGCTCGAGCTGCTCGGCGAAGACCGGCGAAAGGACCTGGCGGACAAGGTCCATCGAAAAGTGGTCGTGGCCCGCGGAAACCGGCGTGTGGGTGGTGAACACCACCTGGTTCTTGATTTTTTCAAGGTCCTCGTACCCCTGCTCCCGCAGGAGTTCAAGCGTGAGGAAGCCGGCATGTCCCTCGTTCAGGTGGAACGTGCTGAGGCGCCTGTAGCCCAGGTCCCTCAGCATCCGGAGGCCGCCGATCCCGAGGATGACTTCCTGTGCCAGCCGGTACCGCTCGTCTCCCCCGTAGAGGCTTCCGGTCAGGGGCCTGTCCTCCGGGTCGTTCTCTTCAAAATCGGTGTCGAGGAAGTAGACGGGGACAGGGAAGCCGGACGTGCCCACCAGTTCGGTCATCCATGCCCGGACCTTGACGGTGCGGTTCCCGACCTCGACGCTGACCTCGTTAGGCAGGAGGTAGAGCCCCTGCTCGGGTTTCCATTCCTCTGGCGACTCTTG
>DIMS01000062.1:2004-2262 GCA_002425685.1 Synergistaceae bacterium UBA5560 | reverse complement strand
GGTCTGGCGGAAGTACCCCTTCCGGTAGAGCAGGGTAATCCCGGCCATGGGAACCCCGAGGTCGGCTGCGCCTTTCAGGATGTCGCCGGCAAGGATGCCGAGCCCTCCCGAATAGGTCGGCAACTCGGGGCGGAGGCCGATTTCCATGGAAAAGTAGGCGATCGACCGGAACGAAGGGTCCGTTTCCATCATTTTCCTCAAAGAATGTCCTATGTTCTTGCCATAGCTCATCAGGGACATGATCAATCCTCCTAAAAG
>DIMS01000062.1:1244-1983 GCA_002425685.1 Synergistaceae bacterium UBA5560 | reverse complement strand
CCTGGGAGAAGCCGAGCCTCCCCGCCAGTTCCGCAAGGGCGGGCGAGGCCGGGAAATCCTTCAGGCACAGGACCTTCCAGAAGCTTTCCTGCAAGGGTGCAGCGGGAATCTCTATCGCCAGTCTTTCGGCCCTTTCAAGCGCCTGGAGGGCCACCTCCAGGGGGGCTTGCGCCTTTTCCCCCGCGGCCTCCTCGAAAAGGCTTTCCAATTCCGCGGTGAGGCGGGGGGCGAGGAGGGACAGTTCCGGCTTCAGCCCCATAGAGTGGGCATCCTGCAGGATGCCTTCCAGCAGGGAATCGGCCTGCAGGAGCGCAACGGCATCGGGGGTGCTCCTGACGGCCTCGTCCAGGGTTTCCTGCATGGAAAAGGCTGCAGAGCAGGCCAGGAAGGGGGGCAGGGGGGCTCCGATGGCGTTAAGCTGGACGATCAGCCGGCGGTTGTCGTCGAGGATTTCCATGGCCTTCCGCAGGGAGTCCGTTTCGGCGCGTCTCGAGCGGGCCCGGGCAAGGCCGTCCCTCTGTTCCGGCGGCAGGGACTCGATTCCCCACGGTCCCAGGGGGAACTCATGCTCGAGAAGCCCGGTGAGTTCTTCCAGGGATGCCCGGTAGAATCGCTGCCGAAGGTTTTCCTTGCCGTTGTTCTCACTGGGCGCAAGGCGGCAGGTGTCGTCCAGGCCCCCGGCGGAAAGGACGGCATGGGAGCCGCCCCAGGTCAGTCCCGTTCGCCTGTCCGAGACGGA
>DIMS01000062.1:0-1219 GCA_002425685.1 Synergistaceae bacterium UBA5560 | reverse complement strand
GCTCCCTTCAGGAGCTGCTCGCTTTTCGAGACATCGTAGGAATAAAACGACCCTTCGGTGCCCAGTATCGCCGTGGAGGCGGCGATGTCCTCCAGCCTTCTGCTTTCCGGGAGGACCTTCTTCTCGAGGACGGTTTTCCCGTCGGGCAGGTCATGCCGGTTTCCCCGGGCAGCTGCAAGGTCGGAGAGGAAGCGCTTCCCGAGCGGGCTTGAAATGCCCCCGCCCCCGAGTTCCAGGGCACGAAGGGCAAACCTGAGAACGAGACGGGTTTCCAGGCCCGCCACGTCGTTGAAGAACCAGGCGCAGGAGGTGAACATGGCCATGCGGAGCCTCTGGCTTTCCAGGAGGCACAGCACGGACGTCCGGTCGTCGGTGTCCAGGCCGTCCAGTTGTTCCCTGCGCCACCGGCCTGCCCGGTCGGGTCCGAAAGAAAGGGCGACCGCACCGTCCCTCAGGTCCCAGGGATCCAAACCGACCCGCCGGCATTCCTCCTCGAAACTTTCGTCAAGGCCGTCCCTGAGCCGGTCAAGGGGNNTCCAGCGCTGGCTCCAGCCGGGTTCCCCGCCTGTCCGGCAGCCGCAGTCGGTTCTCCATCGCTCGATGCCGTGGACGCACGACCAGGAGGTATTCTGGTGGATCCGCGCCTCCCACTCCGGCGGCTGGTTTCCCAGGAAGGTTCCGGGGTTCGCCAGGGTGATGCCGGGAACCCCGGAGAGGACATGGAGGGCCCGAGCGAGGGCCATCTCGCCGAACCGGTGGTGGTGGCCGAAAGTTTCCCCGTCTGTCGCGACGACCAGCATGCGGTTTTCCCCGTCGTCGGGAAGGTTTTTCACGAGGGCCTCGGCAAGCCTGTCCCCGTTGTCGAGAAGGGGCCCGAAGGCCATGTNNTGTGGTGGAAAAAAACCGCTATGGATCGCCCAGAGGGCAATTCCACTCGGTAAGGACGAGTCCTGTCCAGCCTGGCGCTCCCCGTGGTCTCGCTCCACTGTCCGCCCGGCGGGCGCACGGCCGAGCACTGGTGGGGGGCCAGGAGGGCAAAACGGATCCCCGCGGCTGCCAGGGCTTCAAGGGAACGCAGGTCCACCGCCATTTCCGGAAGCCACATCCCCTCGGGGGGACGGCCGAAACGAAAACGAAAATCCTGGACGCCCCAGAGGACCTGGGTGCGGATGTCACGGTCCGGGGCGAGGGGCAGGATGACGTGGTGGTAGGCCTGGGC
>DIMS01000095.1:49029-52433 GCA_002425685.1 Synergistaceae bacterium UBA5560 | reverse complement strand
CCGAGAGCGGCGCAGCATTTTTCAGAGCTTCTCTTCGCCAAGATCCGCCTCCGGGGAAACCAGCCCCATGGCCTGCCGTCACTGTTTCTTGAGCGGCGCAAACCAGATTCCCACGGGAAAGGAAACGGAAAAATCCTTGTACAGCAGAGGCACGCCTCCATCAACGAAGGGCTTCCCCGTTCCTCTCTCAAAGAAGAGCAGATCGTAGGTGAAGACGAGTTCCACGCCGAAGGTGTCCGGCGTCGTCTCCCGGGGCGTCCACGTCACGGAGGTCGTGCCGGAGCTTCCCGACACCTTCGGGCTCGACGCCGTTCCGGTGGTGAAAAACCAGTTCCGCACGCTGAGCTGGGCGTCGAGAGCTCGGGCGGAATTGTCCTGAACGCTTCCGAAGACCACGGGAATTCGCGGAATCGGCGGCAGGGATACCGTGACGGAGACCGTCACGGGTTTTCCGACTTCCTGATAACCGCTTCCCAGCACGGCCCGGCTCTGCTGGGCCGTCTCGGGCAGGCCAACGCCGGCGAGCTGCATCATCTTCATCGCCTCCGCCATCTGGGCCTCGTCCAGGGTGACCCCCATCTTTTCCATTTCCTTCTTCATCTGTTCCTTGAGAAAATCCCCTGTCTTGGCGACCTGCCCGGTGAGCTCGGTGAAACGCTTCCACTCGGAGCTCTTCTGGTCGATGCTCCCGGAAAGCCCTGCCACCGAGGGAGTGACGGAAAGGATCACCGGCGGAAAAACCACCGACGGGTCGTTGCCGAGGGGCGAGGCGGTCATCCAGAAGGTGCGGTTCTCGAAGAAGGGGATCTTCTTCGACGCGTCCGCGAGGAGGAGCGTCTCCACGGGCTCGCTCGCGAAGGAGGGGTCTCCCGCGGTGAGCGTGCGCACCCGGACCAGGGCGTTCTTGTTCGGCCCGAGCCCGGGAATGCCTCCGGGCACCTCCAGGGACACCTCCTCCGCAGGCACCTTTTTCGAAAAGAGGGGAGTCGTCTCCTTCGGGTCCTCGAAGAGTTCCACCAGATAACCCGCGAAGAGTTCCTGCCTGGCCTTCACGCTTGGCGGCGCCTCCCAGGAAAGACGCACCACCGATTCCTGGGGCGTCTTGCCGGAGAAAAAAAGTCCTTTCAGGCGCAGGGGCGGTTCGAGCAGAAAGGCCCTGCCGGGGGAATAGTCGTAGATCCATCCCGACCCGGTCTGTCCCGTGTCCACCAGGCAGAGTTCAACGGGAAGATCGAAGGAGACCGCCGCGGCGATATGCCCCCCCGAAGCGGCGGCGGAGAGCTCCCGCGGAGAGGTGTTTCCACGCTCCCGGAGAAAGACGTGGCGTCCGTCCGTAGCGCTTTTGTCGAACCACTCCGCGGGGAAGGAGAGGACGAGCCGCGGCTCGGGGGTTCCCGCGGGACGCTTCGGCGGCTGGAGTGCGTAGGTTTGGAACGACCAGGGCTTGATTGTCGCGTCGACAAACTCCACGATCGGCGCCGCGTCGAAGGAAAGCGGCGCGAACAAGGGCACCGTCGGATCGAAGACGGTGATTTCCTGGGTCGCCGACGTTCCGTATTTCTTCTCGAAGAAGGTGTTCTTCGGAAATCCCTCCAGAATCGCTTCCTTCACGAATCTGGCGAAGAGCGCCCCGAGTTTTTTCCTGTCGCCGCCGACGAACTTCACGAAGGCGTCCACCGGGAGCTGGGCACCTCCCGCGTCCCGACAGGAGGCGAGAAAAAAGTTGTGGTACTGTTCCACCGGCGACGTGCCACCTCCGGAGGCGCGCACCTCCGCCAGCAGCCACTCCAGAAACCAGGAAAGACCGTAGCCCATGCGTTGAAAGGGTTTCGCGTCGATGGACTGCAGCGTGATGGTCTTTCCCAGACGTTCGAGACGCCCCGGAAGAGGTGGGCCGTTCAGGCCGGTCTTGAGGCGGTTCATGTCCGCCAGATAGTTCTTGACGGTCACGCCGGCCCGGGCCGCGTAGGCGGCCTTCGCCTCCCGCTCCAGCAGCACCGCCGACGCCTCGGAGAGAAAAATCGCCCGGTTGTCGTCGGCGAAATACTTCCTCTGGACGTGGTGAAAATACTCGTGCAGGGCCGCGACATAGAGATCGTCCCTCGGGGAACCTTTCCAGAGGATGAGATAGGGGACGCCCACCCAGCGGATGACCGTCTCGCCGTCGTTCTGGGCCACGGTGTTCGTCACGTACACGTCCACGGGACCCGGATCGGCGAATCCGCGATTTCCCTGGGTCGTCCCCAGGAGATACGTCCGGCCGAGGGAGAGGGCGCGCCGAATCTCCAATACCTCGTCGGGCACGGCGTGCCGCTCGAAGGCGGCGAACCGGGCCTTTTCATAGGCGTTGAGGGATTCCTCCGCGAGGCGGAGTGTTTCGGCACGAATCTTCTCCTGCGCGGCGAGACCGAGATTGGCCTCCCGGGCCCGGGCAAGCTCCCGGTCCCGCATCGCCGAAATGTCTCTGACCCGCTGCATGTGCTCTTCCCATGCGAGCTGCAGGGCCTTCTCGAAGGCCGCCTTATCCCTGAGTCCCGTCGTTCCGTCCCCCAGCTTGTGGGACCAGGAGAGATTGATGCCCTCCAGATCGGGAGCGAGAAACTTCACGAAGGGCGCGTCCTCCTGAAAGTACTGAGGCAGCTCCGTTGGAGCGCGAACGAGAGGGATCACCACGCCGCCGCCGATGAGGGTGCCGATGAGAATGGCCCCGATGATGCTGAAATGCGTCGCCTGGAAATAAAGAACATTGTTCTCCCTGCGGTAGGGAAGCACCGTCCAGTCCCGACCGTCCCGGGAGGTGACGGGGAGCACGAGTCGGAGTTCCGAAAGATCCTCCACGGCGGGCAGCGCAAGGGACATCTCCACGGGCCTGTCGAAAAGGCCGCCTCCGGCGTCGAATTTCCACGCCCCGAGGAGCGGCGCCTCGCCTGCCAGAAGCGGCACCGGCGCGGCCTCGGCCCTGGCGACCCGCAGGGACGCGCCGAGAGCAAAGGCACCGGCGGGAACGGTCACGGCAGGGCCTTCGGGAATCTGTACCGAGATTCCACTCTCGGGGACAGGTGTCTCCAGGAGAACCGCCCCTGTTGCGTAGACCGGCGTCGGCAGGGGTTCCTCCCCCTCGCCTGAGAAAACCGGTGTTGCCGTCACGGGAGGTGGCGCCTCGACGATCCCGGTTTCGGCGGAAAGGGTCGGCGTTCCGGGAGGAGCTGCGGCGGAAAGCGCTTCAAGGCGTTCCACCCGCTTCACCAGGGACGAGTCCGCAAAGAGCGCCAGACTTTCCCGGTATGCCGCGAGCGCCTCGGAAAGCCTTCCGGCCTTCTCCGCGTTCTCGCCCTCTTTCCGAAGCGTCAACGCCCGCTCGAGCCGTTCCATCCGCTCCTTGAGGGCGCGCCCCTCGGGCGAGG
>DIMS01000095.1:181-49000 GCA_002425685.1 Synergistaceae bacterium UBA5560 | reverse complement strand
CGCTCCCGGAGGGAGGCGGCCCGGGCCGCGAGAGCCGGATCGGCGAAGAGCGCCAGGCTCCGTTCATACAGGACGAGAGCCTCCTGGAGCACGCCGAGCGCTTCGAGGCGCTCCCCCTCGTTCCGAGCCGCCAGTGCCTCTTCGAGCAGGGCGATACGCTCCGTCAGGGGAGCGCCTTCCTGCGTGCCCGATCCGGATACGCTCGCGTCGGCGGGGACCCCTCCACTCCAGAAAACCACGCCGAGCAGAAAGAGAAGGACGAGAACGGGTGAAACCGCACAGCTCCTCGGAGAAACGCGAAGCAGACCCCCGAAATCCCCGTCCCTCCTTCTTTTCCTCTCCATCTCTCCGTACCTCCGGCCCCATTTAGGAAACCACATCACGGCTCTCCGCTCCTCTCCGCCGGAAACACACCGCACATCCACAAATCACCGCACCACTTGAACTTATCATAGCAGAACTCCACAACTCCTGCAGAACAAGCCGGAACCTGCGCACGCCGCCATTCCCCCATCCCCACCCCACGGAACCGAACAACACACCCTGGCGGAAGAGAGACCGAGAGGCGAAGGAACACCCCTTCCCTGGGCCTTTTTCCGTCCATCTCAGAGCGGTTGGACAGGGAAACGACCAGGCCCGGAGAGGAGAGGTGCGTATCAAATCACTCAGAAACGATCATTTACGCTCACTTTTTATGACAGATATTGACGGTTTTTTTCGGAGGATCTATCATGGACATACCATGTTTTCAAGGAGGACAATCCTATGAGCTGGTTGCAGGACCTGTTCGGCACGGACAAGGCGATCATCGGCATGTGCCACATGCTTCCCCTTCCCGGGGATCCCCATTACGACGCGAAGAAAGGCATGGGATACGTGGTGGACATGTGCCGCCGGGACCTTGCCGCCCTCCAGGAAGGAGGCGTGGACGCGGTCATGTTCTCCAACGAATTCAGCCTTCCCTACCTGACCAGGGTGGAAACGGAGACCGTGGCGGCTATGGCGCGCGTCATCGGCGAACTGATGGGGGACATCCGGATTCCCTTCGGAGTGAACGTCCTCTGGGACGCCCGGAAATCCCTCGACCTGGCTGCGGCCACGGGAGCATGCTTCGTGCGGGAGATCTTCACCGGCGTCTACGCCAGTGATTTCGGCCTCTGGAACACCGACGTGGGCGCGACGGTGCGGCACCGGCGCCATGTGAACGCAGAAGACGTACGGCTTCTCTTCAACATCGTTCCCGAAGCGGCACGCTATCTGGCGGACCGCGACATCGAGAGCATCGCCCGGTCCACCGTGTTCAACAACCGTCCCGACGCTCTCTGCGTGTCCGGCCTCGTGGCGGGTGCCGAGACGGACTCCTCGGTTCTCAAACGCGTCAAGGACGCGGTCCCTCAGACGGTGGTGCTGGCGAACACGGGCATGCGCCTGGACAACGTGGAGAAGCAGCTCTCCATCGCGGACGGTGCCGTGGTGGGAACAACCTTCAAAAAGGATGGCGTATTCGAGAACCCCGTGGACGCCTCGCGGGTACGTCAGTTCATGGAGCGGGTGCGCACCTTCCGCTCGGGGACTGCGGCTTCCGACGTCTCCTGAGAGGGCTCCGGCGATGAAGCTCCGCCGTCCTTCCAGCCTCCCCGCAGAGCGCCAGCGAAAGATCCTGGAGAGCATCCACTCCCGGGGAAGCGCGAAAATCCAGCTCCTCTCGAGGCTTCTGAACGTCTCGGAGGCCACGGTACGCCGGGATCTGGAGGCTCTCACCGCCCGGGGGCTCATCAATCGTACCCACGGCGGGGCGGTTCTTCCCGAGACGAGCACCGCCTTTGAAAAACTCTACGCGGAGAAGCGAACCCAGCTCCAGGAAGAGAAGCGCCGTATCGGCGCCGCAGCGGCGGCCCGCGTCAGCGATGGAGAGACCATCATCCTCGATTCCGGCTCCACCACCATCGAGGTAGCGCGCCACCTGACGCACCACAAAAACCTCACCATCATCACCTACGACCTCTTCATCGCCGGCTCGGTCGACTACGACGACACCACCTCCGTCCTCGTCTCGGGAGGCACGCTCCGCCCCGGCTTCAACGTCCTCGTGGGCTCCGAGGCGGAGAATTTCTTCCGCAAGATCCGCGTGAACAAGGCATTTCTCGGGGCCGATGCAATTCACCCCGAGCAGGGAGTCTTCAATGCCACCTTCTCCGAGCACGCGGTGAAACAGCGCATCGTCGAGGCGGCCCAGGAGGTGATTCTCGTGGCGGACCATTCCAAGTTCGGCAAGGTCGCTCTCGTGAACGTCTGCCCCCTCGATGCGGTGCACCGCATCGTCACCGACACGGGGCTCGACGAGACCGCGCTCTCGGAGCTGAAACGGCACGGAGCGACGGTGGAACTCGCCTGAGTTGCTCCCGGCGGGAAAAAGCTGCGGCGGTAAAGAGATCCGAAACGCTTGCGGAAAGGGGTGAGAGCGCGGAAAAAAGGATGGAGGGGCAGGAGGCGAAAACGGGACGGAGCAGAGGTTTTCCGGAACGCTCCTGCGGCGGAAGCCGCGGAGGAAGCGTCTTCCGGACCGAAGGAAGTTCATCGACGGAAATTCAAGGAGGGAGATTCATGAAACGCATCGCAGTGCTCCTGACAGGTCTGCTCGTGTTCGGCGCGATTCTCGGCGGGGCGCTCTGCGCGTCCGCGGCGGAGACCTACACCCTTGCCACGGTGGTGAAGTTGAGCGGCGTCAACTGGTTCCAGCGCATGGAGGAGGGCGTTCTCGCCTTCGGAAAGGCCACGGGGCACACCACGTTCCAGCAGGGACCGGCGAAGGCCGACGCGGCGCTGCAGGTCCAGGTCGTCGAGGACCTCATCGCCCAGCAGGTGAATGCGCTCTGTGTCGTCCCCTTCTCGCCGGAAGCTCTCGAACCGGTGCTCAAGAAGGCCATGGATCAGGGAATCATCGTCGTCACCCACGAGGCTTCGAACCAGAAGAACGTGAACTATGACGTGGAGGCCTTCGACAACGCCGCCTACGGCGCGCACTTCATGGACGCCCTGGCGAAGCTCATGAACGAAGAGGGCGAGTACGCCGTCATGGTGGGAAGCCTCACCTCTAAGACCCACAACGAATGGGTCGACGCCGCCATCGCCCGCCAGAAGGAGAAGTACCCCAAGATGAAGCTCGTGGGAGACAAGATCGAGACCAACGACGACCAGCAGACCGCCTACGCGAAGACCCGGGAACTGCTCAAGGCCTATCCGAACCTCAAGGGTCTTCAGGGCAGTTCCGCCGTCGATGTCGCGGGCGCAGGGCTCGCCATCGAGGAGATGGGCATTCAGGACAAGATCGCCGTGGTTGGCACGAGCCTCGTCTCCGTCTCCGGACAGTACCTCAAGACCGGCGCGGTGGACATGATCAGCTTCTGGGATCCCGCCGATGCGGGCTACGCCATGAACCAGGTGGCCCTCACCCTTCTCGAGGGGAAAGAGATCACCGACGGCATGGATCTGGGCGTCCCCGGCTACGAGAAGATCATGCTCAAGGGCAAGGTCGTCTACGGCCAGGCCTGGGTGGACGTGACCAAGGAGAACATGGACAAATACAGCTTCTAGCATCGAAGCGGCATCTCGTTCCGTTCGGGGAGCCTCCTTCGCGGGGCTCCCCGCGAAGGAAAGGACGGTCTTCATGGCGCCAACCCCCTACCTGGAACTGAAGGACATCTGCAAGGACTTCTCGGGAGTCCGCGCCCTGGAGACAGCGAATCTCTCTGTGGCTCCCGGAGAGATTCGCTGTCTCGTGGGTGAGAACGGCTCGGGAAAATCCACGCTCATCAAGATCGTCGCGGGCGTGGTTCACCACGACCGCGGGGAAATCCGCATCGACGGGCACTCCTTTTCGCGGCTGCACCCCATCGACGCCATCCGCGAGGGAATCCAGGTGATCTTTCAGGATTTCTCCCTCTTTCCGAACCTGACCGTGGCGGAGAACATGGCCATGAACACCCTTCTCGCGGAGAGACGCCGCCTCGTGACCCGCCGGCGCATTCGGGACATCGCCGGAGAAGCGCTCTCTCGCCTCGGCGTGGAGCTTGATCCTGAAGCGCTTGTGGAGGATCTTCCCGTGGCCTCCAAACAGCTCGTCGCCATCGGCAGGGCACTGCTCCAGAACGCGCGGCTCATCATCATGGACGAGCCCACGGCGGCGCTCACCCGGCCGGAGGTGCGACGGCTCCTGGAGATCATCCGCGCTCTGAAGGAACGGAACATCGCCACCCTCTTCGTGAGCCACAAGCTCGACGAGGTGATGGACGTGTCGGAGCAGATCACGGTGCTCCGAAACGGCCGGGTCGTGGCGGACGAACCCCGGGCCGCCTTCGACGCGGCGCGGCTCGTCTTCTGCATGACCGGGCGGCGCATCGCCCAAGCCCGCAGAAGCGCCGTTCCGGAGAGGACGGACACTCCCCTGCTCTCCCTGCGACACCTGTCCCGCAAGGGAAGTTTCCGGGACGTCTCCTTCGATCTCTGGCCGGGGGAGATTCTGGGCGTCACGGGACTCCTCGGATCGGGTCGGACTGAACTCGCCCTGGCACTCTTCGGCATGGAACCCGCCACGGAGGGAGAGATCCGCATCGAAGGCCGGGAAGTGTCCATCCGAAGCATCCACGACGCACTCCGGAACGGTCTCGGCTATGTGCCGGAGGATCGCCTCACCGAGGGGCTCTTTCTGAGCAAGTCTCTCGCCGACAACGCCGCCGCGGGCACGGCACGAGACCTCGCGGGGCGCCTCGGACTGCTGCCCCCCCGGGCGGTACTCCGCTTCGGCGAGGACTGGATCCGAAGGCTACGCATCGCCGCGCCCTCGGCGAGCGTCCCCGTGCGGAACCTGTCGGGGGGTAACCAGCAGCGGGTCGTTCTGGCCCGATGGATCGCCCTCTCGCCAAAGGTGCTGGTCCTCAACGGCCCCACGGTGGGAGTGGACATCGGTTCGAAATCGGAGATCCACGCCATCCTCGAGGATCTCGCCGCGAAGGGAATGGGAATTCTCATAATGTCCGACGATATTCCGGAAGTGCTGCACAACTGCAATCGCATCCTTCTCATGAAACGGGGCAGGATCGTGGAGGAGTTCGACGGGGCCGCCACGGACGAGAACGAGCTGGCCCGGAAACTGGCGGGATGACCATGCCAAGCCGATGGAACATGCTGTGGAAGAAGAACGAGTTCCTCGTGGGACTCACCATCCTGGGGCTCTGTCTCTTCGTGGGCAGCGTCAACAGCGCCTTCTGGAGTCTGCCGAACCTCTTCGACCTCCTCCGGAGCAGCGTCGTCCTGGGCATCTTCGCCCTCGGCGCGCTCGTGGTCATCGTCTCCGGAGGCATCGACGTCTCCTTCACCGCCGTGGCGGTGCTCTCCATGTACATCACGACGAAACTGCTCCTCGCCTGGGGGTACGCCGGACCGTTTCTCTGGATATGTCTTCTCTCCTGCAGCATCGGGCTCTGCCTGGGTCTCGTGAACGCTCTCTTCATCTCCGCTTTCCGGCTCCCCACGCTCATCGTCACTCTGGGTACCATGAGCGCCTTTCGGGGGTTTCTGCTGGCGTTCATCGGGAGCAACCACATCTCCGTTCTTCCCCAGGCCATGGTGGCCTTCTCCCAGTGGGATCTCCTGCGGGGAAGAACGCCCGACGGGGTTCTCTACAGCCTGCCCGGAGCGGTGCTCTTTCTCTTCGGGGCCGCGCTGTTCACCTGGGCGCTGCTGCGGTACTCCATGCTGGGGCGGGGCATCTACGCCCTCGGCGGCGACGCGGTGGCGGCGGAGCGGGTGGGGTTTTCCCTCTCCCGCATCCAGTTCTTCATCTACGGCTACGTGGGCGTTCTGGCGGGTCTGGGAGGCATCATCCACACGTCTCTCTCCCGCATGGCCAACCCCTTCGACCTGGTGGGAACGGAGATGAACGTCCTCGCCGCGGTCGTCCTCGGGGGAGCGCGCATCACGGGAGGACACGGCTCGGTGCCGGGAACTCTGCTGGGGGTGGGACTGGTGGTCATCATGAACAACAGTCTGATTCTCCTCGGCGTCCCCTCCTACTGGCAGCGCGTGGCCGTGGGTCTCCTCCTCCTCGCGGGTACAGCGGCGCCCATTCTTCTCGCCCGAACGAGAAAACGGCCCCACGCCGGAGAGGAGGAACGATCATGAAAACTCCGCTGCGCTTTCTCCGGGACGAAAACGGCCTGTGGCGCCTGCTCCTGGTAACGGCGGTCATCTTCGCCACACTCAGCTTTCTCGTTCCCGGACGCTTTCTCAGCGTACGGAATTTCGCCTCCATGTCCTTCCAGATTCCCGAGATCGGGCTCCTCTCCATCGCCATGATGGCGGCCATGATCTCCGGAGGGATCGACCTCTCCGCCGTGGGAATCGCCAACCTCTCGGGAATCCTTGCGAGTCAGTTTCTGCTGCACTACGCGCCCGAGGGAGCCGGAGGAACCTGGGCGGCGCTCGTCGTGGCGGTCTCCGTGGGCATCTCCCTCGCCGCCGGAGCGGGGTGCGGTCTCTTGAACGGACTCCTCGTGACCAGGGTGGGCATTCCTCCCATCCTCGCCACGCTGGGCACCATGCAGCTCTTCTCGGGCCTCGCCATCGTCCTCACCCGAGGGACCGCCCTCTACGGCTTTCCCGACGCCTTTCTCATCCTCGGCAACGGCTATCTCTTCTCCGTGCCCGTCCCCCTGGTGCTCTTCGCCGTGGCAGTGCTTCTCGTGGGAGTGCTCCTGCGCCGCACCTCCTTCGGCTTCTCCCTCTATCTGGTGGGAACCAATCCAACGGCTGCACGGTTCGCCGGGCTGGATAACGCGGCGATTCTCGTGAAAACCTATATGCTCAGCGGCGTTCTCTGCGCCTCCGCAGGACTCGTCATGTTCGCCCGGACCAATTCGGCCAAGGCGGACTACGGCGTCTCCTACACCCTGCAGGCCATCCTCGTGGCCGTTCTGGGGGGCACCAACGTGGCGGGAGGCTTCGGCTCCATGGCAGGACTTGTGCTGGCCATTCTCTCTCTGCAGTTTCTCTCCAGCGGTTTCGCCATGCTCCGGTTCAGCAATTTTTCCAAGGAATTCGTCTGGGGAGCGCTGCTCCTCGCGGTGATGGCCCTGAACGTTCTGGGAGACCGCGCAGCCCGGAAAATGCAGGGACGAAAAAACGGGACCGCCCCGCAGGCGGGCGGAGAAACGGAGGAACTCCGATGACATCCGCGGCGATGACCTTGCGGGACTCGCTGCGTACCATGATGCTCACCCCGGCCCTGTCAGGCCGGGAAGAGCGCATGATGCGCCTCATGGAAAACGCGTTCGGCTCTCTTGCGGACCAGGTCGAGACGGACCGCCCGGGCAACGTGATCGCCCGTTTCGACGGCACGGATGCAAAGGCGCCCCGGGTGATGCTCTTCGCCCACATGGACCAGCTCGGCATGTTGGTGCGAAAGATCGACGATGGGGGATTCGTGCGGTTGGAACGCCTCGGGGGCGTGCCGGAAAAGGTGCTCCCCGGAACTCCCATGCTCCTCGAGACGGAGTCCGGCGAACTCCTTCCCGGCGTGATCGGCCCCAAGGCACACCACGCCACACCCCAGGAGGAAAAGAGCTCGGTCACACCCTACGGCACACTTTTCCTCGATCTGGGGTTCTCCTCCCGGGAGGAAGCTCTCGCCCGGGGAGTGCAGGTGGGATGCCCCGTGGTCTACCGTCCCCGTTTCGACCTTCTGGGAGAACATCGGGTGGCAGGCACGACCGTGGACAACCGGGGAGGCTGCGCCGTCCTCGTGGAAACCGCCCGCCGCCTGCGCGAAAAACCGCACCACTGCACGGTCTTCGTCGTGGGTACGGTCCAGGAGGAATTCAACCTCCGGGGGGCCATGGTGGCGGCGGAGCAGATCCGCCCGGACATCGCCATCGCCCTCGACGTGGTGGTGTCGGGAGACACGCCGGACCTGAAAGACCGCACGGAGGCGGCACTCGGAGGAGGCCCCGTGCTCGGCATGTACAGCTTCCACGGACGGGGGACGCTGAACGGGGTTCTTCCCCACCCCGCCCTGGTGCGCTCCACCCGAGACGTGGCGGCTGCGGCGGGCATTCCCCTGCAGCGTAACGCCACGGGAGGACTGCTCACGGACCTTTCCTACGTGCAGCTCGTGGGACGGGGCGTCGCTCCACTGGAGTTGAGCTTTCCCGCCCGGTACACCCATTCCCCGGTGGAACTCTGCGACCTTCGCGATCTGGAGGGACTTTCGGATCTTTTGGAGGGGCTGCTCCTCTCCTGGGGCCCCGACACGGACCTGCGTCGGTAGGCGGGAGGAATGGCCATGGAAGAGCGCTATCTTCTCGGCGTGGACATCGGCACCTACGAATCGAAGGGAGTGCTCGTCACCCTGGCGGGCGACGTGGTGGCCACGGCGGTTCGTCCCCATGAACTGCTCCTCCCCCGCCAGGGATGGGCGGAGCACGACGCGGAACGGGCCTGGTGGGGTGATTTCTGCACCATCACCCGGGAACTTCTGGAGACCTCCCGCATCGCCCCGGAGCGGATCGCCGCCGTGGGGTGCAGCGCCATCGGCCCGGTGATGCTTCCCGTGGACGAGGCGTGCCGCCCCCTGCGCAATGCCGTGCTCTACGGCATCGACACCAGGGCCGTGGAGGAGATCCGCGAACTCGACGTCCGAATGGGCGCGGAGACCATCTTCGCCCGCACGGGAAACGCCCTGTCCTCCCAGTCCGTGGGACCCAAGATCCTCTGGCTCAGAAAACACGAGCCCGAATGCTACGCCAAGGCGGCGAAGATCGTGGCGGCCACCACGTTCCTCTGCGCACGCCTCACGGGACGATGGATGCTGGACCACTACAGCGCCTCCTGCTTCGTCCCCCTCTACGACATGACCGCGGGCACCTGGGGAAAGGATCTCTGCGAGGGCATCATCGAGCCGGAGCGTCTTCCCGACATCGCCTGGACGTCGGAGATCGCCGGAACGATCACCCCGGAGGCCGAGGCAGCCACGGGACTCGCGAAAGGAACACCCGTGATCGTCGGCACCATCGACGCCGCGGCGGAGGCGGTGAGCGCCGGCGTCACCGCGCCGGGGCAGGCCATGCTCATGTACGGCTCCACCATGTTCTACATACAGGTGGTGGACCGTCCCGTCCGGGACCGTCGCCTCTGGTCGGCCCCCTATCTCTTCCCCGGCACGTCGGCGATCATGGCGGGCATGGCCACCACAGGGGTTCTCACCCGCTGGTTCCGGGACATGCTCGCCCGGGAACTCGTGGAGGCCGAGGCGAAAGGCGGCGAGAGCGCCTACGGCCGTCTTGCCGCCCTGGCCGCGGCGGTCCCTCCCGGTGCGGAGGGACTGGTGGTGCTCCCCTACTTCAGCGGCGAACGGACGCCCCTCAACGATCCCCGGGCACGGGGCGTCTTCTTCGGCCTCACGCTTTCCCACACCCGGGAACACCTCTACCGGGCAGTGCTGGAAGGAGTCGGGCACGGTATCCGCCACCACTTAGACGTGCTGGACGAGATCGACGCCGCGCCGCTTGAGGTGCGCGCCGTGGGAGGTGGAACGAAGAACCGCCCATGGCTCCAGATGGTGAGCGACATTTCCGGGAGGGCGCAGCTCGTTCCCGCCGTCACCCTCGGCGCTTCCTACGGCGACGCCTTTCTCGCGGGACTCGGCACGGGGCTCTTTACGTCCTACAGCGACATCTCCCGCTGGGTACGGCACCTTGAGACGGTCGCCCCGGACCATGCACCGAAACCGCTCTACGACAGAGCGCACCGCATCTACCGCGACCTCTACGAGCGCACCAAGGACCTCATGCACGACCTGACGCAGGAGGCCTGACCAAGGGCAGACAACGAAGCGCTTCGGCCACCCGAGGGAAGAACCCCGGGCGACCGAAGCGCTTTTTCACGATCCGGCCTTCGCCTCTTTCATCCGTTCCGCTTCGTCCGATCCCGATGTTTCCACCCACACGCTACGTGGCATCTCCGAAAAAGCCTTGCGTCGCATCCCGGTCCCGAAAAGCCTTCCGGAAAGGGTGTCCGGACACCGCTTCCTTCTCGCTCCGCAAGGCCTCCACGCATCCCTCGCGGCGGTTTCTTCAGGGCAGACCGCTGCCGGAAGGCAGTTGTCGTTTCGTCTTGCGTCCTTCCGCCCGGGCCTCAGCCGGCCATGGTACGCCGCAGCTCCTCCATCGCCTCGTCCAGATCGAGAGCCCGTCCTTTCCAAAGGACTCTTCCGGAGCTGAAGGAAAGCCGCTGGAGACTCTCCTCCGCCTCGGCGTTCCGCCCCGACGCCACCAATGCCTGGGCACGGGCGAACTCCACGGGAACGAAGAGCTTTGTCCGCCCTCCCGCATGTCCCGTTGCGTCCACCACAGTGACCCAATCGAGCTTGAGGGCAGGTCCGAGAACTTGCCGCACCGCGTCGATGTCCGCCACGTTCCCCTTCTCCGCCGCAACCTCCACGAAACGGAGCACCGCCGCACCGCGCACCCGCTCGCCGTCGCCGACGAGAAGAGAACGGGCATCGCCGTACCTGGAGAGCAGTTCCTCCAGGCGCACCTTTCCCCGGTCGTACTCCCCGGCGCCGAGATCGGCGAAGAGGAGCAGGCGCAGCGCATCACCCCGGAGCTTGGGATCCATCGCCCACAGGGATTTCTCGAGAGTCTTCCCCGCCTCGACGAAATTTCCCGCACCGAGAAGCTTCATGCCGTCCTGAAGGACGGAGAAACCCCCGAGCGCCGCAGCATCACCTTCCCCGCGTCCCTCCGTGTTCGAGTCGTTTCCTTCACAATTACAGTCGGCAAAAGCTCCGGAGACGAGAACGACAGACACACACAGGATCATCAAAAACAGGAAGAACTTTCGTGCCATACCCCTATCCCCTTTCTCGCGACGATCACGGCCGGATGGGCCACCGATACGGCCATGGTCGTTCGTTTCGCACTTTCCAGAGCAGTATACGCGTATCATGCCTTCTCCGCCAGAAAAAACACGCGCACTTCGGCAAAAAAATCCCTTCCTCAGGAACGCTGGAGAGCGAAAAAACGACTCTCACGCTTTTCCTCAAGAACTCTGCCTCTGCGTGAAGCAAAGGATAGCCTTTTATTCGCCCTTATGGTAGTATAAAGTAAATGTGGCAAAATTGCCACAAAGAGGACGCGCACATCCTCACGTTTCACGGCCTTTACTCCTCGCGCATTCAGGGGGACAATATAAAGGATGTCGTCCCTTCTCGGCCGCATTTCCGGTCGAGGCAAAAACCCGACACGGGGAGGAACAGCTCCATGGCAAGTTCTCCACAGCTCCGATCAGCAACACCGGCGGTGCGGCGCTTTGCCGTTCTCGCACCGCTTCTTCTCTCGCTGGGTGTTTTTTTCTTCGCTCTTCCCGCCGAGGCAACGTGCCCCCTCTGTTTCATCACCGCCGGAGCGGGCCTCTTCCTCGCAAGGACCTTCGGACTCGGCATGACCGTGGTGGGTGCCACGAGCGGGGCCATTTCCGTCGTCTTCGCCCTCTGGATGCATTACGCCACCAAGCGATACCGCTTTCCCTACCGCCCTGTCGCACTGAGCTTTCTCTTCGTGCTCCTCAACAACGTTCTCCTCACCTATCCCGGCAGCCTCGCCTCGTTCGACGCCTTCCTCAGTCTCGGCTTTTTCGCTACGGTTTCCGCTTGGGGCTGGTTCGGCGGCGTTCTGCTCTTCGTCGCCCTCATGTTGAGCAAGGCCCAAAAGCGTGTGGCCGGGCGCACCCTCATCCCCTACCAGTCCGTTCTCGTCACCGTGGGAGCCCTCGTGGGCGCGGGAATCGTCGCAGCCCTGGCGGATACCTATCTCTGATCTCCGACCTGCGGAAGCAGACCCCTCCGCCGCCCTTGTCCGCAGGAAAACGAAGAAGGAGTTGTCGTCCATGACACAGGAACAGCGTCTCTCGGATCTTTCCGAAACGGAAACCCCCCTTCCTCTCGCCGAGAATCTTCCCGGGGAGAATGTCCCGGAGGAGGGCTCTCCCTCTTCGGTGTGGGCGGAGCGACTTGCCGCGGTCCTTCACAGGCAGGGGTTCGTCGATCTCTCCGCGGGTGAGGATCTCTCCTTCGCCCTCATGAACCTCATCTCCATCGAGGAACATCTCGCCTGCAGCTACGCCCGGACGGACGATCAGGCCTTTCTGGAACTGCTTCCAGAGATCCGGGACATGCGGCGGGATCTCATGAAACAGCTCGTTCGCGAAGGCAACGGCGAGGGATGGTGCATTTCAAAGCACCTTCTCGCCTCGTCCATGCGGCTGCTCGAAGTGGCCAACAAGCGACAGGCCGACGGAAAGGAAGCGGAGTCGCGGGACCTCATCGACAAGGCCTTCACGCTCTGGTCCCTCTTCTGGACCTTCACGGGAGACGCCCCGGAAGAGGCGGAGGTGACCGGTTCGGGAAGAGAGACCTCCGCCCCGCCCAGGGAGACGAAGACACCCCGGATATCCTCCCCGAGAAGCGCCGAGGGCTTCATTCCCGGCGTCACCGACAAAATCGCCTTCAGCACCGCCTCCGCCGGAAGCATCTCGTCGGGACGGAGTGGAAATGCCACCGGGAAGGCCACATCGGGCATCACCCGGCTCGTGAAAGCCTTCATCGACTGCTGCCGCGACGGATAGGCGGAAACAGGACACTCCCGGAAAAGACCGAACGGAGGGCACACAAGGAAACTTCACCGGTGCAACGCTGCGCTGCACCGGTGGCACCAACACTTTCCAGGGATGCGCCGAGAGAAGCATACGCACTCCGGAAGTTCTGCCCGGATCCCCTTTGTGGACGACGTGTAGTACTCGCGATTGCCTCTGGAACGAAGTACTCGGCATCACATCGACATTGAGGAGGAATGTTTCCACTATGCCCGTTCGACACGAATCCACCACCCACGGCAAGGCCGCAATGTCCCGCCGCAACGGAACGGTTTCACTCCTGTTCGTGTTTGTGCTGCTCTGCGGCCTCCTCCTTCCGGACGCACAAACGCTCTCTTCCGCAGCGACACCTCCGGCACCCGAGACCGAAAGGATCTGCGAGGCAGAGCAGCTCCCGCGCCTCGTCGGCAAAGTCGTCAATGTGGGGCAGCGCCTTCCGCGCACCCGTGTCTTCGTCAAGGCCGACGGAACGACGAAGCGGATTTCCACACTGAGCGAGACGCCGCTCACGCTCTACATCTTCTGGAATACCGACTGCCCCGTTTGCCTAAAAGAACTCCGACTTCTCCCCGTGCTGCGGGAACGTTTCGGCACGGATCTCCTCACCATCGTCAGCGTCACTCCCTGGTACGAGGAAAAGGACCTGAAGGCCCAGTTGGGGAACGCGGCATGGCAGGAAGTCGCCGCAGGACTCGGCACGACCGTGGAGTGTCTCGACGCGGACGAGTCCGCCGTCTACGATTTTCGCGTAAGCGCCGTGCCCTACATGATCCTGGCCGACGCGGACAACACCTGCCTCACCTGGACTGTGGGAGCCGTCGCCATGGAGGACCTGGTGCGGATCGTCGAGAAATTCCTCCCCAGGTGAACGGGTCCGGGGACAATGCCCCGAAGGAGTGACGAGGCCGCGGAGNNCTCCGCGGCCTCGTCACTCCTTTTACGGAACATCCCCGCTGTGGGGCGAAAACAGCTCCCTCTCGCATACTTTTGAGAGAAGCCTGGAGCCGGAAAAATCGGGAAACGGCATCAATACGGTCCCGGAGAGCGACTCCAGGGAACGGGGAACCGCCTTCAGCAAAGTTCGCTTCTTCAGGAAACGCATTTCTTCCTCAGGGCGTGAAAGAAGCGTTTCACCGTTGCCGCGTAACGTTCGGGTTCCTCGTCGGGGATCATGTGCCCCGAGCGCTCGAATTCGATGACCTCTCCGAAGCGGAGCAACCTCTCGTAACGGGACGCATCCTCTTCACTCACGTTCGACGGAATGGGACTCTCCCGCCAGGTTCCCCGCAGAACAAGAACGGGCACGTCGAGGAGGGGCAGCTCGTCCCAGAAAAGGACCTCCCGGGATTCCCGCTCCATGCCGTCCAGCGCGCTTCCCCGAACGAACTCCGGAATGGGGCGCCCGAGATGAGTCCGCCCCTTCCACATGTCCGCAGTGCCGGGTTGAGGCGCACTGTGTCGGGCCTTGGAATCGACCAGAACCATCCCCGCCACCCGGGACCGATGACGTGCCGCATAGCCGAGCGCATAGCCGACACCCCGGGAAAATCCGAGAAGACACAGGCACTCCGCTCCTGAGGCGTCCACCACCGCCTCGAGATCACCCAGGTGATGTTCCAGGTCGTAACCGCGACGCGGTGTGTCGCTGTCACCCCGCCCGCGAAAACTCACCGCCACGGCATGGCCATCCACAGCCTCCAGAAGCGGCAGAGCACGCTCCGCGGGCTCCCAGATTCCCGGCGCCACGACGAAGGAGGGCGTTCCCGGCTCGGGTCGCCCCTTCTCCAGATAGGCGATGCGTACGGGCTCGGCATCGGCGGTGCGGCTCAGGGTGGTGCGTCGAAAGATTTCCGTCATGCACGTCCCTCCTCGTTCTCCATCGTTCGCCGCGGTTTTTCCCTTTTTCAGATTCTTCTCGCGGGCCTTGCCGGAAACAGTGCTCCCGTCTTTATTCTTCGGCACTCCATACGGGACCCTTTCGAACACCAGCCTCCACTCATCGGAAGACCCGATCCCTCTCGTAGAAATAGCCGGAGAACTCCAGGGTTTCCGCCACTCGGAGAGGAGGATCGAGGGACACGCCCTGCAAAACCGCCTCCCGAAAGGCGGGCCACCCCGCCCGGTCCACGATGTAGCCCAGATGTTCCTTGGGAAGGGAGCGGTCAATATGGGCATCGATGAAGGCGTAGCAGTTCCGGAGCACCGTGAGCACCACCTCCTCGTCGGCCCATTCGAGAAAGGTGGCGGCCATGCGGGGATTTTTCTTCCCCGTGCGTCCCAGAATCACCATGCGGAAGTATTTCCTGGGGTCGCGGCTCCAGGCTCCGGTGGGACAGACGAGGACACACTCGCCACAGCCGATGCAGCGCCGGGGATCCCGAACGGCACGGTTGTTCTTCATGGAAATGGCTCCGGTGACGCGCTTGAGGCAGTTCTTCGCACAGGCCTCGCAGCCGATGCAGCGGCTCGCATCCTGTTCCACCATGGCCTGACCTATGATGCCGAAGTCCTGCATGTGGGCCTTGATGCAATCGTTGGGACAGCCGGTGACGGCGATCTTCACGTGAAAATCGTGAGGAAAGACCGCCGCCTCGATGCGTCCCGCAAGGGCAGTTGTGTCGTAGTTGGCGAAGGGACAGACACGATTGCCGATACAGGCGGAGATATTTCTCGTTCCCGCGCCGGGGTACCCCCCGTCGAGATCGACAAACGTCACACCCAGGGGGACCTCCAGCGCTTCCAGCAGGGGCCGGACGGCCTTGTTCACCTCGGCCATGCGTTCCCAAGGAATGCCGGGAATTTCGAAACCCTGGCGCGTCGTCAGGTGCACCGTGCCGTCGCCGAACCGCTCCGCGATGGAACGCACGACATCCAGGAGGCAGGCGTCGAGATGCCCGCCGGGAACGCGGACGCGGAGACAGGTTTCGGCCCGTTTCGAGGTGATGCGGTAGGCGTTCTTCGTGATCTTTTTTCTCACGATGTCCCTCGGCATGCTCTTCCCCCCTCTCAATCCTCCAGGGCGAGCGCCTCGGCGGCGCCGAAAACGGGACCGTCGAGACAGACATAACGATCCATGATCTTACAATGACCGCATTTTCCGATTCCGCAGGACATGCGGCGTTCAAGGGAAACCCGGATGCGCCCAAGGGGAACACCTCGATCGAGAAAGGCCAGCACGGTGAATTTCATCATGAGGGGCGGACCGACCACCACCACGGTGAGATTCTCCGGATCCGGAAAGGCGAGTTCGGGAACAAGGGTGGTGATCACACCCACCGGCCCCGTCCAGTCGGTGGTCCCCCTGTCCACCGTAACGCGCACCGCCGCTCCCTTTTTCCAGACCTCCAGTTCCTCCCGAAAAAGCACGTCTCCCGGGGTCTTGAACCCCGCCAGCACATCCAGCCGCGTCACCTCACCGGCGCGGGAGGCGAAATGGGAGATCAGCCCCTTCACCGGGGCCAGTCCCGTGCCGCCCGCTGCCACGACCAGATGACGCCCCCGGAAGTCTCGGGGGTCGAAACCGTTTCCGTAAGGACCACGGAGGAAGAGCGCATCACCGGGGCGACAGGCGAAGATGCCCTCCGTCACCCGGCCGACCCTGCGGATCGTCATCTCCAGGAAATCCCGCCCCGCATCGCTCACCGAGAGAGGAGCTTCGCCGATTCGTGGAAGGGAGACTTGAAAGAATTGGCCCGACCGGGGAGGCGGCACCTCATCCCCTGGCCATTCCAGGCGAAAGGTTGCGTCCTGTTCTGTCTGAACACGGATATCCCGAATGCGCAGAGAACGAAAGGCATAGGGATTTCCACTGCCCCGACCGGGCTCTTCCGAACCATGCCCGCAGCGACAGTCCTCCGCGCACTCCCGAGACGAGGCGGGAGAGTCGTTCCACAGGTCAACGTGCGTCATGGTCATCACCTCCCGTGGATGCCGCGGCATCCACGACTCGGGAAACCCGGTCGATACAGGCAGCGAAGGAAATGTACTCCGGACAGGCGTCGTCACAGCGTCCGCACCCCACGCACATGTGACGACCGAAACGAAGATGGAAATCGTGGATCTTGTGCATTGTCTTGAAACGCATGCGCGCCCCGTATTTCTCCCGGAAACGGTGCCCTCCGGCCATGTCGGTGAACCGGTCCACGTGACACCCCGCCCAGACCCGGCGGCGCTCTCCTGCGGAGGCATTCTCCTCGTAGGTCACATCGTAGGTCGTGAAACACGAACAGGTGGGACAGACGGTGTTGCACCGGCCGCAGGCGATGCACCTGGAGTCGTAGTCCTTCCAGAACGCCGCGGAGAAAAGCGACTCCTCTCTCACGGCACGGGACATGTCCCCGGGATCGGGAACGCGGACCGGGAAAGGATCCTCCAGAGGAAAGGACGGAGCATAACTGGTCCGCACCGCGTCCGGAGGAAGATAGGCCGCGAAGGCGGGATCCTCCAGAAAGAGCGAAAGGCCGTCATCCTCGGGCCGCAGAACGAGGGCATAGCCGGAGGCGCGGTTCGTGCCCATGGAGACGCAGAAACAGCTCCCGAAGGAACCGGAGCGCGACGCACCCAGAGGACCGCACTCGATGAGGGCAAAGACAACCCGCTTCCGTCTCGCCTCGTAATAGGGATCTTTCTCCGGGCCGTTTCCCAGGAAGATCGCGTCAAGGCGATCCACCCCGGCGATATCGCAGGCCCTAAGGAGAACGAGAAGTCCTTTTCCGTCCTCCCGGAGAAGGGATGGTTCCCGCACTCCCGTCTCGGCAAAGTGAAAAAGGGTCTCGCTGGGAGGGAAGAGGACTTCCTTGGGAGAAAAGAGGCTCTTTTCCCGCAGTTCCATCTCCCGGAAATTTCGTATCTCCCCGTATCTGACCATGTCCGTGTCGGAAAAGCGCCCTCTCCCCTCCAGGCGCACCGGCGCGAAAATGCGGAAATCCTTTCGGAACTCCCGGAGCAACGCGTCACAGGATACTTCCGAAAGCGCGTACCCCCTCTCCGCGGCATTTCCCGGCATTGGTCGCATAGGATATCTCCTCCTCTCCCCCCGTCAAGCGGCTTTCGCGTGACGCGGAACGTTCTGACTCCCCGCGGTTTCCTCGCACGTGGCATGGCCGTCGTTCCGCGGCACAGTCCGATCCCCCCGCATGCACCGGATTGCCGGTGAACACGCCGCCCGCCATGACCGCACGGAAACAGCTCACGCCGTCGAAACCGCGTTCGACGGGACGTGTGACGGCATTCCCGGCGGCGCGCCGATCCTCTTCGCGCTTCGGTACCGCACAGGATCAGGACGACGCCTCAAGCTCACGGGCGAGTACCTGGAGGTGATGGAGCTCTTCCCGGGTGATGCGCTCCAGCATCTCCTTTCCCCGATAGGAGGTGACGACCTGTCGGAGGCTCGAGTAGAAGACGACGCTCTCCTTCTCCCGGTCCAGGGCGTCCTGAAGAATGTCTCTACGGGTCGGAGCGTCGCCGGAAAGACACTTCGGTTCCGCCGAGAAGACCCGCGATCCTGCAAGAATCCGGAGATACGCCGCGGTCTCCTCGTCGGGATCGGCGATGACGAACTCTCCTGCCTCCGTGTCGAAGCCGAGTTCGTAAAAAAGGTCTCTGTGCCGATCCTCCCAGTCCGCGAGACGGTTGAACAGGTTCGCGAGCGGATCGGGCGAAAGCAGTCCGGCGGCGTTGCGATAGAACTTCGCCCCCGTCTCCTCCAGCGCGATGGCCATGTTACGGAGTTCCTCCGCGGTGAGCGTGAACACGAAGCATCCCTCCCCGTTCCGTACTTTGCCGCCATGATGCCACAATCCACCGGATGGTACAATGACGGCGGTGTCCGCGCGGAAAAAACCGACCCCCGGGAAAAAACGCCCCCGTTCCGACAGGCCGCCTCTTCAGGGGACCGGCGGAAACTTGCGCCGTCACCCATTCCAGCGCGAGGGAGCCCGATGACGCTTTGACGATTCCGGATTCGTTCTCACTCTCTTCGTTTCTGTTCGTGGACTGGGGGCTCTTCGCCCTCCTCGTCCTGGCACCAGTCGCCCTCTGCCTCTTTCTCCGGAGGAGGCGCCGGTGATGCCTGTTCTGCTGCTGCAGCTGTGCGCCTTCGGCGCCTATACGCTGGCCCTCGTCTTTCTCGCGGGACAGGCCTTTTCCTGGAAGGAGGACCGTCGGCTCTTCTACGTGGGGGGCAACAGGCTCCGTCCGGGCCCCATGGTGGGAACCTTCGTCGCCACCTGGATGAGCGCCGCGTCCATCCTCGGGTACACCATGTGGCTCTACACGGACGGCTACGTGGCCTTCACCGGCAGCGTCAACGGCTGGCTCATCGGACTGGTCCTCATGCCCTTTCTCGTCCGCAAACTCCGGGTGGGCCGGGCACTCTCGCTTCCCCAATGGCTGGGCGACACCTTCGAAGACCCGCGTCTGCGCGTTCTCTCCGCCCTGTCCCTCCTGGGAGCCTATACGTTCTACATCGTCATCCAGTTCCGGGCCTTCGGAACAATTGTGGGGGCGCTTCTGGACATCAAGATCCTGCTGGCCTCGTCGCTGGTCTACCTCTTCGTCCTCTACACCACCTTCGGCGGCCTTCCCTCGGTGGCCAAGAGCGATGTCCTGAATCTGGCCATCATCACCGGAGGAGTGGCACTGGCGGCCCTGACGCTCCTGAACAGGGCGGGGTCGTTTTCGGCAGTGCACGAGGCGCTCCGACAGACCACACCGGCCATGCTGCATCCCTGGAATCAGGAGTGGAGCCCCCTCGTGACACTGCTCATGATGCTCTCCTGGGGGCTGGGCGTGGCGGCAAACCCCCAGTACGCCATCCGTCTGCTTTCGGCCCGAACCGCCCGTGACGCCTACACGACCCTGGCGCTCTCGGCCCTCATCATCGGGGGCATCTACGTGGGACTCACGATCATCGGCCTTGCTTCCTTCGTCCTCCTCCCAGGGGTTTCGGCTGCCAGCGACGAACTGGCCTTCACGGATCTCGTCCAGAGCGTGCTCCCGCCTCTTCCCGCCCTCGGGCTCTTTCTGGCGGTGCTGGCCTCGGCGGTGAGCACCGCGAACTCGCAGCTCCTCCTCGCCGCGTGCTCTCTCTGTTACGATCTCTCTCCCAGGGAGGGACGCAGACGGGCGGATCTCGTCGCGGAGGACCGGTTCCTCTTCAAAAACCGTCTGGCCATTGCGCTCATCGCAACGGTGGCGCTCTTCCTGAGCCAACTCCGCCTGCCGGGGATCCTGCTCATCGGACGTTACAGTTGGACCGTCGTGGCCATCTGCTTTTTCCTCCCCCTCTACGTGATCCGGAGGCCCCGCAGGAAAGAGCTGTTCTTTCCTCTCGCCGCGGCGCTTCTGCTCCACCTGTTCCTCACGGTCGTCCTCGGAATCCTCCCGGAGCTGGCCCTGCTGCCTGCCCTGGCCCTGGAGGGATTGCTCTATTTCAGCCCCTGGAGGAGTCTGCGATGAGGCGCCCTCGGTCATGGAGCACGGAAACGCGCATCAAGGCACTGCTCATGGCGGCGGCCATCGGACTGACAAGCCTCACCGTGGGAACGGCCCTGACCCAGGGCTTCCTGGAGCGCGTCCAGGAGGCCCGCATTCTTTTCGACAACACCCGCTCCGCCGCGGAAAATCTCCGCGCCGACCGGACGGAGGTTCTTCTCCAGACCCTGGCCCCTTCCTGGCGAGAGGTGTCTCCGGGGCAGTCGGGGGAGGAGATCAAAAGCGCCGACGGCATGGTCCGCCGCTTTTCCCTGGACCGGACGGCGATTCTCACCGCTCTTGTCTACCATCAGCGCTACGTCCTCGTGGTGGGACTCATCGGATTTCTCGTCGCCGTGGAGCTTGCGGTGTTTCTGGCCTACAGTCTGACCCGCCCCATGAAAATTCTCGCCTGGGGGTGCGAACAGATGCGCTCCGGCCGCTGGGTGCGCCTTCCCCCGCTTTCCCGGAGTCCCTATGAACTGGAGGCACTGCACGAGGCGTTCAACGAGATGGTGGACAACCTACAGCAATGGCAGGATTTCCAGAAAGAGGCGGCGCGGGTGGAACGCCTCGCGGCCCTGGGCTCTGTCGCCGCCGCGGTGGCCCACGAAGTGAAGAACCCCCTGGCCAGCATGCGGATTCGCCTGGATCTGCTGCGGCGCGGCATCTCCCCCCAGGACGCCGAACATCTGGCGGTGCTCGGCAGCGAAGTGGACCGACTGAATCAGACCGTCTCCCAGCTTCTGACCTACGCACGACCGGGAACACCGCTCTTCGGCCCGGTGGACCCGGGGGAGATCCTCACCTGGACGGAACAGATGACCGCCTCCTCCTGCAGGGCCGCGAACATCCGACTGCTCCGGGAGGTGGAGGCGGACTGTCCCTCCCTTTGGGGGGACGCGCAACAGCTGAAGCAGGTGCTGCTCAACCTGACACTGAACGCCGTGAGCGCCCAGCCCGGAGGTGGACGGGTCATCCTCCGGGCATTCCGGCACAGAAACGGAATCGCCCTTTCCGTCACCGACGAGGGAACGGGAATTCCCGCGGAGCTGCTCGAGCGGATCTTCGACCCCTTCTTCACCACCCGCCCGGAGGGAACGGGGCTGGGGCTCTCCATCGTGCACCGGATCGTCGGAGGACACGGAGGGACCGTGTCGGTGGATACCTCCCCGGAGGGGACAACCTTCACGGTGATCCTCCCCGCCACGTCCGCCGAACAGGATAAGGAGCGATGACGTCATGGAAGTCTGGATCGTGGACGACGAAAAGAACCTGAACAGAGGATTGGCGGTGGCTCTCGAAAAGGAGGGCTACGAGGTCGCCTCGGCCTACTCCCTCGCCGATCTGGAGCGGCTTTTGCAGGAACGGTCCCCCGATGTGGTCCTTCTGGATGTGCGCCTCCCTGACGGGGACGGCATCGGCGCGCTCCCCTCCATCCTCCGGACCAAAAACGACGCGAAGGTGGTGGTGATGACCGCCTACGGCGACTCTCCCACCATCGTTCGGGCAATCCAGGAGGGCGCCTACGATTTCCTCGACAAACCCTTTCCCCTCGAAGCGGTGACGAATCTCGTCGCCCGGGCGGCGGAATCGATCCTGCTGAAGCGCCGCATTTCGAGGCTGCAGAGGGACAAGACCGTTCCCCTCGTGGGGGACTGCCCCGCCTTTACAACTCTCCGGGGCACGGTGGAACGCATCGCTGAGCACCGGGACGTGAACGTGCTTCTCTCGGGAGAGAGTGGCACGGGCAAGGAGGTACTCGCCCGCCTGATCGCCCACGTCTCGGAGGACTCCGGGGATTTCATCGCCCTGAACTGCGCCGCCATTCCGGAGTCTCTGCTGGAGGCGGAACTCTTCGGCTCCCGCAGGGGAGCCTACACGGGAGCCTCCCAGGACCGAATCGGGCTCATCGAGAGCGCCGACGGCGGCACACTCTTTCTGGACGAGATCGCCGATCTTCCCCAGGCGTTGCAGGGAAAACTCCTGCGTTTCCTGGACGACCGCAGAGTGCGACCCCTCGGAGCGACACGGGAGCGGAAGGTCTCCCTCCGGGTGATCTGCGCCACCGCGGCGGATCTCCGGGAACGGGTGGAAAAGGGGACCTTCCGGCAGGATCTCTACTACCGCATCGCCACCATTCCTCTTTCGCTCCCTCCTCTTCGGGAACGGGGACGGGACGTGCTTCTCCTGGCCGAAACCTTTCTTGCGGAGTTCAACCGGAAGCGGAGCGGAACGCTTCGCGGCCTCACCCCCGACGTGCAGGAGGTCTTCCTCCGCTACTCCTGGCCCGGAAACGTGCGGGAACTCCGCAATCTTCTGGAGCGTATCTGCATCCTGAAAAACCCCGCAGAGACGGACATCCGCCTCTGCGACCTCCCCGCGGAGATGGTGGAAACCCTCTCCCGGGAGCCCGACGGCGCCGAGGGAACGGGCTCCCTTCAGGACCGTCTGGAGGCGGGGGAGCGGAGCATCCTGAAAAACGTCCTGGCGGAACACGAGGGCAACCGCACGAAAGCCGCGGCGAGCCTCGGCATCTCCCGCTACGCCCTGCTGCGGAAGCTTCAGAAACACCACCTGGTGTGACCGTGCCCGCGTCCGGAAAAGCGCTCCGGCTCGATGCGACACCGAAACTGACCCTTCTTCCCCTGCCGCTGCTCCTGGGACGCCTCGCCCTCCTGACCACCCCGGCGGGCGACCTCGCCGCCGCGCTGGAAAACCTGGTCGGAGAGGACCCTCTCCTCTCGGTCCTCCCTCCTTCCGCGACGTCCATCCAGGACGAGCACCTCCACGACGAGGAGTTCTGGGAACACATCGCCGCCCCGACAACCCTCGAAGAGCATCTCGCCCTGCAACTGCCGCTGATTCCCGAGGCAAACCTCCTCGGAGAGAACGCCGCGGAAAAGCTCTCCCTCTGTCTGGACGGTCGGGGATATCTCGCCGCACCGCCGGAGGAACTGGCGAGAACACTCGGAGTGAATCAGAAGGATTTTGAAGCACTTCTCCTCCGTCTTCGCGAGACGGTGGAACCTCCGGGGCTCTTCGCCCCGGACCTTGCGGAATGCCTTCTGCTGCAGCTCCGTCGCACGTTTCCCGACGCTTCGGACCCGCCCCTTCTGCTGCTCTTCGGGCGAGAAGAGCTGGAGCGACGGGACTGGCATTCCCTGCAAAAGCGCCTGGGATGGGGGGAAAAACGCATCGAGGAAGCCCTCGGGATCCTGCGACGCCTCGACCCGCACCCCGGCAGCTCCTTTTGCCGCCCCCACTTCATCCTCCCAGAGCTGGAACTCCGCTTCGACCGGGAGGGAGTGCTTTCCGTGCGGCTTCTGCGGGACAACCTACCCCGCCTGATCCTGGACATGGACATGGCGACGGGGAAGACGGCGTCACTCCCCCGCCGCACCCGATCCACCCTCGGGGCCCTCGCCGCACGGCACCGCACGAAACTGCGCCTTGGATTCCTCCTCGGAGAAAGACAGAGACGGTTTCTCCGGGGCGAGGCCGATGTACCGGAGCCGATGACGCTCTCCGAGGCCGCGTCCCTGTCCGGTCTGGCTCCCTCTACCGTGCAGCGTACCGCTTCCTCCACATGGGTCTCCACGCCCCGGGGAACACGCCTTCTTGCAGCGCTTCTCGCCCGAGGCACGGCAGCCCGGCCGGACCTGACCGTCGCGGCCCTTCGGGGCACCATCCGCCGCGGATGGGAAGAGGGCAAGAGCGACGCCACTCTCGCGCGGGAATTGGGCGTTCCACCCCGCACAGTGACCTGGCACAGGCGAGAACTGGGATTGCCTCGGAAAAAGCGCACCTGAGCGCACAGCCACGACGCTACCGCGCACGTTTTTCCCGAAGAAAGCCCCATTCTCTTTGCATTCCGGGGCTTTCGAAGAAGGGGCTCATTTCGCGTAGTCTCCGTCGTTTCAAGGGTATTCTCCTCCACAGTGGAGTTTCGGTGCTGTCTTTCCCGAAATCGGCAACTTTTTTGCTTGTATATCGGGCAGGAGTTCCATCATCTTCTTTCCGGAGGTGTTCCTCATGTCCGATCCGACCCGCACTACCCTGTCCCAACCCGGCTCCATCGGGGATGCCGTGGCATCCCGCAAGGAAATGCTGAGCGTCCTTCTGGGCGCGGCCTTCCTGATGGCCACCTCGGCCATCGGCCCCGGCTTTCTCACCCAGACGGCGGTCTTCACGGACAAGCTCAAAGCCGCCTTCGCCTTCGCCATTCTCGCGAGCATTCTCATCGACGTGGTGGTGCAGCTCAACATCTGGCGCATTCTCGGCGTTTCGGGCATGCGTGCCCAGGACGTGGCGAATCGGGTCATTCCAGGCCTCGGATATTTCCTCGCCTTCTCGGTTGCCTTGGGAGGGCTCGTCTTCAACATCGGCAACATCGCCGGAGCTGCCCTGGGCATGAATGTCCTCTTCGGCGCCCCCCTCGCTCTGGGGGCGGTCTTCAGCGCCGGGGTGGCCGTTCTGATCTTCCTGAACAAGGAAATGGGCAAGACTATGGACACCTTCACGAAAATCCTCGGCTTCCTCATGATCGCCCTGGTCTGTTTCATGGTCTTCAAGACCCAGCCGCCCGTCGCCTTGGCCCTCAAGGAATCCGTCCTTCCAAGCACCGTTGATTGGATGACCGTGCTCACCCTGGTGGGCGGCACCGTGGGCGGCTACATCACCTTCTCGGGAGCGCACCGCATCATCGACGCGGGCATAACCGGCGTGGACAAGGTGAAGCAGATCAGCTTCGGCTCCGTCCAGGGCATCGCCATCACGGGTATCATGCGTTTTCTCCTCTTCCTCGCCATCCTCGGCGTGGTGGCCATGGGCAAACCGCTCGACCCGTCCAATCCCCCCGCCTCGGCCTTCCAGATCGGAGCGGGCATGATCGGGTACAAGATTTTCGGTGTGGTCCTCTGGGCCGCCGCCGTCACGTCCGTAGCAGGCGCCTCCTACACCTCCATCTCGTTCCTGCAGACCCTCTTCCGGGTCGTGAAGACGCATCAGCGCTGGTGGATCATCGGCTTCATCGTGGCCTCCACCACCATTTTCACCACGGTGGGAAGGCCGGTGAACCTGTTGATCTTCGCCGGTTCCATCAACGGACTCATTCTGCCCCTGTCGCTCCTCTCCATGCTGCTCGCCGCCCACCGCAAGGACATCGTGGGCGAGCTGTACCACCATCCCAGATTTCTCACCGCCTCGGGCTACGTCATGGTGGCCTTCACGGCCTGGATGGGATGGCAGTCCCTGAGCAAGATCGTCGATCTGATTCGATAGAATGGCGTACAATCGGAAAGAAAACGGGACGGGGCAGGGGAGAGCACGGCCCCGACCCGGAACGGAACGATGACGTAGAATGGGGAGGAGCGGCAGTTGACGTTCTCCGCTCCTCTCCGACGGAAACGAGGTGATCTTCTTGGAGAAAATCGAAGACGCACGTCTTTGCGACGCCGGGGACAGCTGTCTCGTCGTCGAATTCGGCACCACCGTGGACAGAGCGCTGAACGCACGGGTCCAGGCACTGAAGAAGGCCCTGGACGCCATCTCGCCTCCGGGTATCGTGGAGACGGTTCCCACCTACCGCTCGCTGGCGGTCTACTACGATCCGCTTCGGCTGGAACGCTCCGATCTGGTCGCACTCCTGCTCCCCGCGCTCGAAAAAGGCGGCGAGACCACCGAATCCGAGGGGCGGATCGTGACCATTCCCGTCTGTTACGGCGGCACTCACGGGCCGGACCTGGACAACGTCTGCACCGCCACGGGTCTTTCCCTGGAGGAGGTCGTGGCCCGCCATTCCGGGCGTGATCTCTATTGTTTCATGCTGGGTTTCACACCGGGTTTCGCCTATCTGGGCGGCATGGACGAGGCGCTCGCCACGCCCCGGCTCCAGAATCCACGGGCACTCATCCCCGCGGGCAGCGTGGGCATCGCGGGAAAGCAGACCGGCATCTACCCCATCGACAGCCCGGGAGGATGGCAGCTCATCGGCAGGACTCCTCTCGCCGTGTTCGACCCTCTGCGAACGCCACCCACTCTCATCGAGGCGGGAGACTGGGTCCGCTTCGAAGCTGTGGATGAGGAGACCTTTCTGTCCATTCAGGCCGAGGCCGGAGCGGGACGCTTCGTCCCCAGGACGGAGAAAAAGGAGGGGAAAAACCATGGCACTCCGGCTTAGGGTCCGATCGGGGGGACTCCTCACCACCGTACAGGATCTGGGACGCTGGGGATACCAGGCCATGGGCATGCCCGTGGCGGGAGCCATGGATCCCGAATTCTTCCAGATCGCCAACATTCTCGCGGGCAACGCTCCGAACGACGCCGCGCTGGAGGTGACCGTCCTCGGACCGACGCTCCTCGTGGAAGGGCAGGGTGCCGTTGCCGTCGCCGGAGCGGATCTGGGCTTCTCTCTGAACGGACGAAAAGCGCCCCTGATGACGAACCTTTCCGTGCGGGAGGGGGACGTACTCTCCTTCGACGGAACCAGGGGTTCGGACATTTCCGCCGCAGGAGGCGGATGCCGGGCCTATCTCGCCTGTTCCGGGGGCATCGACGTGCCCGTGGTCATGGAAAGTCGCTCCACCTATCTCCGCGCCCGCATCGGCGGCTTCCAGGGGCGCAATCTGAAGGCAGGGGACCTGCTGTGCTGCGGCGAAGCACCTCCTCTTTTGGAGCGGACCTGTGACTTTACCTGCCCCGAGCACCTCCGCCCTCGCCGGGACCTCGAAGCGCCCCTCCGGGCGGTTCCGGGACCACAGGACGACGCCTTCTCCGAGGAAGGACTCCGGCTCTTCTTCGAGTCGGCCTACACGATCTCCGAACAGTCGGATCGCATGGGCTACCGACTGGAAGGGCCTAGCATCCCCCACCGGGAGGGCGCGGACATCGTCTCCGACGCCATTCCCCTCGGAGCGGTGCAGGTGCCTGGGCACGGCAAACCCATCGTGATGCTGGCGGATCGCCAGACCACGGGAGGGTACACGAAGATTGCCGTGGTGGCCACGGCGGATCTGGCCGTTCTGGCCCAGCGCATGCCCGGCCAGGACGTGCGTTTCGTCCGGGCTACCCCGGAGGAAGGCGCCCGGGCGCTGCGGGAGCGGGCGAACCACCTGGCGGAGCTTCTTCTCTTTCGTTCGACGTACCGGAGCCGCCCGAAAGCCGTGTCCTTGCAGGCTCCGCAGACTTCCGGCGCATGGCGGATGACCGTGGAGGGCAAGAGCTACGACGTTTCCTGGCAGGAACTGTGAACCTCCGAAAGGAAAGGAAAGGACGTGATTGTGCACATGCCTCGCATTGACCTGAACAGCGATCTCGGCGAAAGTTTCGGCCCCTGGAGGATGGGAATGGACAGGGAAGTCCTGGCCTGCGTGACCTCCGCCAACGTGGCGTGCGGTTTTCACGCGGGAGATCCTTCCTGCATGGTCCGCACCGTCAAGGCCGCCCGAGAGGCGGGCGTGGCCGTGGGAGCCCACCCGGGTTATCCGGACCTCGTGGGTTTCGGACGACGGAATCTGGCCTGCACACCCGACGAAGTCTACGCGGACTGCCTGGTGCAGATCGGCGGTCTCGCCGCGGCCTGCCGTGCCGCCGGCGTGCCCTTGCAGCACGTCAAACCCCACGGCGCCATGTACAACCAGGCCGCCAAGGACGCCGCCCTCGCGGAGGCTGTGGTCTGGGCGGTGCGGGACGCCGCTGAGGGCGTGATTCTCCTCGGGCTGGCGAATTCGCTCTTCGAGGAGGCCGCCCGAAAAGCGGGCGTTTCCTTCGCCGCGGAGGCCTTCGCGGATCGAAGCTACCAGGCGGACGGATCGCTCACGCCCCGGAGCCGTCCGGGAGCGGTGATCTCAGACCCCGATAAGGCCGCCGCCCGAGTGGTCCGCATGGCCACGGAGGGAACGCTGGAGACCGTGGACGGCACGATGCTGCACCTGCGCCCCCACTCCATCTGTCTCCACGGGGACAACCCCGAGGCGGTGGCCCTCGCCGCGAAGATACGGAAAGCGCTCGAGGACGCCCATGTCACGGTAGTATCCTTGAAGGAGGTGCTCTTTTCATGACTCTGACCCTGGATGCACTGGCCCACGTAAGCCCCAAGGAAGCACGGGAACGGATCCGGAACGGAGAATGGCCCCGCCCCACCTCGGGCCTGTGCCGCGGACACGTGCAGGCGAACCTTGTGATCCTTCCCCGGGAATGGGCCTACGATTTCCTCGTCTTCGCCCAGCGCAACCCCAAGCCCTGCCCCATCCTGGACGTCACGGAACCCGGCGCTCCAGAGCCGAAACTGACCGCGCCGGGGGCGGATCTGCGGACCGACCTGCCCAAGTATCGCATCTGGAAAGAGGGACAGCTCATAGCGGAGCCCGAGGACATTCGTGAATATTGGCGGGACGACCTGGTGGCCTTTCTTCTGGGCTGCTCCTTCTCCTTCGAGGGGGCGCTCCTCGAGGCGGGCGTGCCGGTACGCCACATGGAACTCGGCCTGAACGTTCCCATGTACAAGACGAACATTCCCTGCATGCCAGCGGGACGCCTCTCCGGCCCGCTGGTGGTGAGCATGCGCCCCATCCCTCACGCCCTGGTCCCCAAGGCGGTGCTCTGCACGGGGCGCTTTCCCGCCGTCCACGGCGCGCCTGTGCACATCGGCGACCCCGCCGCCATCGGCATCGCGGACGTCCGGCAGCCGGACTTCGGCCAGGCCGTTCCGATCCACGAGGGCGAGGCACCCGTTTTCTGGGCCTGCGGCGTAACCCCCCAGGCAGCTCTGATGGCGAGCAAACCCCCCTTCGCAATCACCCATTCGCCCGGTCACATGTTCCTCTGTAACCCGAAAGACAGCGACTACGCGGTATTCTGAAAAACAAGACCGGGAGGGGAATTCCCCTCCCGGTCGTATTCTCCTCCGTATTTTCCGAAAGTCTCTTTCAGCCTTTCAAACGTTTCCGCCCGCTCATTCCCCTCATCAGGAGGCGGCGTCTCTACCCCTTCTTTCCTCCCTGCAGAGCGGGAAGCGGCGCGCCGGCAGCACCTTTCTCCTCAAGGACATACACGGAGAGGATCTCCTCCAGTGATTCGAGAAGCTGTCCCTGCTCCTCCCGAATGGCCCGAAGCGCGTCCATCTGCTCCGCCACCTTCCGGGACGCTTTTTCCACCATGTCCGCCGCACGCTGCCCCGCTCCGACCTGATGAAGGATGTTGTCCATGGCGGCGGCGATTTCCTCGTTGCTCGCGAGCTGTTCCTGCGAGGACGCCGCGATGGACTGGACTCCCTCGGAGATCTCCGCGATCTGGGGAACGATCTCCCGGATGCGCACCGCCGTGGTCGTGGAGGTGCCCATGGCCTCGCCGATGAGGGTCACGGTCTGCTCCGTGTCCTTCGTGGCACTCTTGGTGCGCTCCTGGATCTCTCCGATGATGGTCTGGACCTGCCGGGCCGCCTCATTGGACTGCTCCGCTAATTTTCGTACTTCCTCGGCCACCACGGCAAACCCGCGACCGGCGTCTCCGGCACGAGCGGCCTCGATGGCGGCATTCAGGGCGAGCAGATTCGTCTGGTCCGCGATGCCGGTGATGGCGTTCACGAAATCGGACACGCGGGATACGGATTCTTCCAGAGCCTTCATGGCCTCCCGGATCCGTTTGCCCGCGCCTCCCACCTTTTCGATCTCGGACGCGAGATGCTGTACGGCTTCACCGTCGCCGGAGGCTTTTTCGGAAATGCCTCCCGCCTTTTCGCTCAAAGACGTGGTGATCTGCGCGGTGTGCTGCGCCGTGGTGGTCACCTCGTCCACGCCGGCCCTCGTCTCGTCAGCGGCGGAGGAAATGGAACTCACCGTTCCGACCATTTCCTGGGCGGCATCGAGGGCTCCGGCAATGGATCCTTCCACGTCAGCACCGATGCGGGCCATGTCCGCTCCTCGCTCGTCGAAGAGACGGCGCAGATCGAGCATTTTCTCCACCAGACCGCGATAGGATTCGGTGATTCTCGCGAAGGCCCCCAGGACAACGGCGATCTCGTTCCGGCTCGTCTCGTCCCCCGTGACCGTGACGGCAAGATTTCCCCGGGCGATCTCACCGGCGGTGTCCACTACGCGCCGCAGCGGCGCCACGAGACGCCCCACGAAGAGGGCAAGTATCCCGAGCCCGACAAGAAGAACCGGAATCGCCGTGACGAGCATCTGGTTCCGCATGGCGGCAAGAGGCTTGAGCACGACCTCCTCCGGGACGGAGAAACCGACGCTCCAGCCGAGTTCCTTGATGGGGAAGACAAACCCTTCTCGGCGCTTCTCCTGGAAAAGATAGGCGAAGTTGACGGCGCTGTCGCTCCCCTTCGTTTTTTCGTACCCGCCCCAGAACTCGGGAGCGACCGTGGGGATGTCCGTCCCCTTCGCGAGCGTCGGATGCGCGATGATCTTCCCGTCCTGGGTGAACGCGAAGGCGTAGCTTCCTTCCCCCATACGAGCGTTGAGGATGAGGTGCAGGAGAGGGTCCATTTCGATGCCTGCGAAGAGAACGAGTTTCGGACTATCCTCTTGATCGGCGGTGAGCATGCGGTACGCGCCGTAAAACGTCGCGCCCTGCACCTCCACGACACCCTGAAAGGTCTCTTTGCGCTCCACCACGGCTTTAAAGACCGGATCGTCCGCGGAGATCGACGACCCAACCACGCGCTTCCCCGTCTCGTCGGAGATGGTAGTGGCCACCCGGACCATCTCCTGCTTGCCGTTCTCCTCAATGACCTGGAAGATGGTGAAGGCTCCGCCGAGACGGTTCGACCACTCGTCCACCATGGCGTGATCCCCCGTGATCTGCCGAAGCCCCCCGATGGAGACGAAGACGATGGGAACCTCCCGTTCGCCTACCTTGACGGTATTCATGGACGTCATGAGACGCCCTCCCTGCACGAGCCCCACGGTAATCTCGAGATTTGCCGAGGCCATGCGTTTTACCAGCGCAAGGTCGCTCTCCACGGACATCTGCAGGCTCGATGCGGAACCGAGTCCCTGCGTCGTGGATGCTTCGAGCAATCGGTCCCTGGCAGCGAAATAACTCCCCATGAACACCGCTGCGATGAGACCCACCATAATGAGTGCAGCTCCCGCCAAAATCTGGATTTTCAAAGAAATGCCGTGTCGCTGTTCGGCCGCCACTGGGGCCACCTCCTCTGTAGTCGTTACAATGACGGAGTACAGTGCCGTACGGAACGCACCGTGTGTATTGTACCATCATGTTCGGAACCATGAACACCAACGTACCAAAAAGGGAAATATATTCATGCGGCGAGAAGGAAACACCTTCTCCCACCAGGCGGCAGCGACAGGAAATTCCTCAATGAAGCCGCACACCGTCCTCTTCGGCGGACCACGAAGAAGGGGACGCGACATTCGGGACAGATCCGGCGGAGAGCCTCGACTCCCCCGCCTCCGTTCTCAGCGGGAAAACCGTCCGATCCGAGCGCCCGAGAGCGTCAGAAGATCGGCGGGAGCGATCTCCAGCGTCCGATCGGGACGTCCGATACCGCAGTAGACCGTGGGAGCGACGGACAGAACCTCTTCGTCAAGAAAGACGCTCACGTTCTCTCCCGACGGCAGCGGAGAGACGCTTCCGGGCTCCACATGCAACAACTCCCGAACCTCCTCCGGCGACAATGCCGCAAGCTCCCGGCGATTCACCCCCACCAGAGCGGCGAGGAACGGATAGTTCACTTTTCGGCTTCCACGAAGTGCCGCGAGGACAACACCTCCTCTCCGAACGCGGAACGCCACGGTCTTAACGAGGCGCGACACGTCGAACCGAAGCGCGTCCGTCGCATCCGCCACCGTCCGGGTGGCACAGTGCTCATGAAGGACGAAGGCGACACCACTCTCCTCCACCAGGCGCCCCAAAAGACGGAACACTCCGTTGTTCTCCGCTTCGCTCATGTGCTGTCCCGCCTCGTTCTCCGGCAGAGTCGTCTTCGCCGTCTCACCAGGAGGCGGACACTTCGCCTGATTCATGAAGAACGCTTCCTCTTCCGTACATTCAAACACCACGGCCATCGTCCCTCCGTGAAGTGGAAAACCCTGGAGTTGCCAGATACAAACATTCCCCGCGAGAGTCAATCCGTGAAGTGGCTACGTCCGTCCACTCCCAGTGTACCATTTTTTGTGTGCTTCGTAAGGATCTCCGGAAAACGCACAAACACACGGAGCCCTCTTTTATGAGGGCTCCGTTCATGAGGAAATCACTCCCGAATCCGACGATGTTCCACACCGTCCTTCACAGGATGGAGCGCGGCCTTTCAGATCCGCGCCGCCCGGCGCTCCTTGAGTTCCCTGTCCTTTCTGTTCCGATCCAGCTCCATGAGAACCCGCACTTCCTCATTGGTCCGCCAGAGGTATTCCGGAGGCAGATAGAGCATCTCTTCTTCCTGTCCCGTGGAATACTGGATGAGAATGCGCCCGCTCTTTCCCGTCTCCACACTGTTCACATGGATTTCCCGATCATCCCGCTCCAGATCGAAATAGATCTGCGCGTAGAGATGGCACAATTCCTCGCTACGTTGTTCGAGGATGTTCCTCAGGCGGCAATACTCTTCGAATTCGTGCAGTTCCACGTCTCTTGCCCCTTTCTTGCGTCGCTGTGATAAATATCTACCTCAAATAATACCATATTTTCTCCTTCTCCGCCACTCCTGTTTCTCCACAGAAGAAGACGCACGGACGAAAACAGGGGCCGTGACGGATGGGAAATGCCTCGTGCTACAATGAGCCGTGGAAGCAACATCGTCAACGAAGGAGAGATGATCATGCACAGGGAACGTCCGGAGAACCCGCGCCTCCCCGAACTGTTTACGTGGCGTTTCCCCTCCGCCGCAGAGACTCCGGCCCCTCCACGAAACAGTTTTCCTGCCCGCGCACGAGGGAGGACCACCATTGCATTTTTCCTCGTCCTCGCGCTTTGTGCCGCACATCCCGCCGCCGGCGAAACGGCGCCGACGGCAACGGAGCTGCCGCCCCTGCCGGAAACGCTGCAAACACAGCCTGCAGTCTCCGACGACCAGGCACCGTTCCCTCTTTCCGAACCTCCTCAGGAGCGCGTGGGCGCCCTGCTCTCCTCCGACATCTCTGGAAACGGAAATGAAACCGCTTCGCCCGCGCCGGAGGATGGCCGACCCGAGCTTCCTCCCTTACCGGAACAGCTCGCCTCCCCCTCCGAAACGGCCGTTTCCGAAGAGGTTCCGGCCTCCCGGGAGAACACGCCGCCCGTAACCTCCCCGGACGTGCCCTCCGAGACGGGCATGGAACTGCCGCCCCTGCCGGAATCGGAAACATCCCCGGCCGCCGTTCCATCTCCGGCGGAGGACGTTGCGTTGCCCGCCCTGCCCGAGATGGACAGCTCTCCGGACGTGTCTCGACCGACGGAAGGGGTGGGCCTTCCTCCGCTGCCCGAGAGCGGAACCCCTGATCAAACCGCTCTCTCCGGAGAGGTGAAACAGGGAGCGCTCGTCCTTCCTCCGCTGCCACCGCTCCCGGAAGAAACGGGCGATCCCTTCGGCGTTGCACTGCCGCCCGTCCCCACCACGGTACCCGAGGACCCTCGTCCGGGACTTTCCGACCAGATTCCCCTTCCTCCGCTGAGCCCCTTCGAGGGAACCTGGGCCGTGCTCATGAAGGCGGACACGTCCTACGGGAAAGCATCCGAGGTCTTCCGGCTCCTCACACTCCGCCTCGAAGGAGAGCAGTTCCGCGTCCTCACCGGGGACGGCGCATCCTTCTCCGTGAAACCCACAGGAGCGGAGAGACTTGAGGGCGTGCTCTCCACCACCCAGGGGGAAAGTGTGACGATCCGCATGGACCTCCCCCGGGGCCGTCAGGATCTCACCGTCTCACTGCTGCGGAGCGGCAAGGTGATCGTCACCCTCTTCGCCCTTCCGGAGGACATGGGGAGCCACCCCATTCCGGGAGAGAACGCGCCGCTGCGGGCCGCCCGGGAACGTTTCCGGACCACCTTCGAAAGTTACCTGGCCATTCTGCGGAGAAATGCGCAGGGAGACGCGGAGGGAGCACGCAAGAAAGCCGTAATGGAGTACCTCATGTTCCAGGATCTCGCGACGCGGCGCTAGAACCGGCGGAAAGCGGTCGTTCGGAGCGAAAAACACAAGAAGAGCGGCACGAACCGACAGTCGTGCCGCTCTTCTTGTCGCGTCGGGAGAGAAGCGCGGTTTCCCGGGAGAACGCGTCAGGAAAGCGCTTCGGGGACGATCTTTCCGGGGTTCAGGATGTTGTTCGGATCGAAGGCGCGCTTCACCCGCCGAATGAGTTCCACCTGAGCGGGATCGAGCATTGTTGTGATGTAGTCCCGGCGTTTCAATCCGATGCCGTGCTCACCCGAGATGGTCCCGCCCAGGTCTCTCGCCGCCGCGTAAAGCTCCCGGAGCGCTCCGGAGAAGAGATCGTGCCAGTCGGGACGTTTTTCGGGGAGCATGAAGTTGATGTGCATGTTGCCGTCGCCGATGTGACCGAAATGCACTCCCTCGATGCCCCACCTGTCGGTGATCGCCGCCGTGCGCCGCATGAGTTCCGGAACGGCGCTGGAGGGGACGGCGATGTCTTCGAGACAGCTGTGGGCGGAAAAGGCCATGATCGCCTCGGCGAGGCACTTTCGGGCTTTCCAGAGCTTGTCCCGCACGTTCCGGTTGTCCGCCACGAAAACCTCCAGGGCACCGTGGGCGAAACAGAGATCGCCGACGCGCTCGTATTCGTCGGCAAGGGTCTTTGGATCGTTTCCTTCGAGCTGGACGATGAGATGCGCTCCTGCGTCGTCGTGGGGAAGACGGATGTTCAGATAGCGCTGGGCAAGGAGGATGGAGGTCCTGTCCATGAACTCGATGGAGGACGGCACCACCTTCGCCTCCCGGAGGATCCGGGGAACGAAGGAGACGGCGCTCTCCGTGTCGGGAAAGGGTATCAGAAGATCCACCACCCGTGCCGGAAGAGGAAGGAGCTTGAGGACGATCTTCGTCACCACCGCAAGGGTTCCCTCGGAGCCCACAAGCAGATGGACGAAGTCGTATCCCGTCACGTCCTTGCGGCGCTTGCCTCCGAACCAGGTGACGGAGCCATCCGGAAGCACCGCTTCGAGAGCCAGCACCGAGGCGCCGGTGGAACCATATTTCACCACCTTGTTTCCCCCCGCGTTTTCCGCCACGTTGCCGCCGATGAAGGAGGCATCACCGCTGCAGGGGTCTCCCGCGTAGAGGAGCCCCGCTGTGCGGGCCGCCTTGGTGATCTCCGCCGTGACGATACCGGGCTCCACGGTGATGGTGAGATTGTCCGTATCCAGTTCGAGAATGCGGTTCATCTTCTCGAAGGACANNCCGCTCGTTCGCCAGGGCAAGAACGGCTGCCACATGCTCAGGAGATTCCGGAAAAACCACCACCTCCGCCACGTACTCGCCGTCCCAATACCCCCGATTCACTTCGTCGTAGGAATAGACCTCGCGCTTTTCCCGGTCCGTGGACATGTTTCGCACGCCCACGACGGATTCGAGCGCTGCCAGGATTTCCGGCGTCACCTTCGCATAGTTGTCCATGTCAGCTCCTCTTTCCACACTCAGGGCTCAGTTTCTCCCCGTCGTAAAGAAGACTTCCCCGTCCCGCTTCCTGCAGGGAGGAATTTCCCCTCTCTGCCACCTTTCAAAACATTCTTTCCTTTTGCATTGTACGCCCACCGGAAGGCGCGCAAAAGGACACTTCTTCGATTTTTGATGCGATTTTGCGGTGTGGCACATCGATCCCCCTGGAGGAAAACAGGAATTCTCAAAGTCTCACGGTGTATAAACCGCATGTTCCGGAAAATCGACACGGACGAAGCAACGCGAAGAGCGCCTGCCGGAGGCGAATATACCGCATTACACACAATGAATACAGAATAAAAACCACGGGGAGTTTTTCGCTGCACAAGCAACATTTTCCCAATGCGATTTTCTATAATAGCAGTGATGCATCTTCCACTCCTGTCGTCTCCCCGGTCTCCCGACTCCTCCGCCATCCCCCGGGAACGACACCGGCAAGCGTTTCCGACCAGGCCGAAGGGGGAGGTGAGGTATGAGAGCAAGAGATGCGAGAGCTTTTAAGGCATTCTGGTACAGCGACAGCGTATCCGGATCGAACCTGTGCGAACGAGAAAAGGAGATGAGCAATCATGCAGAACATCCAGGGACCGAGAGGCGGACGTCTCCGTGTCGTGTCGCGTCCGTTCGAAGGAAAAGGCTTCTCCGGAGCACTCCCGGCAACCCTTCTCCTCCTCTGCTGTGTCGTCGTCCTGGTTGCGCTCTGCGTGAGCCCGGCTCACGCAGACAACGCCTTTCTCTCCAGACCGAGAGTACTGGTGGACAGCGACTGGAAACCCTTCGTCCCCGGTGCTTTCGACCCGTCGGCGGTGACCAAGACCGCCTTCGACATCACCATCAGCTACCATGACACCCTCTCCGCAGACAGCATCCCCCCGGGAGATCCCAAGCGCACCCGCGCCCAGGAAGTGGAAGAGGTGATCAAGTTCTGGTCCGATGCACTCTACGAGCAGTCCAACGGCCAGCACATGCTCGGGACAGTCTACATCTATCAGGACGGGGCCTTCGCCGACAAGGCCTCGGTAGTCTGGCAAGCGAACACATGGCCCACGGGAGCCATCGCGGGATACGGCAAACCCGGACAGCACATCAACTTCGGCGACGTCTTCGGCAGCACCACCTTCGTGGGAGTCGCGAGCACCCCCATGAGCCGAGCGAACGGAGGATACACCCTCGGCCACGAATCCGGGCATTACCTCTACGGCCTCTACGACGAATACGTGGCGACCTACGCCAATCCTCCCCGAAGCTGGCCCTGGTCGTCCGACGTCTCGCCCACCGGCCCGTCTCTCATGAACCGTCAGTGGAACGCCATGTCCGAGAACGAGGTGAAGTGGCTGAATCACTCCACAGCAAGCATCTACGTGACGAGCACCGACACGGCCCAGAAACGCATGTACGGCAAGAGCTGCTGGGAGATCCTCCTGCAATCGCCCTCGTCCGATAGCGTCAGCGGCGACGTGGTCGCGCCGGGGCGGGTCCAGTACGCCTTCGGCAGTCCCCCCGCCTCCCCCGATTGGTACACCACGGCGGTGACACCGGGAACGCACCTCGCCGCAGCCCAGGCGAATCTGAAAATCGTCTGGCTCACCAAGGCCGCCATGGTCTACCAGATCGTCATCGACAACTCCGGCAGCATGGGCCCCGACCCCCTCACGCCGGAAGCGCCGAGCCCTCTCGACTACGCCAAGGCGGCGGCACGGAACCTCGTGGAATCCCTGCCCAAAGAGAGCGCCGTCGGGGTCGTGCGTTTCGACGACACGGTGGAGCAGATCTACGCCATCACGTTCATCCCCTCCGACGACGTGGGCGCCCGGGCCGTGAAGGACGCGGCGAAGGCTGCGATCAGCGGCCTCGCCCCGGGCAACATGACCGCCATCTACGACGCGGCCTCCACGGCGCTCGCGAATTTCCTCACCTACAAGGGGACCGCGAGCGGGGACGTGCTGGGCGTGACCTATCTCCTCACCGACGGATCGGACAACAGCTCCACCAAGTCCATAGGGGAGGTCATCGCGGAGCACCAAGCCGCGAAGGTGCCGCTCATCACCGTCGGCTACGGCTCGGGCGGCATCGGCAACACGGCCCTCACCCAGCTCGCGGACGAGACAGGGGGGCAGTACTTCGCCTCTCCCACGAACCAGACAGAACTCCAGGAGGTCTTCTTCGCCGCCCTGGGAAACTATTCGGACACGGTAAACCTCGGCGCCGTGGAAAAAACCCTCGCCGCCGGAGGCAATGACGTGGCGACCTTCCTCGTGGACGGAACCCTGGGCGGCGTCACCTTCTTCGTGAGCTGGCGCGGCGCCTCTCCCGACGCGGAGATCACCCTACGAGATCCCGTGCTCGGAGACGTCACCGCCTCGGGAGAGTACCAGGAAGAGGGAGGGATCGTGGACTACACCGCGGCGATTTCAAATCCCTCCGCGGGGACGTGGCGGGTGGAACTGCACAATCCGGGCTCGCAGAGCCTCGCCGTCTCCGTCTCCGCCACGGGGCAGCCCGAAACGGGAACAGGCTTCGGCCTCGTGGTGGGGCTTGTCGACGGAGGCAGCACCGTGACACCCCCTGATCCGATCCGCCTCCTCGCCCGGGCGAGCCGAAACGGCATCCCCCTGCGGGGAGTGACCATGGAGGCCACACTCACCGCACCCGACGGCACGACCTCCCCGCTCACCCTCCGCGATGACGGGACCGGAGGAGACGCCAGGGCGAACGACGGTCTCTTCTCCGCCATCCTCACAAGCTACCAGGCGGGGAGCTACAAGATCAACGTCACTGCCTCGAATCCCTCGGGAATCGCCGTGGAAACCTACCGGAACGGGTCCCCCTCCATGCCCGGCCCCGGCGATGAGGCGCTCGTCTTCTCTCCCGACGGCGCCACCGTGGCGACAAATTTCCTTCGCACCACCTCCTTCCAGGTGAAGGCCGAAGGAGGTATTACCCCGTCCGGAACGCCCACACCTACCGGAGGACCCACGCCCACCGTTTCGCCCACACCTGGCGGCGGTGGCGGCGGTGGCGGCGGATGCACCGCGGGAAGCGGATTCCATCTGGCGCCCATGTTGCTGCTGCTCCTCCTTCCCGCACTCTTCCTCCGGAGACGGTAGCCTCCCCAAAAGACACCGCGAGAACCGCATCACCCCCGGAAAGGCGGAGAGGGTTTCCTCTCCGCCTTCTTCTTCAACGCACTTCGGCGAAGATCTCTCGGGCGCCGGCTCCACCTCTGTTACGTTTGGTTGGATCGACATTCCAAGGCGTTTGGAGGTGTTCTCGTGCACGCAACCCGGCCAGGCGGAACAATACGAACCGGCTCTGCCCCGATCGCTTGAGGAGATGTCGCGGATTCAGGGGCCTTTGACGGATGTGATGCGGAGAGAACAGTGCACTTCGATTTTTATTTGCTTGACTTTGTCAAGTTTATTTGCTAGGCTTCTTCGCAACACATCAAAAAGGACAATTCCGTCTTTCGCGGAAAGAACGGTCGAGTTCCATGCAACCACAGCCCGGGACAACAAACACCCCGGAGTTTCACCCCGGCGGGGAGGGAGAGGCGATGCCACATCTTTCTGGGGATGCCGTGGCGGGCATCCGCCGCTTCAACCGGTTCTACACGAAAATACTGGGCCTGACGAACCGCTTCCTTCTGGAGAGTCCGTTTGCGCTCGCCGAAGCGCGGGTGCTGTTTGAAATCGGCCACCAGGAACGGTGCACCGCCAGAGACCTGTCCACGCTTCTGCACCTCGATCCGGGATATCTGAGCCGCATGCTCTCGCGTTTCTGCCGAACCGGTCTCGTGGTCAGAGTACCGTCCCCTCTGGATGGACGAAGTACCGTTCTCCAGCTCACTCCGGACGGAAAAAACGCCCTGGAACAGCTCGAAGCGGCGTCGGATCGGCAGCTCGGAACCCTGCTGGGACATCTGTCATCCCGGGAAATGCACCGTCTCCTCCTTTCGATGGGAACCATCGAACAACTCCTCGGCGCCGGGAACGCTCCGGAGCCGTGCATCCGAACCTTTCTTCCCGGAGACCTGAGCTACATCGCCTCCCGCCACGCCTGCCTCTACGGGGAGGAATACGGTTTCGACGCGACATTCGAATATTACGTGATGGCGGGCATGGCATCCTTCCTGAAAGACTGGAGCGGTTGCGGCGATCCCCGCCGAAAGGGGAAGGGGAACGTCTGGGTCGTCGAGCAGGACGGCCTCCTCGGCGGCGCCATCGCTGTCGTCGAGACGGAGGAGAAAACGGCCCAGCTTCGTTGGTTTCTTCTGGAGCCGGAATACCGCGGCAAGGGATTCGGGCACCGTCTCATGGAAAAAGCCGTGAACTTCTGTGCGAGCGAGGGATACGAACGGGCCTTTCTCTGGACCGTGTCCGACCTGCTGGCGGCACGACATCTCTATGAAAAATGGGGATTCTCGCTTACGGAGACGATGGAACACCACATCTGGGGGAAAAACCTTATGGAGGAGCGCTGGGACAGAGTTCTCTGACATCCCTGCGCACACAGGACTCTTCAGAAAGGCGGCCGGCACCCCGAAAGCGGCGCCGATAAAAAAGGGAACGACAGGATCCGGAGAATCGCAAAAGAAGAAAGGAGAATGACTTCGTGCTCTCTCTCGTCCGCGGAGGCCCATGGCTTCTGCTGCTTCAAGGAAAGAAGGACACACTGCAGCGGTATCTTGCGGATGTCTTCTCGGCGGAAATCCACAGGAACCACAGAATTGCGGAGAACACCCGGGAGGGACAGACCGTCGTCTACCTCGTGGAGGCTCCGGAAGGAAGGGCGCGTCCTCTCTGGAACATCGAGCTGGAGGAGCCATCCCTCGCCGTCTGCGACGCCTCGCCGGGGGAAATTCTCTGCCGTCTCGTGAACGACGGCCTCGCCCATTTCCTGGCGGCAGCGTCCCTCCTCCCCCGGGTCCTGCTGTTCCGGCTCTGCTGCACCTGCCCGGACACGTCCCCGCTCGTGAAGGAACTGGGGAAGGATTTCCACGGAACACCGAGCACGCTCAAGGAGCTGCTCCGCTGGAGCCCTTCAGAGGGAACCGTGGTCTGCTTCACCACAAAACCGCTGAACCGCCTTCTCCTGGTGCGGGAACTCCTCGATCAGGTGCTGGTGCTCCCTCTCCCCTTCGACGAGGCCTTCCGGAGACTCCAGCCAAGGGCGCTGGAACTCTTCAACGAAAGCATGGGCAACAAGGACTGGAACGAGGTGCTCATCCACGTGTACGACAAGTTCGAACGCTACGCGGAGCATCTCCGGCGGGTGGAACTCGTGCTGGAGGCCCGCCAGACGGGATTTGTCCTCGGCGAGGGATGGGGCACCGACACGGCGCACATTCTGCTTCCCGTGCGGACCTATCGGCTGCGCCTCCTCACCTTCCACGCTCCGGAACGGATCAAGTCCTTTCTCATGGGACTGGAGTATTCCGCCGAGGGAGAGCGCTTCCTCGACATCGACCTCTACTGCCGCCGCAGGAAGATAAGCTGGACCGACTCGGACAGGAGGAAAGGTGCGTCCCGGGAAACCCTGGGCAGGGAACTGCGGAAGGAATTGATGGAGTCTCTTCCGCCGGAGACGAGAGCGGAACTGGAATCTTTGGAGAAGCGGCTTCTCTCCGCTCCGGAACCCTCCGGCAGTGCGGAGGTTTCCGGAGCGGTCGGCTGAAATGCCCTATTGAGCCAAAAGGACCATGGCCTCGGCGAGAATCTTCATTGCAAGGCGCATGCGGTCCAGGGAAATTCGTTCGTCCGCCTGATGGGCCAGTTCCGGTTCGTCGAGAAAACGGGTCCCGAAGGCCACCACGTTCGGCAGTCCCTTCGCGTAGGTCCCGCCACCCATTGAGCGCGGCGTCGCGTCGAGGCCGGTCTTGCTCGTGTAGGCCCGCTGGAGTTTACGCACCAGGTCGGATTCGACGGGGAAATGTACCGCCGCTTTTCCCCGCACGTTCTCCAGCGCAAACCCCGCTCTTTCCACGGAGGCGCGCAGGATGGGGACCACATCGTCCGCAGTGAAGGTCACGGGATGGCGCACGTTGAGCGTGAGATCAAGCACTCCTTCGCCAGCGTGATCGCCCCGGGCGGTCCAGAGGGCCATGCCGAGGTTCACCGTGAGTTTTCCCGAGACGGCATCTTCGAGAGGAACCCCCAGAGAGGTTCCGTCGGTCTCCTCGCCCAGGACGGCGGCGAAGTCCCGGGCGCACCGACCCACCTCGCCGTCCCCGGGAAGCGCCGCCAGGAGCAGCAGCAGGCGGGCCACGGCGTTTTCACCCTTCTCCGGGGTACTCCCGTGCGCCGCGATCCCTTGGGTCCGCAGGAAGAGCGCCGTCGTGTCCGGTTCCGTTCCCGGCTCGGTCCCGCTCTCAAGGCTCCATCCCTTCGCGGAGGCCTCGCCGGTGAGGGTCGCGAGAATGTCCCGGACCTCGCCGGACGGAACGAGGAGACGCGCCTCGGCACGATCGGGGACCACGTTGGGAGCGCTGCCGCCGAGAAAAGAGAGGAGTCTGATCGCGCCGTCCCCGTGGAAGGTCCGCAGCAGTTCCATGTTCATGCCGCCCTTTTCCGCGTTCACCAGGGGAAATTCCGCGTCGGGCGTGAAGCCGAGCACCGGAAGCTCCTCCTTCGTCACGTAGTGGGCCACATCGGCGAAGCCGCTCTCCTCGTCGCAGCCGAAGAGAACCCGAATGCGCCGTTTCAGGGGTATTTTCAGATCCCGGATGGCCGCCAGGCCGAAGAGGGCGCCGAAGATGGGGCCCTTGTCGTCGCCGGTTCCCCTTCCGTAGAGAAAGCCGTCCCGCACCACGCCCTCGAAGGGAGGAACGGTCCAGCCCGTTCCCTCGGGCACCACATCGAGGTGACCGATGACCGCCACCATCTCCTCCCCTTCGCCGTACTCGGCGTAGCCGATCATGCCGTCCACATCCACGGTGCGGAAGCCGAGAGAGGCCGCCGCACCCAGAGCATGATCCAGGGCCGCCCGCACCTCCGCACCGAAAGGAGCCTCTTTCCGGGGCTCACCTTTTACGCTGGGAATGCGAAGGCTTTCCCGAAGCACCTCCAGATAGGAGGGAAAAAGCGCGTCGATGCGCTCGTCCAACGCTGTCGCCGCTTGTTCCATTCTGCCGTTTCCGTTCGTCACAGGGCACCTCCCGCTCTTCTTCCGTTCCGGACCTCTCCGGCCCGGCCCATCGATACGATCCTCAGGAACGACCGAGATGCTCCACGGCGCAGCGCAGAAGTTCCGGCGCCACCCGGAGAGAGAAATCCAGTTCCAGCCGTTCCGTATCCTTGTGAGCGTCCTTGCCGGCGGGACCGATGTTCGCCACGGGGACATCGAGCCGCAGCAGATCCTCCAGAGGAAGTGAGTAGAGCTTTCCCCATCCCGGCATGTTCTCCGCGAGCGCGGCAAGCGCCTCGGGCTCTCCCTGGAATCCGAGAAAGCTCATGTCGGTGATGCCGCCGAAATACTCCACATAGGCGATCTCCTCGCCGAACTCCTCGCGTCCCTTTGCCGCCACCGCAGCGAGGGCTTCGAGAAGAGCATGCTCCTTGTCGGAACAGCGCAGATTGCCCCGATGCGGATAGTAGGGGGGCACGAAGCCGACCACCGCCAGCGGCCCCTTGAGTCCCGAGAGGTTGACCACCTCGCCCATGAGGGCGAGCGCCCGGTCCCTCTCGTCCATTCCGGAAGGAAGAGCGGCGAGAAACGCCTCTTCATACGCTTCCAGGCTCGTTCCGGCGGAGGCGTTTGTCCTGTCGTAGACATCCCTTGCCAGGGCCCGCACGTCCTGATAGGTCCGGACCGGGTACTCCCCCCTTTCCGAAGTGCCCACCCGGAGCGTTGCCTCCGTAAAGGTGCGAAATGCCTCGTCTCCGAAGGATTTCGCGTTCTCCCGGGCCTGTTCGAGCGCCTCCGCCAGGGCCTGCCCGGCGAGGGCGGTCATCTCCTTCAGAACCTGCGCGGGCGTGCGGGAGAGCGTCATGACGTTGAAGTACGCCGCCGCCCGCTCGGGGAGCGTGACGGAGTAGATGTCCCGAAGATCCTTGAGCTTGAGGCACGTGGGAGGCGTGAGCGCCTCGGTACCGAGGCGCTCCACGAACCGGGGATTTCCCTCGAGAAGCTGCACGAGACGGGACGCGGGAAGAGTGGCGTTGAAACCTCCGAAGTATTCTCCCGCGTGGGCCTCCTTGCCGAGAAAGAGAAAGGCAGGCATGATCTTTCCCGCAGTGCCCACGAAATACATGCGCCGGGATGCGTTCCCGCCTCCCTTGCCGCCGCAGAACCCCGCGTCGGAGGGTTCACCGTCGATGCAGGCCAGATAGTCGAGCCCTCGTTCGCGGGCGAAGCGCACCAGATGCGGCACGGAGAGACGCATGCCCGCGGAGTTGTTCTCCTCATCGGGAACGGCGAGGAAGAGCAGGTTCACTCCCAGCTTTCCCGGATCGGCGGCATACTCCGCCAGCAGAGCCGCCTGGATGGCGAGGCCGCATTTCATGTCCATGACACCCCTGCCGAAGAGATAATTCCCCGATGCCAGGTCGCGAGCGGCCTCCTCCGGAAGGGGAACGTCACCGATCCGACGGGTGTACTCCTCGGCGTCGAAGGCCCAGGTTTTGAGCGCTCCGCAGACGTCCACGTCCACCACGTCGTAGTGACCGGTGAGAATCACCGTCCGCGGCGTTGAGGGAACGGCCTCCACGAAGGCGAAGAGCGACGTTCGACGGAGCGGATCCCCTTCCAGATCTGCGAGAAAGAGGTTCTTCGGGTTCTCCTGAAAATAGGGAAGCTCCGCCAGGCGATTCCTGAGGAATACGGCGAGCCGATTCTCCCCGGAGGGCGAGGCGGAGACGCTGGGAATCCTCACGAGATCCAGCAGCAATGCGTAGATGCCTTTTCGGGTGTTCTCCAACACAATGCATCACCTGCGTTCCGGCGGGGGTTTCCGTCTGGCCGGTCACTCCGAAGAGTCCCCCTCGTCCGGCAAATTTGAATGAAACACGGAGAAAGAGCCTGTTTCCGGCACCCCGGAGCCAAGAGCCACACATGACCCACATGTTCCGGGTTGACGCCTCGAAGTATAGCATTTCGAGAAAAACGGGAGGGACCTTCCAAAATCCTCCGGGCGTTTTTCACCCTCCGGCTGCGGCAGGCCGGCTACTCTCCCGACGGAGCCCCGCCGACCGAACACACGCATCGAGCACAAAAAGGCACTCCCGGGCACGTGCGGTTCATCGCCGCAGGCAGCCGTCGGACACAAGAAAAACCTTTCTGCACACCCTGGCGCACACCACTCTTTCCCCACATCTCGACACACGATCGCTTCTTCTCGCCATCTCCGGCCCGAAACCATCCTGTTCTTTGAGCGATCCGGCCATCACACGATTTTGTCGAAATTCCGTCAAATCACGGAAAACGACCTTCTCACAAGCAGATGAGTCCCAAGACTCTTTTCAAAAATGCCTTATGGATCATAATGCTCCTTGTTTCCTCAATCAAACTATCCGGAAATTCTTCGTTCGTTCGTCTCCACGCCACAGGGCGCACGTCATCGGAGAATGAGGCAGAGATCCCGCCTTTTCTGGGACCTCGCTTTTCCGAGCGGGTACGATGACGGAAGAAACGCGAAAAAGCCGCCCTCGGCGGGACGGCAGTGGCACGCGCAGCAAGAGGTGACATCTCATTTCGGAACTGCACGACAGACCAGCCTGTGTCGAGACGATCCATTCTCCCCGGAGGGATTCGCCGCACCGTACCCCTGGGACGGCACGAACACCAGGACCCGGGGAATACCACTCCTGTTCCGCCCCGGAACGAGGAGATGTTGTTCCTGCCTGCTTCGCACTTTTCGAGGCATCGCCGCTTCCCATGGCTCTCGCCGATCTCGACCTCGCCTTTTCCCTCTGCAACGGCCCTTTCGCGAACCTTCTCGGCGCCGCCTCGCCGGAGGCAATCCGGGGAACGAGCGTCCTGGAATTCCTTTCTCCGGAAGAACACCGCACTACTGCGGAACGAGCCGAACGCATTCTTGCAGGACATGCGCTTTGCGATATTTCCTGCAGCATTCTCCGTCGGGACGGCACAATCCTCCCTCTGAAGGTCTCCGTCTCCGCCGTGCCGAACTTCGAGGGCATTCCCACGTGGTTTCTGGTCGTCGCGCGGGATATCTCGGAGGAGCTGCGGGCCACGCAGGCCCTCGCCGAGAGCGAGAGCCGTTATCGGTCCCTTTTCGACACCATGCACAACGGCTTCGTCCTCTTCGAGTTCCTCCCGGGCGAAGGCGGCGCTCCCGACGATTTCCGCATTCTCGACGCGAACCCCGCTTTCCGGCGCCTCACCGGGCAGAAACCGCAGGAGAGGAGTAACGACATTCTCTTCTCAACCTTCCTGGAGAACAGACTCGGGGACACCACCCTCTTTCCCGATCTCCACGAGCTTTTCTGCGGCGAAAAAGGCGACCTCGCCCGGCGAACGCACCTTCTGTTCGAACAGATGCGGCGCGTCGCACGAACGGGAAAACGGATCTCCGGAGAGACGCCCCTTCTGGGGGGATGGCGCTGTTTTGCCTACACGCTCTATCGCCCCCAGGCAGGACGGGTCGCCCTCATTCTGGAGGATGTGACGGAACGGAAACTTCTGGAGGAAAACAACCGTCGGCTCATCGGTCAACTCGAACGGGACGCGAGCATGGACACCCTGACGAACGCCCTGAACCGACATCGTTTCGACAAACTTCTCTCCCTGGAGATGGAGCGTGCGCGAGAGCACAGCCGACCGCTCTCTCTGGTCATGGTCGATCTGGACAACTTCAAGGCCATCAACGACAGCCAGGGACACCTGGAGGGAGACCGCATTCTCGTCGCCGTGTCCGAGCTGGTGCAGCGTCACATCCGCTCCTCGGACATTTTCGCCCGGTGGGGCGGAGAGGAATTCGCCGTCCTGACCCCGACAAACGCCTCCGACGCGGGCACCCTGGCGGAACGGCTCCGCAGAGAAATCGCCTCGCTGGACGCGGGAGGCGGCATGCCCGTCTTCGCCAGTTTCGGCATCACCCAATACAGACGGGGAGAGAGCGCTTCGGAATTTCTGAACCGAGCCGACCAGGCCCTCTATGCGGCAAAGCGCAAGGGGAAGAACCGGGTGGAGTGCCTCGACCAGAGCACATCCCGATAGAAGTCCCCCTCAGAGCACTCCTTCAGCGGTTTTCTCCGGATCCGTCCGCCTCTTCGAGACGCAGCGCGTCTCCGGGGCGCAGCACACCGCCTCGGACGACCTCGAGAAAATATCCCACCTTCGGCAGCAGACACCACCCCCGGTAATCGTACGAATGGGGTTCGTCCGCTCGCTTGCCACGTTCCCGAATCCGGAGAACCGGCGTTTCCTCGGGGCCTTTGAGAAGCGCTCCGAGCGGGAGTTCCTCCGGAAGCCCCCGAAGCCTCAGATTTTCCGCGAGACTGCCCGGAGGAAAGGGAAACCCCGCTTCCGACTCCGCCGCAGCCACGTCCTCCTCCCGGAGAAGGCTCACATGCCTGTCGGAAAAACCCCAGTGCGCGTCGTTTCGCAGCCCCTTGCCCGCGTCGAAGAGCCCCTCCTCCACGGGCGACTTGGGATCCTCACGGCGAGCGCTTGCGCACACGCTGGCGACGACGATCCTGTTCATAGCTTTCCCCGTCCTTTCCTCAATGTTCGCAACCTCTGAAATAAGGCTACGTCAGCCCCGCAGGGCGTCTCGCACTGATGCAACCCGAGTCAAGGTAAAATGGAAACGTTTTTTTCAGGGCTTCCTTACCATTTTCTCCACGTTCTTCTCCGGAAGACCCCAGAGACGTACCACACTTCGCCTTCCGGAGCAACCGTTCACGATAAAAGCCGCCGCCCCAAAAGGAACGACGGCCTTGGCTCTTCTCCGAAAAAACGTGCCCAACCAGCGTGGCGCCTGATACGGACAGGGTGTGTCGAAACCTCCGAGGTGTAGCTGGAGTCCAGTCGCTACCGCGGGCATGGACCTGTTGCTCAACCACAAAAAGGTACTCCCGGGAAAGTGCGGCTGACCGCCGCAGGCGGCGGCTGAACTCCACGAAAACCCTTTTGCGCAGTCGGAACGCACACAACTCCGCGAAACACCGTTCTCCTCTCACCGGGAACAAGCGCCTCCGCTACACTCCCGTTCCGCACTCCGCCGCTTTGGTGAGCAAAAGAGAAAGACCTTCCGCGAGGCGGTGCAGCTCCTCCCCCAAGGGTTTTACCGGGACCTCTCGTCGGGCGATGCACCGCGGAATTTCTTCAACAAAGGGAAACCGAGCAAGAAGCGGCCAGTGGCGCTCCGCACAGAGTTCTTCCGTCCTGTGGGCACCCTCGCGGGAAAGGTCCGCCTTGTTGAGAACAATGCCGAAGGGAACGCGAAAACGCCCGGCCAGCTCGGCGATGCGCAGCAGATCGGCTCGGGCCGAATCGGTGGGTTCCGTCACCAGCAGGGCCACGTTCGCACCGGCGAGGGACGAGATGGCAGGACAGGCGATTCCGGGAGGTCCGTCCACGAGGAGCACCGAGACGCCTTCTCGAAGCGCCGTCTCCCGGGCCCGCCGCCGCAGGAGCTGCACGAGTTTTCCCGAGTTGGCCCCTCCGGGCCGGAGACGGGCATGTTCGAAACATCCGAGAACGGTGCGGCTCCGGAAAAGACGCCCCTGCACGACGGGAACGAAGGACACGGCTTTTTCCGGACAGACCAGGGCACAGACGCCACATCCCTCACAGGCAAAAGCATCCACCTGGGCACGTCCGTCCCGAACCACGACGGCACGAAAACGACAGGCCGCCTCACACCGACCGCAGCCTGTGCAGGCACCCGGATCGATTTCCGCGCGAAGGCCGCTTTCGAAGGGCTCCTCCTCAAGAATTTCCGGAGCGAGGAGCAGCTCCAGGTTCGGCGCGTCCACGTCGGCGTCGCAAAATACCTTCGCCTCCGGAAGGACGGCGCCAAGAGAGGCGGTGATGCAGGTCTTGCCCGCGCCGCCCTTGCC
>DIMS01000095.1:0-171 GCA_002425685.1 Synergistaceae bacterium UBA5560 | reverse complement strand
ATCTCCCGCAAGACACTCATCGGGAACGCTCCTTCAGCTCGGCCCAGAGAGCATCCATGGCACTCCGCCAGGCCTCGTCCACAAGGTAGGGAGGAATTCCCGAGGCATAGGCTTCCGCAATAGCGCGGGAAAAGGGGAAACGCGCCACTACGGGAATGTTTCGCCTTCGGC
>DIMS01000066.1:526-16897 GCA_002425685.1 Synergistaceae bacterium UBA5560 | reverse complement strand
TATACTTGCCCCTGATGGAGACCGTCTGAAGGAAACTTCGGCAGCAGGTCTTTCCGGTGTCGCCCCCGCTCTCCGGGCGGTACTCCACAACTCGAAAGGAAACGTTTCCGGTTTTCGGAGAACCGCCGCCGTGCCCTCCGGTGGCGTCACAAAAGTTTTCCGAACGGGAAGCCGGTGTAAATCCGGCACGGCCCCGCCACTGTAAGCGCGACGACGCCGCATGGAACCACTGAAACCCCAGGTTTCGGGAAGGGGCGGCGAAGAAGGACCGCGAGTCAGGAGACCGGCCGGAAACGGGTGAGGAGGTGATGTCTGCGTGGGCGGACGCGCTCCCAAGCTCGTCTTGGGGACCGCGGTGTACGCCGCGGTCCCGTCCTGTTGAAGCGCTTGCGAAAAAAGACGAACGGACGTGTCACCGTCCGTTTCGGCCATCTCTCGAAGCGAACGGATCCAAAGATGCGTTTCGAGAGAACGGATTCGTTCGTTCATCGAAATCTTTTCCCCCGGGAAACGAGACTCTCGAACAGGAGGAATCAGACATGACCCGTTCCGGATTGGTACTTCTCTGCTGCGCTCTTTTCCTCGCGGCCTTTTCTTCCGGCGAGGCCTTCGCCATGGGACACGGCAAGGCGGCCCCCGAGAAAAAGGGAATTCTCGTCGTCGCCTTCGGCACCTCCGTACCCGAGGCGCGGAGCGCCATCGACACCCTCGTGGATGCCGCACGGAAGGCTTTCCCCGACGCGGAGGTCCGCACGGCCTATACGTCCAACATCATCCGCAGAAAAGTCCTCGCCGAAGAGGGCAAGGTCATCGACTCTCCGCTGATCGCCCTGGCGCGCATGCAGGACGAGGGCTTCACCCACGTGGTGGTACAGCCCACCCACGTGATCCGCGGCGAGGAATTCGACGATCTCGCGGAAGTGACGGACGCCCTGGCCCGCCTGGAGCGAAAATACTCCTTCAAGGCCGTCGCCATGGGCGATCCTTTCCTCTCCTCTTTCGAGGACTACGGCAAGATGGTCTCCATTCTCCAGAGAACCTACGGAGACCGAGCGAAGGGCGACGGCGCGGTGGTCTTCATGGGACACGGTTCACCCCATCCGGCGAACGCCGCCTACTCGCAGATGCAGCTTCTCTTCGACGAGCGGGGATTGCGCTTCGCCCTCGGTACCGTCGAGGGGTTCCCTTCCCTCGACATGGTCCTGGAACGCCTTGAGACCATGGGGGCAAAGCGAGTGACCCTGGTGCCCTTTATGATCGTCGCGGGAGACCACGCCCGGAACGACATGGCGGATCCGGAGGATCCCGAATCCTGGCGCAGCGTTCTGGAGTCGAAAGGATACCGGGTGAACCCCGTCATCGAGGGGCTCGGAAGCAATTCCGAGGTGGCGGCTCTCTTCGTTGAACATCTCCGCGTCACGGCGCAGCACGTCTTCTAGAACACCGGGACGCGCAAAAGAAACCGGGGCTCCCGGACTCTCTTTCCTGGAGCCCCGACAGGTTCGGCTTTTTTCATGGCGACACACCCCAGGGAGGAATGCTCCGTGCCCCTATCGGAACACGCCACCGGCGCCAGTGCCGGTCCCGAACATTCCCAGAGCGGCTCCCTTTCTGCCGGTGACGACACCCTCCACCGCATGGCCACTCTGGAGGCATCCCGCAGGCGGCGCGCCCTGCGGCTCGGAGCACTCCTCCTTCTCGGCCTCCTCCTGGTGGGCACATGGCGACTCCTCGCGGGCCCCATGGACGTCCCTCCCGGAACAGTGCTCTCTCTCCTGAATCCCTTCGCCGATGCAACAACCCTGCCGCAGCAACAGGCCCTGGTGGTGCGCACCGTCCGCCTCCCCCGTCTTCTGGCGGCCACCGCATCTGGGGCGGCTCTCTCCGTCTCGGGCGTCGTCCTCCAGGCGCTGCTGGGCAATCCGCTCGCGGAACCCTACACACTGGGCATCGCCGCGGGAGCGGCCCTGGGGGCTTCCCTCGGCATCTTCCTCGGCGGCCTCTGGGTACCCGCCGCAGCCTTTTGCGGTGCCGCCCTCGCCCTTTCCCTCGCCTTCGCCCTCGCCTGGAGATCCGGAGGCAATTCTCCCGTGCACCTCGTCCTGGCGGGCATCGTGGTGAGCGCCATCCTTTCCGCGGGAGTGACACTCCTCAAGGCCATCTCGGAAGAGCGCATGGCTGCCATCGTCCTTTGGCTCATGGGGGGATTTTCCGGCGCCTCCGCGTCGGCGGCGGGCTCCGCCTGGATCGGCGCGGCCACCGTAACGCTTCCCGCCTGGTGGTGGGGACGAGAGCTGGACGCCATGTCCCTCGGAGAAGGGCGGGCGGCGCTCCTCGGCGTGAACGAAAAGCGGCTCCGCCTCGTCCTCCTGGGAGCGGCCTCTCTGGCGGCCTCTCTCGTGGTGGCCCATTTCGGCATCATCGGCTTCGTCGGTCTCGTGGGGCCTCACCTCCTGCGCCTTCTCGCAGGCCCCGCCCATCGAACCCTCCTCCCTCTCGCCTTCGTCGCGGGCTGTCTCCTCCTCGCCGGCGCGGACGGAGCGGCCCAGCAGCTCGGCGAACTTCCCGTGGGAGTCGTGACGGCCCTCGCGGGGGGCCCCGTCTTCTGCTGGATTCTTCTGCGTACCCGGGGACGCGCCTCCTCGTGAGCTACCGCCTGGAAAACCTCTCCGTCGGCTACAGGGCGCGTCCGGTGCTCCGAAACCTCTCGGGAGAGATCAGGCATGGACGCATCACCGCACTCCTCGGCCCCAACGGCAGCGGAAAGAGCACCCTTCTCGGCTGCCTCGCGGGGCTCCTCCCCCACGAGGGCAACCTCTTTCTCCGAGACCTCCCGGAAAAGAAAGAAACCGGTCACGCCCCCCCGCTCCCTTCGGAACATCGCGTCCGAAAACTCTCCCGAAGAGAACTCGGACTCCGCATCGGCTTCGTTCCCCAGGACCCCCTGCTGCGCTATCCCTTCGCGGTGTACGAGGTGATCCTCCTCGGGCGCCTTCCTCATGTGCGCTCCCTTGCGGGATATACAGAAGAAGACCGCCGGACGGCCGCGGCGGCGGCATCCCGCCTCGGCCTCGGAGACCTTCTCTCCCGAAGCGTGGCGGAACTCTCCGGCGGAGAACGACAGCGCGTGGCCGTCGCCCAGATTCTCGCCCAGAATCCGCAGGTACTCCTCCTGGACGAGCCATCGTCCTCTCTCGATCCCCGCCACGGAGCGGAACTCTTCGCGCTTCTCCGGGAGGCCGCCCTGGAAGGGCGAACGGTCGTCGCCTCCGTGCACGACGTCAACCTCGCCGCTCGCTGGTGCGACGATGTCTGGGTCCTGTCGGACGGCGAACTCCTCGCCGCCGGTTCCGTCACAGCAGTACTCCGGGAGGATCTCCTCCGAAAAGCCTACGGAGTCTCCTTCGCCCGTTACGCCGGCGAAGACGGCGTCGTCTGGCATCCCCGGCTCTGAAGAACATTGCTCCTCATCATCCCTGGCCCGGAACCTCTGAGAAATGCCACGCCGATCTCGGAAAAACGCGATGCAATGGAAATCGAGAGAGGGCAATTTCTGCTTGATCAGAGTTCCCGTCTCTTCGACGCACCCTCGGAAAATGCGCTCGTTTTCTCCCGAAATCCACAGAGCCGCGCCCGAACCGGTCCATCGGGCCATGTCGTCAAACGCTCCCGCAACAAAAAAACTGACCGTTGCACCCGCGCCGCTCCAGCTCCACGAGCCACTGTACGGAGGTGCTTTCATGATCCGAAAACGTCTCGCCGGAACCAGCGTCCTTTTCGGAATGGCCGGCGCTCTCTTGAGGCATCTGGGTGTCTTTCTGAGGCGTTCGGGCGTTCTTCTCAGGTACCTGGGCATCTTCATCGAAAGGACGGGCTGGTTCGCGGGCGTACTCTTCTACGCCATCCTCGCCATGGCGTTTCTTCTTCTTTTTTTCTGGGTTTCCCTGAAGATCCTCCTGCACATGTAAGGCGCACGCGGTTGTTCCGGCCCGATCCTCCTTCAGCGGATCCGGACAGACCGCACCCGCACCCCCCGAATCCGCTCCACGGAGGCGTCTTTCTCCGACGGGAGGTCCTCCTGGCCGTTCCGGGGCAATGCGCCTCCGCCAACCGGCTCCTCCGAAGCACCCTGCGCCCTTCCGACATGCGCGTGCTCCGGCTTTGGCTCCGGCCCGCCGGCGCCCGCGCCATCTTCCCCGCAGGGCGCCGGAAGAAACTCGAAGATCGGGTCCCGGTCGTCGAGAAGGGCAAAGAGCGTGTCCACCACCTCCGGGTCGAACTCGGTCCCCCGAGCCTTTTCGAAAAAATCCCGGATCTCCTTCAGCGACCAGGCGTCCTTGTAGGTGCGCTCGCTGGAGAGGGCATCGAACACGTCCGCCACGGCGAGAATCTTTCCCGCGAGGGAAAGTTCCTCCCCGGCAAGTCCCCGGGGATAGCCCCGGCCGTTCATCTTCTCGTGGTGCTCCTCCAGCGCCCGGAAGACCACCGGCGAGAAGGGCACCGCGGCGAGGATCTCCCTCCCGCGCACAGGGTGGGTCTTCACGAGGTCGTACTCCTCGGGGGTGAGCCTGCCCACCTTCCGGAGCACCGCGTCGGGAATGGCGATCTTGCCCACGTCATGCAACAGGGCACCCACGGCGAGCCCCTGCAAATCCAGATGCGAGAAGCCCAGCTTCTCCCCGAGGCGGCAGGTCAGCGCCGCCACCCGCTCGGAGTGGCCCCCCGTGAGATGGTCCTTCGCGTCGATGGCGTTCGCGATGGCCCGGGTCACGCCGTCCAGCAGGCGCAGGCGCTCCTCCTCGGCGGCCCGGTTGAGAATGTGCAGCCGGGAGAGCATCGCGGTGGGGAGAAAAAGGGCGCATCCGAGGAGGGGCCACACGGGGGAGAGCCAGACGCCGAAAAGGCGGGCGCGCAGGGCGGAGAAGGCGAGCAGGAGGACAAGCCCTCCCGCCGCCGCGGCGTTTCGTTTCCAACCCGCCACAAAGAGCCCCGTCGCAAGAAAGAAGAGCGCGGCGACGAGAAAAAAAAGCGCCCCCAGGAGCGCGGCGTCGCTGTGCAGTGCCTTTCCGAAGGATTCCGACGCGGCGGAAAGGAACACGTCCATGCCCAGGGCCAGAAAGACAGATCCGGCCAGGTGCTCCACGCGCCCCCGCCGCGAGACGGGAAGGATGTCCCGGGCCAGAATGCCCGCCGCCTCGACGCCCACCACCACGAGTCTGTCCCGGAAGGCGTCCTCCGGCACCCGCCCTTCGAGCACCCGGGAGAACTCGAACACCGGAAAAAACCGCTCGTCCGTCTCAGGAACGAAGAAGAGCCCCTCCGCATCCACGGCCACCCGCCGCGCGCCCACGGACACCGTTCTGTCCGCCTCGCCCCAGGCGATGGGCTCTCCGGTGTGCGTCGCCACGGCGGCGAGGAACAGGGAGGGAAAGGCCCGCCCGCCGTGGCGCCACAGGGGGACCAGCGTGCGGTACACACCGTCGATGTCCGGCGCGACGCCCGCCACGCCGAGAGCCGCCGCGGACCGGGCCAGTTCCCTGTAGGGAAGAAGCAGCGTCGCCCCGCCCTCTCCGGCATCCTCCGCGAGGTGGGTGGCGAAGACGCACCGCCCGTGGGCCTGTGCCGCCCGGGCGAGCAGTGCGTCCGCCTCGGCGTCGCTCGTCTCGGGAAAGAGAATGTCGTAGACGATGGTCCGCGCGCCCAGAGCGGAAAGGCGCTCGATGAGCCCGGCGTGAATCCGTCGGCTCCAGGGCCATTGCCCCAGCGCCGCCAGAGACGTCTCCCGGGCCAGAACGAGGACAATCTCCCGCGAGGGAGCCGGCGAAGACGTCCACAGATACCGGAGATCGAGAAACGAGCGGTCCGTTTTCTGCACGAAGAGAGGAGGATGCGTGAAAAACAGCGCCGCAGCACACACCGCCAGGGCGGCAAGAAGCGCCCCCCGCCGCCGCAGCGCCGCCCAAACCCGCGCTTCCGCCGTCCGCGCCGCCTCAGGAATCGCCTTCGGAAGCACGACGCCACCGGAAGGGCGCTTCCGCCGCAACCGCCTCCCCCGTTCCGAGATCGAGAAGGATGCCCCGGATGGCAGCGGTCTTCGTGATGATGGTCACGTTGCCGGGCACCCGAAAGTCGTAGGAGTTCTTTTCGATGAGGTCCGCCATGTCGTCGGCGATCACGAGAGCGCCATCCTCGGCGAGGCCCACACCCTTGACGGCGAGAACCGCCTCGTCGGCCCAGGCGGGAAGGGAAAACCCCAGAAAAGCGCGGGCGACGCCGCAAAGCACCCCCGCTCCCGCCTCAGAAAGCGGCCCGTCCCGGCGCGGCACTCCCGAAAGCGACGACTCTTCCGTCTCCTCCTTCGCCACGTAGGTGACTATCCCCTTTTCAAGAAAGGCGGTCCTGTCGATGAACTCCGGGCCGTACACCCTCCGGCCTCCTTCGCTCCGGACCCGCACCACCAGAGAGGGGCGAAAGGCAAGGGAGCGGGCGTCGATGACCAGCTCGCGAAACCCCTTTCCCTCGTAAGCCGGAAGGGACCTCCGCTTCACTTCGGGAATCTGGGACACCGCGGCCCTGCGCAGGGAACCCATCCGGACGCCTCCGTACACGGTGTAGATGCCGTCGCGCCAGTCCGAATCGTAGATTTCCACCTGGGCGACCACGCCCTCCACGGAACTTCTGACCACGTCTTTCGCCATGAAGTTCTCCAGCGTGGTGGTCGCCTCGATCCGGACCCCCTTGACGAACTCCAGAAGGTTCCGCTGCAGATCGGTGACCGCCGCCCTCCGGGCCAAGAGCTTTCCCTGGGGCGTGTCGCCGGAAAGGGGCGACACTCCCTGCCCGATGGCGCAGATCCGGTCCTCGTTCCAGGCGACGCCGACGGCACCGAAGAACGCCTTCTCACCGCCGGAGAACATGGAAGGAACAGGCGAAACGGAGGAAGCGGCAGAGGGGGGAGCGTCAAGGCCGCCGGTCGTTCCGGGGAGATCCCCCGAGAGAGCTCCGGACTGTGCCGCCGCACTCTCCGCCGCAGAGGCGGCAGAGGCGCAACATGCGCACAAGGGGAAAAGGCCCGCGGCGGAAGAAGACCCCCAAGGCGCACCTGTTCCGATCCCTGCTCCGCCGAGGAGCAACAACAGGACCGCCGCGAGCCCTCCCAGGCGCATCACGGCACCGCGACCACAAACACCACGTCCACCCGGAACCCCCGGGCCCACCCCTCTCAGCCCCGGAGCCCGCACCCCTGCGGCACGCTCTCCGGCGGTGCACCTCCCCGGGACGGATCGGATCGAATCGCCCCTTGCAAAGGCTTTCCACACGATCCCCACCTCCTCACAGTTCCCCGCTCTTCCTTTATGAAACCTCTGAGGAACGCCGAATCGACCTCGCGAAAACACGATGCAATCAAGAGCAACAGAGCGGGAAACCCTTTTACTCAGAGATTCCCTGAAATAAGGCCCCGTCAGCCAAAGAGCGTGTCAGTAGGAAACTCGGTACAGCTCCAGGATTCCCTGAAATAAGACCCCGTCAGCCCTGCAAAGCGCCTCGCAGAGCCTGATGCGGCCCAGGCCAAGGGAAAGCGAAAGATCTTTCTTCAGAGGTTCCTTAAGAAGGAGCGTACCCTGCCGCCGCCCGTTCTGGTTCCGGGGGGCGTGCGCCGGGGTGAGATTGCTCCCACCCACATGTCCCGCCGCCGCCCGCTCTGGTTCCGAGGAGGTACGGTGCCACTCCAGAAAGCACCTGGCGAACCGCCCACTGACCTGCGTCGCCATTCCACGTCCCTTCGGCGTGCAGCGCCACTCCCTGATGCACCACCATGCGCCGGAAAAACACCCCGCCCATTCGGAGAAAAGCCTCGACACTCTCGCCCCAACCTGACCTCGCACGTCGAAGCGTACATCGAAACACGCGTTCATATCCGCTCCGGGAATCCCGATAAGCCGGAGTTCCGGACAGCGGCACCTCCCGTTCTCTCCGCCCGCCATGCCGCTTTGAGATCCGAAAGAAACCCCGTCACAAAAAAGCGTGGGAAAGAGAAGCCTCGCGTCGCTGCGCCACAGCGCCGTGGCAAGAAAAGAACACGACTTCATCATACCCCAGGGAAGCCGGTGGAACAACTCGCACACGACAGGGTGACACGTACCGGAGCGAACTGAGCGGGAACAGTGCCGTTCCGCTGCGACGAACGGGGCGTTTCGTCCCCGTTTCGTGTCCTACAGATGAGGGGCAAGCTCTCTCACGACACCTTGATGCACAGACGAACCGTCCGTCGCAACCTCTCTTGACACCATCACATCAAGGCACAGAGAGAAGAACAACCTTCTCCGAAAAGGCCTGGGAATAGTCAGGATTAAGCAAACTCTTCTTCCACTTTTTCGCACGAAATTTTCCTCGACCACGCCCAAATTTCAACCGACACCCCCCACAGCAAACACAACAGGACTCGCGGAGCGACGCAAAAGGAGCCTCCTGGCACGTTACGTTGCCGTTGCGCTTACACCCTTTGCGCACATATACATAAAGGGTTATACTCATGGAAGTTCTGAATACGCTTCTCAAAATGAACCTCTCAAAAATAACCACGCATATCCGCTCTGAGATAAAAAGGTGAAATGCCCCGAGCGGAACCTGTTTTTTGCCATGTTTTCGTCGGCGAAGGCGAGTAATTTCTCCGGTATCCGGCCGCTTTCTTCCTCCCGGTACCGGTTTTTAGAGGCACTACCTCCTTGTGCACAGAAGAATGTCTCTCGCCATGGTGAGGTTGCAAAGAGAGAAGAGTGCGTTCACGACACCGGTATTTTTGGCGAGACCTTTGTAGCGAACCTTGGGAAACCAGAAGACACATGTGGTGGCATGGAAGACATGTTCGACTCTCGAACGAAATGGCGCTCGCAAGCGTTTTCTGTCGCTTCATCGTACCTCGACTCACGGCAAGAAATGTCGCACCGCAGGAATACGGCGGCTTGGGGATTCATTCTACCGTCTCGAGGGCAAAGCATTGACATCGGCGACGGAGGTTTTCAGAGATTCCTTAAGTTTTGCAAACATACTTATTCTCTCCGCCTATGATGTCGCCAAGAAGGGGCACCTTTCCTCTAAAAGAGAGAAAGGGGCGTCCAGTCCATCTTTGTCGCACAGCGAATGACATCGACGATGGATGAACAGGAGGGATTGGAGATCGATGACTTCCATGCCAGGAGAAGTTGACTTCCAGAATATTTACAACTCCGCACTGGGCAAGTCCCCCTTCCCGTACCAGAAAAATCTTATGATGTCGCCCAAATGGCCGGACATCCTGGAAATACCCACCGGACTCGGCAAAACTGCTTCCGTTATCCTCGCCTGGATCGCCAAGAGACTTGCGGGAGATCCTGAAACGCCAACGAGGATCGTTTACGTCCTCCCTATGAGGGTACTCGTCGAACAAACGGCAACCTGCATCTGCGAATGGATCAACAAGCTCGAACAATGCCACGTCCTCCCTAAAGGGCGTATAAGGGTGCATAAGCTCCTCGGGGGAGATGTCGACCAGGAATGGGACGCTTGGCCTAGTCGGGAAGCCATCCTTGTGGGGACAGAAGATCAGCTGCTCTCCCGAGCCCTGAACCGGGGTTTTACCATGAGCCGTTTTCGCTGGCCGATACATTTCGGATTACTGAACAACGATGCCTTATGGGTGATGGACGAAATCCAACTGATGGGACCTGGCCTTTCGACTTCTTCACAACTGGAAGCCTTCCGGAGGCAAATTGGAACAATCGGCCCCTGCAAATCAATCTGGATGAGCGCGACCCTAAACAAAAAATGGCTGGAGACGGTTGATTTCAAGACCTTTACGGATGATCTGACCAGCATAAAACTCGAACAGGCAGACTACGCGGAAAAGGCCGTGAAAAAGCGGTTAGATGCACGCAAAACTCTGGCCAAGGCTCCGTTTGCCCCGGACGACCTGCGGGGTTTTGCAAAATTCTTGCTCGAAAAGCATCAAAAGAACACACGTACAATTGTTGTTCTCAATCGGGTTCGAAGAGCCCAGGATTTATATCGACAGATCAAGAAGAAAACCGGAAAGCCGAGCCCCGAGATATGCCTGATACATTCGCGGTTCCAAGCGAAGGACCGCGAGCGGATGCTGCAAAATCTTTTGAAGACCCCTTCGGAGGATGGCACCATCTGTATAGCCACTCAGGTGATCGAAGCTGGCGTGGACGTTTCCTGCAACCTCCTCATCACCGATCTGGCTCCGTGGGCATCGCTGGTACAGAGGCTGGGCCGTCTGAACCGCTACGGGGAACTCGAAACAACAGAGGTCTACTGGGTCGACCTAAAGGAGAAAAAAGGATGGGCTTATCCCTATGACGAACCGTCCCTCAAAATCTCACGAGAGAGATTGAACCGCCTGAACGGAAAGGATGTCGGCCCAGCTTCTCTGGACGCAATCAAGAAAGAATATCTCGAAGAGGAAAAATATCCCGAATCGGCGACTCTCCGAAGGAAAGACCTTTACGAACTCTTCGACACGACACCTGATCTATCCGGGAACGATGTGGATATCTCCAGATTTATCAGGGATTCAGACGACCTGTCTGTGATGGTTTTTTGGAGAGATTTGAGGAAAGGGGAAATCCCAGACTCCCCCATACCTGGACCTTCCCCCGAGGAATTGTGCAAGGCACCCATCGGCGATCTCTTTCGGTTCGTTGAGGACAAGCGAACATGCTGGGAGTGGAATCATCTAGAGAATACTTGGGGAAGATGCACAAGACCCTATCCTGGTTCGGTCCTGATGATTCCGGTCGACGAAGGCGGCTACGACGAGCAATTGGGCTGGACGGGAAAAGCTGACCATAAGCCGATTCCGGTGGAGATCCTGAAGGGGGCAAAAAAACCGGAAGCGGACGACGATGAACCTTTAGCTTCGGCGCAAAATCGTCCGATGTCCCTTGAGGAACACAATGCCATGGTCCAGAAAGCCCTCAAAGAGACGTGTAGTGCTCTGGGAAAAAAGCTCCCCCAAAATTGGGTCCCAACTTTGCTGGAGGCAGCCAGGTGGCACGATGCGGGGAAAGCTCATCCTGTTTTCCAGCAGTTCCTCAAAGGAGCCGGGATCGATACCAATTCCGACTCCATTCTCGCGAAAGGAAACCCCAACGGGAAAAGACTCGAGAGAAAAGGGTTCCGGCACGAGCTGGTCTCCGCGCTAGCCTACCTGAATGAGCATCGCTCCGGGTCGAACGATGAATCTGTCAACCTAGCCGCATACCTTGTCGCAGCGCACCATGGCAAGGTGCGACTCTCGATCCGTTCCATGCCCCATGAGGAAAAACCTCAAAAACCCGGGAAACGCTTTGCCCGAGGAGTTTGGGAAGGCGACAAGCTCCCTCAGGTCAACCTGGGAGATGGCATCTACATGAAAGCCTGGACGGTAGACCTTTCCTTGATGGAACTGGGATACGGCAAAGCTGGCCCCAGCTGGGTGGAACGGATGATGTCCTTACTGCATTCCCCTGAACTGGGTCCATTCCGGCTGGCCTATCTTGAGGCGATCCTTCGAACTGCGGATTGGGAGGCCAGCAATGCGGGAGGCGAACCAATCCAATGAAGAAGATTTTTCTGCAAGGGTGCCGATCACGTCCTCTTTCCGGCTACCTGAAGTCCTTGGGTGTGCTCAGAATCCTCTCCCTTCAGAAGGATGACCAAGCTCGGGGGGCTTGGGGGGGTGACTTGTTCTTCCTGGAAACGAATGTTTCATCACAGGAAGAGCTTGAAGAGTTTTTCCTGTGCAAATATTGTCCAACCCCGCTTGTCTCCCCTTGGAACGGAGGCAGTGGATTCTACCCGAACGATGACAAGACGGCCCTCGAAACGATCCTTTCAACGCAGGATTCGCGATTTGAGAAATATGCTTCAGTCATTCGAACCATCCGTGAATGGCCCGAAATCCCGCGCTCCCCTGAGACGGTTGCAGAACTCCAGGACTTTCTAACCCGTGCGGCTTTGGAGAAAGGGGACAGCAAAAAGGGCAAAGAACTGCAGGCGAGCGTCGCAGCCATCCAATGCCCCCCTGAATCCTTGGCAGAGTTTTCACAATCCTTGCCGGTGGAGAAGGAATCCCTCCGAAGCGAGATCGAAACCAAAATCGGCAAGGAGGGGCTCAAACAGAAGCCCGTCTTAAACTGGGTGAAAGCCGTTAGCAAGGGACTTACGCCATGGAGCGAAATCCAGCGGAATCTCGACAAGACGTCGATAATGAAAGCATGCAGGGCCCGGCTTCCCGAAGAACTCCTGGATTGGTTTGACGCGGCGTTCACCCTCAGCGAAGGGAAAGCCTCTTTTGCTCCCATCCTCGGAACGGGAGCGAACGATGGGAGATTTGAGTTCAGCAATAACTTCATGAAGCGAGTGACCGAAGTCCTTCTCAAGATGGATACGGAAAAGAGCCAATCTCTTTTACAATCGGCCCTGTTCGGAACTCCGACCAAAGAGCACATCAAGGCCAAGATCGGATTTTTCGATCCCGGGCGAGCCGGTGGTTACAACCAAGGAATGGGAATCGAAAAAAAAGACTTCCCTATAAACCCTTGGGATTACGTGTTCCTTTTCGAAGGCGTTCCGGTTCTTGCCGCCTCCGTCAGCAGACGGGAGGGGAGAAATGGAACCTTCATCAGTGCCCCCTTTACGGTTCACCACACGGCTGCAGGATATGTTTCAAAGGGGTCCGAAAACGACGAGAAAGAGACCTGGCTGCCTCTATGGAACAACCCGGCAACTCTGCACGAGATAAGGGTGCTCTTCGGCGAAGGCCGAAGCCAGCTTGGGAAACAGCCGTCGAGAACCGGGCTCGATTTCGCACGAGCCGTTGGAACACTCGGCGTGGACCGGGGCGTCCGGTCGTTCGAACGATACATTTATTTGAAAAGACGCGGAAAAAGCGATGTCGCCCTCCCCGCCGGCAATATCCCGGTCGAAGAAAAACCCGATCTGGATAGCCTTGAAGAAATCGACAGAATTATCCGCGAGGTGAATGTCTATCTCCGAAAATTCGAGGACGTCCCGGTCTCGCTAGCAAAGGCCCGGAAAAGGCTGGACGAGGCCCTCTATGCCGTTAGCCTGAAACCTTGCCCACAAAACTTCCGGACATTGGTATCCACTTGCGGGTTACTAGAGAAACTGGTGGCTGCAAAGGGAACGGGGCAGGATAAGAAGCCGGATCGCCCCTTCACAGGATTATCACCAAAGTGGATTGTTCTCTGTGAGGAGAAAGACGGTACTACACCCGAGGTTCGCCTTGCCGCCTCGTTTGCTTCTATTGGCCCTACCGGGAAAGTGGGATCCATTCGTTCGTATTTGAACGGGGTGGATGGACAGGACTCGAGAAAATGGGGGAACGGGAACAAAAAGTTCTGGTACGGGAACAGACTGGAGGATTGCCTTTCAAGGCTTCTATTGAGGCGCCTGATGGATGCAGGGCGTTTTAACCTGGAGCGCTTCCCCCTCGAGGCAGCCTTTCGTCTTGTGCCGGAGGACGTGATGCCGTTTCTTGATGGACAAACGGACGACCTCCTGTTGGAAAATCTGCTATGGGGGTTCCTGTGGATTGATTGGAAAAATAAGGACTTGCCCAAAGTGGCAAAGACCTCGAATCCCCATGCAGAGGCGATGATCTTGAGAAGAGATTGGGCACTGCTGAAACTCTTCCACACCTCAGAGAAAACCAGGGATCAAAAGCTCCCGATGGACCCTAGGATCGGTCACCTCCTCCTTTCCGACAGATCCGATGAAGCGTTGCGACTCTGCAGACACCGGCTCCACGTGTCCGGTCTTTCTCCTCACCAGATGGAATTCCCAAGGGCGGCCGACTCTGCTCGCCTACTAGCGAGTCTTGCCTTCCCGGTAAAAGGGACGGAGAAGTTGGCTTGCCTTGTGCTTCAAAAAACTAGGAAAGACAAAAAATAGAGGGAGGTGCCTGGCTTGTTCAAGCATTCAGATTTCTTCGGGCTTTTAGAGAAGAGCCACAGGTTGCTTCTGGAGCAGGAACTCCGGCCAACTCAGGGAGAAAGATTCCAGCCGACGGGGTTTGCGGACATCGGAGCTGCGGTTTACGAATTGCCAAACGGAACGCGGAAACTATTGGTGGAGTCCGTGCAGTCAATGGCAAACCGGTTCGAGGCCGTTATTTTGAACGCAGCTGGGGAGCTTGATGAGGACTTTACAGGATTGCCCTACCTCAAAGCCAAGATCACGAGCGAAAACAAAACAGAAACTTTCGTGACGTCCCTAACGGAGCCTCACCGCATCAATTCGCCATGGTTCATTACCGACCCGGAATTTTCTTCTGAATTTTGCGAAAAAGCCTGTTACAGCAAGGAGAAGCCTCTGGACTGGAAAGCCATCGGCAAGGCTCTTTTCCGTTATGATCCGAATTCCCTGCTCCATGGCTGCTTTCTGGCGAATTTGGGAGATGGAAGAGTGAAGGTCCCCAGGGCGCTTTCCGGTTTCATCGAGGCCGAAGAGGTCAAGGAAGCGGTTTCGGGAGGCATGAAGTTCAGCCCGATCGACCCTTCAGGGAAACTGAGATCGGAATCCTACGACAAGGATGTTTACGGGAACGTTCCTTTTCAGAGGGTGGAGTATACGGCAAAACGGATTACCTCCTACTTCAGCCTGGATCTGAGCCTCCTGAGAGGGCACGCCCTTCCTCCGGAGGCATTCGAACTCCTCGTTGCTTTGGGGCTTTTCAAGGCGCAGGGGTTTCTTGAGTCGGGGACACGTCTTCGGACCGCATGTGACCTTGTTCGCTCCGGAGACTTGACCTCGAACGTGGAGGGATTTGCCCTACCTACGCAATCGGATCTTCGAGACCTGATCCGGGAGAGGATTAAGAACTGCCGAGATCAGAAGTTTTTCGCGGACCCCGCCGTCAGGCTGATTGAGGTGAAAGCGATCCGGAAAAAACCGGAAAGCCAGGGAGAAGAGCCGGTTGAAGGGCATGAAGAAGACGAGTAGGCCCGCCTGTGGGGGGAATGTCAGATGGTCGTTGTGGAAATTGCCTTCCTGACAGGACGTTATCATTCGACGCCTTGGGGGCGGAACGTGAACGAAGGCGTGCCTGAATGGCCTCCTTCGCCTTTCAGGATTGCCAGGGCTCTTTTTGATGTTTGGAAAAGAAAGATGCCAGAACTGCCGGCAATGAGTTTCATCAATGCAATTAAACTCCTATCGGGGACTCCGGTTTTCGACCTCCCGCCAGTCAGTTATAGCCACGTTCGTCTCTGGCAGTCGAGCAACGAGAAGAACCCTCTGGGGAGGCAGATGATTTTCGATCCTTTCGTTGCCTGCGAGCGTTCGGCAACCGCCCGAATTGGGTTTGAAACAAGCGCTTCCGAAGAAGCAACGAAGGACCTGAGCAGTCTTCTCGATAGGCTGACCTATCTCGGGCGTTCGGAATCCTGGGTGCTAGCCCGCCTGGGGAGTGAGATTGGCGCACAGGAGTCATGGAACTTCAAACGAGTTGAAGAAGGGACCCTGGACAACCCGGCCCAGGTGGGCTGCCTTCGCCCCCCGGAGAATTGGACTCAGCAGGACACGTGGCTTGATTCTCTGGGCAACTCGAGNNCTCGACGGAGGACATGATGAAGGAAGGTTGGAATCACCCTCCATATCTGATGTGGATTCCCTATAGATACGAAGAAAACATAAATCAAAAAAATTTTAAGATTGCCTCGACACGGAAATTACATGTCTATTCTGCCTTCTATGCTCTCTCCTCGAAGGTGCTGCCCCGGGTTGAAGAAACGCTTCCGCTTGCGGAGATGGTAAGGGTCAAAATCCTGGGCATCAACAGAAAGATCTGTGATGGAGACCCCTCTCGGGTGTCTCTGAAATTCATCGGCAAGGACGAGGCGGGGAAACCTCTCAAAGACCACAAGCATTCCTTCTTCCAGCCTCTCGACATGAACGGAGATGGGAAACTTGACCATTTCCTGGTTTACGGGACAGAACCCTTCGACCCGACCGAACTCCGGGTCCTCGATCTCTTTCGGTCGATCTGGCAACCGGAAGGAAAACCGGATCTGAACTTTGTCCTCGTGTCCGTGGGAGGAACGATTTTCCCACGCAAATCGAGAGTTTGGGAAAGCACGACCCCATTCGTAACAACCAGGCATTACAGGAAGGGGCNNGCAATGGCTTCAGAATGAGGTCCGAAGGGAGTGCTCGGTGCATAACCTTCCTGAACCGGTATCGGTCAAACCCATTGAAAGGCCGAGAAAGGGTGGTGGGAAAGGGTGGTGGGCATTTAAACGAAACAGAAAGGGAGAAACACCCCTTCCTGGCTATGGTTTCAGGCTCGAATTCGAACACCTCGTAGAA
>DIMS01000066.1:0-508 GCA_002425685.1 Synergistaceae bacterium UBA5560 | reverse complement strand
GCATATTCTCGCTTGGGGCTCTTTGTCATTTTGGCCTGGGACTTTTTCTGCCAGCGGATGGACATTCAATTTCAGAAAAAACTGCAAGCGCGGACCTCAAGTGAACGTGAAAACACCGGGAGTTTCGCGATAAGGCAATGGGAAGGACCGGCTCGAATTTCCTTTTCAAAAAAGAAATGCAAAGTACCCGTTTGAAAGTGTTGCGCGCTATGCAAGGGGCGAAAGCCTCCGAAAACTAAGGGGAACAAAGAGAGGGGATACAACCAGGGTACAAACCCTGGCTCCGTTGAAGCCGAAGTGACAGCAACAAAGGCAAAACTCCTTGCCGGATACAACCAGGGTACAAACCCTGGCTCCGTTGAAGCCGGAGGAAGCTGCTGCACCAGCGGCGCAAGCAGCGGATACAACCAGGGTACAAACCCTGGCTCCGTTGAAGCTGCGGACGAGGTGCGAGAGAGGCGGAAGGAAGAAGATACAACCAGGGTACAAACCCTGGCTCCGTTGAAGC